>NZ_JBLWIS010000009.1:0-133754 GCF_048381675.1 Advenella sp. RU8
TCGGTGATTCAACCGTCGGTGGTAATTTGGGTGTAACGGGTAATACTTCCCTGGCTGGTGATGCCGGTGTGGGCGGTAACCTGGGTGTTACCGGTGATTCAACCGTCGGTGGTGATTTGGGTGTAACGGGTAATACTTCCCTGGCTGGTGATGCCGGTGTGGGCGGTAACCTGGGTGTTACCGGTGATTCAAACGTCGGTGGTGATTTTGGCGTGGCGGGTAATACTTCCCTGGGCGGTAATTTGGGAGTCATTGGTAACGGCAATATTGGTGGAACACTGGATGTGGCTGGTCTTGCAACTTTTGCCAACTCAGTCCAGGCAGACAGCCTGACCGTAATTAACAGCGCCACTATTGGTGGTGATTTGGGTGTGATTGGTGACGTAACGGCAAATCGCCTTACTACCGGTGATACTGTTATGGATACCAATGGGGTTAAAGTTTATAGCGCAACTGGTGGTGTTACTGTACTGAATGGTAATGGCTTGTCGTTCCAGAATATAGCGGGGGCACAGGTTGGTCCAAGTATTTCTGCCAATGGTATTGATGCCGGTGGTCAGCGGATTACCAATGTAGCCGCTGGTGTTGCTGATACCGATGCGGTTAACATGGGTCAGCTGAACAGCGTGTCTAGCCGTATTGATTCAATACGCAGTGACATGAATCGTCTTGATAAAGATAACCGTGCGGGTTCTGCGGCTGCAGGTGCATTGGCTAGCTTGCCACAGGCTTCTACCCCAGGTAAAAGTGTAGTGAGTTTAGGTACGGCCGGTTACCGTGGTGAACAAGGTTATGCTGTCGGCTTGTCTACAAGGTCTACAAGTGGTGACTGGATATTTAAAGGTGGTGTCAGTGGTAACTCTCGTGGTCACTTTATGTATGGTGCCAGTGTTGGGTATGAGTGGTAATTGTTAAATGAGTAGCAGTGCCAGCCTGGTATCAGGTTGGTGCTGTTAAAGAAGCTTATACTTGCCACTTAAATAAAAACGCTGCATATTCAAAAGATATGCAGCGTTTTTTTATGGGCTACGCTATGGCAGTGGCATCACCAAACGCATTCCTGCGCGTGGGAACCGAATGCACGTGTCACTCCGCTTTTTTGCTTTTGTCTTCTTGCGGCATTTCAATTTTGACTTCAAGTACTTCAAGGGTATCTTTGCGATCCAGTTGAACCTTGATGTCATCAGCGTTGATTTTGATGTATTTGGAGATGACTTCAATCAGTTCCTTTTGCAAAGCGGGCAGGAAGTCGGGCTCGGTGCTGCCCGGGCTTCGTTCACGTGCAAGAATGATTTGCAGGCGGTCTTTCGCAACGCTGGCCGAGGACTTTTTTTCTCCAAGAAAAAACTTTAGGAATGACATATTATTTTCCTCCGAAGAGCCGTTTCAGCAAGCCCGGTTTTTCGTATTCGGTAAAGCGCAGGGGTTTTTCTTCGCCCAGGTAACGGGCGACGATATCCTGGTAGGCTTCAGCCACGTCGGTGTCTTTCAGGTGAATGGCTGGCATACCTGCATTGGATGCCTGAAGCACCGCTTCGGACTCTGGCACCACACCAATCAGCTTGATACGCAGGATGTCTTCAATGTCTTGCAGTGAAAGCATTTCGCCATCTTCGACACGTTTGGGGTTGTAGCGGGTAAGTACCAGGAATTCCTTGACGGGCTCTTGTGACTCTTCGGCACGTTTTGATTTGGAAGATAAAATGCCCAGAATACGGTCAGAGTCACGTACGGATGAGACTTCGGGGTTGGTAACAACCAGGGCGTCATCGGCAAAATAGGCGGACATCAATGCACCGGTTTCAATGCCGGCGGGAGAGTCGCACACAATGTATTCAAACCCCATTTTTGCCAGGTCTTCAAGCACTTTGCCTACGCCTTCTTTGGTAAGCGCGTCTTTGTCACGGGTTTGGGAGGCAGGAAGAATAAACAGATTTTCAAGCTGTTTGTCTTTGATGAGGGCCTGGTTGAGGGTAGCTTCTTCGTGAATGACATTGACGAAGTCGTAAACAACGCGGCGTTCGCAACCCATGATCAGGTCCAGGTTGCGCAGGCCGACGTCGAAATCGATCACAACGGTTTTGTGGCCACGCATGGCCAAGCCTGCAGAAAAACTGGCGCTGGTGGTGGTTTTGCCCACACCGCCTTTACCTGATGTAACGACAATAATACGTGCCATGAAAAGATATTCCTGTAATCTTTAAGTGGTCATTATCTTACCGCATAATGACCTTGTTCAACTGTAAAAAAAATTAAAATTTCCCGCTGTTACTTATGCTCATTGTTGACAATGAAGCTGAGTGATTCATTTTCCAGTTCTACGATAACCGATTGCCTGATCAGGTTCTGGTTGAAGTCGGCGTCAATAAGGCGGTAAATGCCTGCAATCGCCAACAGCTCTGCATCCAGATGGGTGGTGAAGATCCTGGCTTGCGTGTTTCCCCGGGCACCCGCGATGGCTTTGCCTCGTAAAGGGCCGTACACATGGATATTGCCATCGGCAATAATTTCGGCCCCCCGGCCAACGGCACCAATAACAATCAGGTCGCTGTTGCGGGCATACACGCGTTGTCCCGAGCGTAGCTGTCGCTTGATGACCAAGGCGGGTTCGGTTTGTGGAGCCTCCGGGGCCGGTTTGGGTTCAGGCTTTGCAGGTGCTGCTTGCGGTATGGGGGCTGGCGGTGGTTCGTCTGGCACGCGGTTGGCGTTGGAGGGGGTGGATAGCGTAACTGGCACCAGTCCGGCTTTGCGGGCGCTGTCCAGAACGGCGCCCTCGGCCATGACACCAATGACCGGCAAGTGGTTGGCCTGCAAGTGGGGGATCAGGGCGGCCCAGTCGGGGGCTTCGCTGATCCGGGTCGCATCAAGCACGACCGCCTCGTCCTTGAACAGGCTGCCGGCTTCTGTCATTTTCCGGCTAATGGCCTCTTTAAGGGTAGCAGTATCGCTGCTATTAAGCACAATGCGTAATGCAAACAGGGAAGCACTTTTGAAGATGAGTGCGTTAGTTGTATTGGCTTTGCTTGTCACAGTAATGCCTGTTTCGGAAAAAAGTTAAATCCATGAGTCACGCAGGGTTACGCTGCGGTTGATAACAGGTATTTCACCTGAGTCCGGATCTACGGTAAAGTAGCCCAGTCGCTCAAATTGCCAGTGCGCACCCGGTGTGGTTTGGGTGCCTGGCTCCAGCCAACCCTGCACGGTTTGCATCGAGTTGGGGTTGATGCACGCCAGGAAGTCCTTGTCGTGGCCGTCGGGATGGGCATCGGTAAACAGTCGGTCGTAGATGCGGAAGGTGGCAGGCTGGGCGAATTTGGCGCTGACCCAGGTAATATTGCCCTTGACTTTGACGCTATCTGCACCTGGGGTACCGCTTTTGGTGTCGGGCAGGTATTCGGCATGAACCTCGGTGATATTGCCTTGTTCATCTTTGACACAGCCGGTGCAGCGAACGACATAACCGTATTTCAGGCGTACCTGGTTGCCCGGGAACAGCCGGAAATATTTTTTGGGAGGCTCTTCCCTGAAATCATCGCGTTCAATCCAGAGTTCACGGGTAAACGGGAAAGAACGGCGACCCTGTTCCGGGTTGTGCGGGTTTTTAGGCGCACTGCATTCTTCCTGCTGGTTTTCAGGGTAATTGGTAATCACCAGTTTAAGCGGGTCGAGTACGGCTACGGCACGGTCGGCAACCGGATCAAGGCTGTCGCGCAGGGCCTGTTCAAGAACGCTGTAATCAATGCGTGAGTCTGATTTGGAAACACCGATGCGGTCACAGAACAAGCGCAGCGACTCTGGTGTGTAGCCACGGCGGCGCAGGCCAGCCAAAGTAGGCAGGCGTGGGTCATCCCAACCATTTACGTGATTTTCTTTAACCAGTTGCAGCAGTTTGCGTTTGCTGGTGACCACGTGGTTCAGGTTGAGGCGCGCAAATTCATATTGCCTTGGCAACGGCTCATTCAATTTACCCAGGGAAACCAGTTTTTCCAGGACCCATTCGTAGAAGGGGCGCTGGTCTTCGAATTCCAGGGTACAAATACTGTGGGTAATGGTTTCCAGCGCGTCTTCAATCGGATGGGCAAAAGTGTACATGGGGTAAATAGGCCACTGGTTGCCGGTGCGGTGGTGTTCAGCATGACGAATACGGTAAATAACCGGATCACGCATGTTGATATTGGGCGAAGCCATGTCTATTTTTGCCCTGAGGGCCATGCTGCCGTTGGGGTGCTTGCCTTCACGCATTTCAATAAACAGCTGCAGTGATTCTTCTGCGGGGCGGTCGCGCCATGGCGAGTTGGTGCCGGGCGAGGTCAGTGTGCCACGATTGGCCCGCATTTCCTCAGGGCTTTGCATGTCTATGTATGCGTAGCCGCCTTGTATGAGGGCTTGGGCAAAGTCATACATGTATTCAAAATAGTCGCTGGCGAAATACATGTTTTCCTGGCCGTTGTTGGTCCAGGAAAAACCCAGCCACTGCACGGTGTCCTTGATGGCATCAACGTATTCCTGTTCTTCTTTTTCGGGGTTGGTATCATCAAAGCGCAAATGGCAGATACCGCCATAATCCCGGGCCAGCCCGAAGTTAAGGCAGATGCTTTTGGCATGCCCAATGTGCAGGTAGCCGTTGGGTTCGGGCGGAAAACGGGTGCGGATTCTGGCGCTGTCTTTGGGCGCATTGGCCTGTACCGATGCAGGGCCGGGTACGCCTGCCCATTTTTTGGACTGGTAGCGTCCTGCACTCAGGTCATTTTCAATAATGGTTCGCAAAAAATTGGAAACGGGTACATCAGTTGAGAAATCAGTCATACAGAAATTTATCAATAAATCATGAAATAGCATACATTCTGCCACGTTCAGGGGTTAGACTCACGGTGAATAATCATAGTTAAACAAAATAGTTTGCGAATCGTTGCTTATGCTTGAAATTTCCCCGCTTCTGCTTGCTGAATGGCAGTTTTTTGGCTCTCTTGGGTTCTTGTCGGTATTTGTTGCCGTGCTGTTTGCTTCGGGCTGGATGTTGCTTTTTTTGAAGTTGACCTGGCACCGGACCGGGCAGGAAGCCTGGATAGGGGTTTACCGCTATTGGGTGCGGGTATTTGCCCTTGCCATGGTGGTCAGCGTGGCCGTTACCATTCCTTTGCTGATACAGGTTGGTACGCTATGGCCGGCACTGCTCATGAAAATAGCCGGTGTGGCCGGGCCATTGGCGTGTTTGGCTGTCTTGCTGGCTTTTGCCTGTAAATTGATTTTCCTTAACGGCATGCTTTACCACAAAGGAAAAATGAAAGAAGGGTGGCATACGGCATCAGTGTTGATGTCGGCATTGGGGGTGACTGCGATCATTTACCTGATGCTGGCCCTGCAGTCGTGGATGAATGCCCCTCAGGGAACCCTTAAGACAGAAAGCAATATGGTGGTCTATGACTGGACGGCCATTTTGTTGCACCATGAAATTGCCTGGCGGCTGCTGCTGGTTTTTGCCGGTTCTGGCCTGTGCCTGGGTTTCATGATGATGGGTGTCAGTGCGTGGCAAGCCCTTAAGCGGCCCCTGAGCCAGGCTGAAAACTTGAGTTTTCGGATTGGCTTGGTAATGGCTTTGTTTGGTTTGGGATGTGCTGTCCTGCCCGGATTTTTTGTTCAGGATAAGCTGTTTGTGCCTTTTGTGAACACCGGGTGGAGCAAGGTGTGGTGGGGCGTGATCCTGTTGCTAGGCCTTATGATGTCAGTGATGGCGGGTTCTTCTTTTTACCTGTGGTTCAAAAAACGGGAAATTGGCAAAACACCGGTTTTTTTCCAAAAATGGTGTTCCTGGATGACTTTTTCGGGGTGGCTGCTGGTCTTGTTAACAGGTGCCTTGACTTATTTTCGCAACTCGCCTTTTATTGTGCAGGGAGAAATTGCCCTGCAGGAAGTTTTCCGGCATTTAAGTGCCTACGCCTTGGTGCTGTCTTCATTGGCTTATCTGGCTGTTTACCTGGCGATTGCCGCCAGTTTTATACAAATGTTTTATCAGGCTGCCCGCTATGGTGTGGTACCCGTGCGTAAAACAATAGGGGCCGCCGCATGACTGAATTGGCGAATCTGTTAGGTCTAAGCACTTATGATCCGGTATTCTGGATGCCACTGGCCTGCATGGCGGCTTTTTTCCTGTTGGTACTTATGGGTGTTATTCTGGACGGCTTTGATCTGGGCGTTGCGTTGTTGTTGCCATTTGCCGGCGAGCACCGTAATCGCATGATTGGCTTGCTTGGTCCATGGCGTAACATCAATGAATTTTGGCTATTGCTGGGCATTGTGTTTTTCATGGCCATTTTTCCCAAAGCCTGGGCTTTTATTTTTGGTGTCCTGTATTGGCCAATGATAAGTATTGCGTTGGGCGTACTGGTGCGTAATATTGCTTACGAGTTTCGGCTGCGTTCAACCGGTTGGTTACGTCATTTCTGGACTTCCCTGTTTTTTACCGGTTCCTTATGCATGGTACTTGGGCAGGGCTGGATTGTAGGCAAATTCGCGGTTAATTTTCAGGAAGAACCCGGCTATGATTTGTTTGCGTTGGCTATCGCCCTGTGTGTTGTAGCCCTGTATGCCTTGTTGGGGTCGTTATGGCTGGTGATGCGGGTAAGTGCTTCGCAAGACTCCCTGCAGGCAATGGCCATTAAATGGGCACGTCGTACGGTCAGGCTGGGCGCAACCGGATTATTTGCCGTGATGGCTGCTCTTGGATTTAGTAATACTGGTATTTTTTATAAATGGGCGCTGTTTGATACGCTGGGTATTGTTTTACCGGGCTGGTTGCTGATATTAAGCTTGTTTGTGATGATTGAAATTCTGCTAAGACATGCACATAAAAATGATTGGTTGGGTCGCTTGCCATTTATATTGCTGGTGTTGGTGATCATGCTGGCGGTGGCGGGGTTTGCATACAGTTATTTCCCCTTCCTGGTTTATGATGAGTTAAGCCTGTGGGACAGTATCGATTCGGTCGCCACCATGCGTTTGCTGGTAGTGGGCATGGCCTTTGCCCTGCCGGTCATGTTGGTGTATTTTGGCTGGGTGTACGGGGATATTTTTGACAAGCTGCGTTAGTTGGTTTGAGTCAGGCATTTGCCAGGGGCAGGGTAATGTCTACCCGCAGTCCCCCCGTTTCACTGCTGCCTAGTTCCAGAAGTCCATGATGGGCTTTGGCTATCGTGTCAGCCAGTGCCAATCCCAGTCCCACACTGCCAGTTTTGGTGCGTGCCGAATCCAGCCGGGAAAATGCCCGCAGGGCTTCGGTACGGCGTTCAAGCGGAATTCCTTCACCATGGTCACAAACAGAGATCACCACATTTTTGTGATCGGTGCGTACATGCACTTCAACCGGGGGCTTGCCGTGTTTCAGGGCGTTGCTGATCAGGTTGTCCAGCAGGCGGCCCAATGCCAGGCCATCGGCATTGACAAAGATCTTGTGTGTTGGCATGGATTTCAGGAAAACGGGGCTACCTGCACCTTCCCAGGATGAAACCCGTTCGTCAATCCAGGTGTTCAGTTCAAGTTTGCTGAAAGTATACGTGCCAGGGTCCGAGCCCCGGACATAGCCAATGAACTGGTCTATCATGCGCTGCATGTCTTGCACGTCGTTGCGCATGCCTTCTTTCAGCGCCAGGTCGTCGGTCATTTCAAGCCTGAGCCACATGCGTGCCAGTGGACTTTTCAGGTCGTGCGGCAAGCCAGCCAGCAGTGTCTGCTGGACTAATTTTGATTCTTCAAGTGCATCAAGCATGGCATTGAAACGTTCGCCCAGCAAGCGGGTTTCGGTGGGGCCTGCCGGCGTTACCCTTTCCGGGTGGCCTTTGGCCAACTGGTCTGCGGCCCTGCTCAAGCGGGTGAGTGGACGGGTGATATGCCATGCAAAGCCGGCTGCCAGGGCAATCAGCAAAAGGTTAATGCTTAGCCATGCCATCATGATGGCCTGCATGTTGGGGGGTTCGATCCGGTCTAGCGGAATGACCAGCCATTCCCGAATCACGGTATTGTCAAATTCGTTTAGCTGGGGCATAAGCGAGATGTACATGCGTGGTTCTTCACCACGTGACAGACCTACCCGGGTGCCGTCATTCAGCTCACGGTTAAGGTGGGCAATCAGGTCGCGTAAGTTGTTGCGCAGGTCGCCTGAAGGGAAGTCGGTGGTTTTTTCCCTGCGAGGAAGGTTGGTGTCGTCCCGGCGTAAGGGTTGTGAAAACCGGGTATCCTGTGGCAGCTGGCGTGACCATAAACGCCATTTTTTTTGCGATGCCTCTTCAATAAAACTGGCCCTGTTTTCGACCGGGATCTGGGCAACTGCCGCCCTTAATGTGCGAATAGTGGTGGTAAGATAATTGACCACCACATCTTCTATGTAGCGTTCCCTAAGGTAATTGCCAACTGAAAGACTGCCGACCTGCACCAGAATGATCGTGCCCAGCATCATGAGAATCATTTGCAGTCGCAGGGAGCGGGGCCATAATTTGATTTTTTTCATGCATCAGGGGAAAACCGGTAGCCGATTCCCCATACCGTTTGGATCCAGCGTGGGTCTTTAGGGTCGTTCTCGATAGCCCGGCGCAAGCGCAGGATGGCAATGTCGATGGCGCGGTCATTGCGTTCACCTTCATCGTCATCGCGGGCCAATGCCAGCAGGCGTTCGCGGGACAGGGGTTTGCCCGGATTTTTTACCAGGGCCTCGAGCAGGTTGATTTCGCCGCCGGTAAGTTTAACGATAGCGTCATCCTTGAATAACTGGCGCCTTGCCGGATCAAAGGTAAATGGCCCAAAACTGATTGGCGTTTCCTTGACCAGTGCCGAAGGACCTTTTTTGCGGCGCAATACGGTTTCTATGCGGGCCAGCAATTCCCGTGGATCAAAGGGTTTGCCCAGGTAATCATCGGCCCCTGATTCAAGGCCAATAATGCGGTCAGCAGTTTCATCGCGGGCAGTCAGCAAAATAATCGGGATATCTTCATTCTGGCTGCGTAGCTTGCGGCAGGCATCAAGGCCATCTCCACCCGGTAGCATGCGATCAAGCACGATCAGGTCGGGTGAAAATTTGGTGATTCGCTGAGGCAAGTCTGTGGCATCCGGCGCCAGCAGGGTATCGTAGCCGTGCCGGTTAAGGTAATCGGCAAGCAATTGCCTAAGTGCCGGGTCGTCATCAACCACGAGAATTTTGATAAGCTGTTTTTCCATAATGTCCATATCTTGCCAAAATACCTGTCATTAGGCAAGCCTTGGAAATAAATTGAAATTGAAGGATGCCCGGAAATCAGCACCGCCCGCAAAATCAAGGGTTGAAATGGCTTACCTGATATTAAAAGTGCGGTTGGCCTGGGTTTTTTGATTGTCAGCACTGCGAACCCGGATCGTGACTTTTCTGGGTGTCAAGGTTGGCGGCAACTCGAGGCTGCCACTGACTTGCTGGAAGTTGGTGACGTTGATCTCGGTGGGGGGTATTTCAGCATAGCCGGTTTTGCCATTGCGGTATCTTCCCTCAACAATGAATTCCAGTTGTGCTTTGTAATCGGGCTCGGTGTCATCGCTTTTCATGATGAGCAGTTTGTAATCGAGCTTGCCCATTGTCGCTTCAAATTCGGCAGCACGGATGCCTAGCGGGTTGCCGCTTGGGTCGGCAGGAATGGCTTTTTTGATGAGTTCAAGATCGGCTGTTAGCTGCTGGATGCGTTCCTGGCTGCTTTGCAGGGTGTTGCCTTGGGCAGAATTGCTTTTTTTCAGGGCATCAAGATCCAGGGTGGTTTTTTCAAGTTCGGCTTGCAGGCGTTGCTTGTCCTGTGTCAGCAGGCTGATTTCATTGGTCAGGTTATTGGATTCTTCCACGCTAAGACGTTTGGGACCATAGTTGGTTTGCAGAAACCAGAACCCGCCTGCGCCAATAATTACACCAGTAAAAAGGATGACAAGCCAGCGTGGCATGCGTTTGCCGCGTCGGCTGCTACTGCTTTCATAAACAGATGGTTTGAAAACGGCTCTTTTTGAAGATCCAAACATTACTGAACTATCCTTTGGTTACGAAATGAAGTGAATTCATTAGGGTTGAATGGAGGCAGCGGGGGCTTTGTGATCACATTGTAACTGTTGGTCAAGCATTGCAAGCCTTTGGGGCGTTCCAACATCGATCCATTGCCCGGTATGCAGGGCGCCTTCAACAAGATGGCTTTGCATGGCCAAACGCAACAGAGGGGCCAGTGGCATTGACTGTTGTGGATTGACGCCCCTGAAAAAGGACGGATGATAAACGCCAATCCCGGCGAAAGTGTGGTTAAGGCCGGCCGCGATTTTATTGTGCAATAAACCCTGGTTATCCAGATGGAAATCCCCTTCTGGATGATGGGGAGGATTATCTACCATGAGCAACCAGGCTTGTGTTGATGCATTATGCAAATGGTTAACAACTGTAACAGCCTGCATGGGGTTCCAGTCACACCAGATGTCACCATTGATGACCAGGAAAGGCTGCTCGCCCAACAGGGGCAGGGCATTGGCAATGCCACCCGCTGTTTCCAGGCCTTTTGGGGCTTCAGGAGAGTATTCGATGGCAACCCCAAACTGGTTGCCATTGCCCAAAGCTGCTTCTATTTTGTGACCTAGCCAGGCATGGTTGATGACAATGTCGGTAATGCCAACACTGGCCAGGCGCTCTATGTGCCACAAAATAAGGGGCTTGCCGCCTACCGGTAGTAGCGGCTTGGGAAGGGTGTCGGTAAGCGGGCGCATGCGCTCGCCACGTCCGGCTGCCAGAATCATGGCCTGGATCAAAATGTATACCCCACTTTGTGTTCGATGTTGTCAAGCCGGTCTAGCAGCCGCAGCAGGGGCTTGAAAACAAGATAGCGGTTGGCAACCTGTCGTACATAGGCATTGACGCGGGGAATATGCTGCAGGTAGTGGTCTTTGCCATCGCGGATGGAAAGTCTGGAAAATACGCCGAGAATGCGTAAATTGCGTTGCAGGCCCATGAATTCGTAGTCGATGTGGAAATTGGCAAAATCATCGGGGACGGGCAGTTTTGCCTCTTGTGCCATTTGCCAGTAGCGAATGGCCCAGTCCAGTTGCTGGGGCTCTTCCCAGGTGGTGCGGGCATCCATGATCAAGGAAGCCAGGTCGTAGGAAATGGGGCCATTGACGGCATCTTGGAAATCAATGATGCCCGGATTGGGACCATAGATGTCCTGGTCACACACCAGCAAATTGGGCGAGTGGTAATCACGGTGCACGAACACGGATGGTTGCTTGGCATTGTGGGCGACCAACAGGCCGAAGGTTTTTTCAAGCGCGTTTTTTTCGTCATCGCTTAGCTGGCTTTGGCAATGGCGGTTTACGTACCATTCGGTAAACAGTTCCAGTTCATCGCGCAGTCGCTGCGCATCATAAAGAGGCAGGTCCTGAACACTGGCCTGCTGCATGCCTACCAGTGCTTTAAGGGCATCCCGGTAGAGTGATTGCAAGGTAGTGTCATCGACGCCTTTTTGAATGCGCTGGTAATAGGTGTCATTGCCCAGGTCTGAAAGCAGAAGCCAGCCGTTTTCGAGGTCTTTTTCAAGAATGGCCGGAACATTCAGGCCGGCTTTGGCCAGTTTTTCGGCAATATCAATAAATGGTATGCAGTTTTCGTGCTGTGGTGGCGCATCCATGATGATAAGGGGGGTCTTGTTGGTGTCCACGCGGAAATAGCGTCTGAAACTGGCATCGCTGGATGCCGGGCGAAGGCTTTCAAGCTGGATGTTATGGGCATTTGCAATGCTGGCCAGCCATTGTTGCAAGGCATCTTTGCGGGGATCTGCTGAAACGTTTAAGGGCATAATTATAAAATATGAGTATTTCGCGACAAATGGGTGACGAAACCTGATTCCTGAATGTAAAATCGGTTTAATTTCAGTGAAAGAATTAAAAATAACGATTTATATTAAAGAGCAACTACTATAATTGGTCGTTTCGACTTGGCAATTACTCTGGAAAAAACCTATTTTAAGCTTTTAACCGGTTTTTGTCTTTTCTGCATCAATAAAATAGTCTGCAAAAGCAATGTCATGCGTAGTCGTTTGCAACCGGGAGTAAAAATGTCTGTGTTCCATATAAATAAAATCTTGAATGGATTTGCTTTTTGTGCGTAAAGTTCGTGCTTTTACTCTGCTAATGCTTGTTTCGCTGGCCAATACCGGTCATGCGCTGGCTGCACCTGGGATGCGTATTGATAAATACCCGACTTTGCTCGATTCTGCCCTGTTGGAGGTAACTCCCCAGGATAAAAACAGTATTGTTACCTTCACTGATAGTGCCAAGGCTGATTACAACAATAATAGCAGTGATATTACCTTGCATGGTTTGGCCCAAGTAAGGCGTACCGACGCTATCCTGAAAAGTGATCAAATCCGTTTCAATAACGATACCGGTAATTTGATGGCAACCGGGAACACCCGTTTCTTCAAGAATGGTACCCTGATTACCGGCACGGGACTGCAATACAACATTAATACTGACAGCGGCAAATTCTTTGAACCGGTTTTTAATCTGGCGGGAGGCGGAAGCGGTACGGCCAGCGAGGCAGAAGCCCTTGATGAGAATCACATGAGATTGAGGGAAGTGATTTATTCTGGTTGTGATTGCCCCGAAAAATTCTGGACCATCGAGTCTCCGCAGGTTGATATTTATGATGATGAGAACGAAGGGATTGCCAAAAACGGCGTGCTTTATATCAAGGGCGTGCCTGTACTATGGTCCCCTTACCTGACGTTTCCTGTCAGGGAAGAAAAGAAAACGGGGTTTTTGACGCCTACCTACGGTTATACATCACGCGGTGGGTATGATTTGGCCGTCCCTTATTTTTTCAATCTGGCGCCCAATTATGATGCAACCATAACTCCCCGCTATCTCAGTAAGCGGGGCTTGTTAATGGGCGGTGAATTCCGCTATCTGATGCCCGGATACAAAGGTTCGCTTGCGGGTACCTACATTAACAAGGATATGGATACACGCGATAAACGCTGGTCGTACTCCATTTTGCATGATCATCGCCTTGGGCAGTTCATGGGTCTGAATTTCAATCTGGACCTGGACTGGAACGGGGCTTCTGACGATAACTATTTTCGTGACTTTACCACGATGGGCCTGAATGAGGCCGATCAGACCTATTTGTCAAAACGGGCTACTTTAAGCTGGTCGGGCTATCAATACTGGAGCGGCTACTTAACGCTGCAAAAGTATCAAACCTTGCAAGACGAAACATTAGGCCGCTTATATGGCCAATATGAAAAAGTGCCCGAATTCAAGGTGCGTGGCCGTCGATATAACTGGAACGGGTTTGATGTCGAAACAGACAATACCCTGACCCGTTTTGAGTTCCCCACTTATTTTGGTGATATTGTTGACCTGTCCAAGACAGACGGTCATCAGGCTCCCGATGGAACCCGCTTCTCATCTTATAACAGCATCAGTTACCCTATTGTCCGTCCAGGTTGGTATGTCACACCCAAGGCCGGTTTGCATGTTTCCCACTATAAGACTGACTGGTACAAGGAATTTGGACAGTATGCTTTCAGGAGCCAGGCTGGTACCCAGGATCGCTCCATAAGCCGAACTTTGCCTATTTTTTCGGTCGATAGCGGGATGACATTCGAACGCAGCACTACCTTGTTTGGAAAACCGTCCCTGCAAACCCTTGAGCCACGATTATATTATTTGTACATTCCGTATAAAGACCAGTCGGATATTCCCGTTTATGACACCGCCCTTAGCCAGTTTGGTTTTGGTACTGCTTACGCGGAAAACCGTTATAGTGGTGGCTGGGATCGTATTAACAGTGCCAATCAGTTGACGATGGGAATAACCAGTCGCTGGCTGGATGAAGACAGCGGATTCGAGCGCCTGTCTTTGCAACTGGCGCAACGGTTTTATTTTGAAGACCAGAGGGTTACCTTGCCAGGTGAAGAAGCCCGTAAACAGTCCAAGTCGGATTATTTGGCTGGCTTGAGTGCAGCGCTTACCGATACCTTGAACACCGAATTGGCGGTGCAGGTGGACTCCGCCGACCGTAATGTGGTGCAGTCGTATGCCTCTTTACGCTGGAAGCCCAAGCGCCTGACCAGTATTTCCATGTCTTACCGTTACCAGCAGGATCCCTTGCTGGATGCAATGGGCAATCCACTGCGTTACCAGTTGAAGGGCAAGGAAACCACGAGCTTGTCAGCACAATGGCCGTTCACCGAAAATATATCTGGCGTTGGCCGCATTGATTACTCACTTCAAGACAAGCGCGTTACACAATCCATTCTTGGTTTTGAATACAAAGGCAACTGTTGCTGGACCGGCCGCGTAGTCATGCAGCGTTACGCCGTTTCAAAAGAAAAGGCAAATTCTGCTATATTCTTACAATTGGAATTATCCGGTCTTGGATCACTGGGTAGTGATCCAATGAGTCTGTTAAGAGAAAATGTGCCGGGTTATGAATCAACAACCGTCCCGGTCCCAGTAAAATCTACATTTGAAAGGTATGAATAATGCGTAGACTAAAACGCGTACGCCAATTCGCATTTGCAACCATTCCCGTTTTCTGCCTTGCTTTGCCAGTGGTGGCGCAGGCAGCACCGGGTATTGCCGGAAAAACTGCGAAAACACAAGCTCAGTTTGGTGATGGCATAGCCGCGGTAGTCAATACTGAAATCATCACCATACGGGAGCTGGACAATCGGATGGCATCCTTGCGGATTAGCGGGCAGGGAGGCGCAAGCCGTGATCAGGTACTTCAGTCCATGATCGATGAAAAGCTGATGAAGCAGGATGCTGAGCGCATGGGTGTCACGGTTAGTGATGCCCAGATGAATCAGGTGCTGGCTACGATTGCCCAGCGCAATAACATCTCTGTCGATCGCCTGAAAGAAGAAGTTGGCCGTTCTGGCATGAAGTGGGATGAATATCTGCAAAACCTGCGCAGTGAAGTGATGATGGAGCAGTTGCGCAATCGTATTATTCAAAGTCGTATCAGTGTGACCGAGGCTGATGTTGATGCCTTTTTGAAGCAGCACCCTACCGGTGTGCTCCCTAAAAAAGAAGTTGAGTATATTGCCCCCCCACCCCAGAAACAGGTGGTGATAGAGCGCTCATTTGAGCCCAAGGCGGTTGCCTTGCAACACATATATATTCGTGTTCCCGACAATGCTTCTGAAGATGTGGTGGAAGCCGCCCGCAAGAAAGCCAATGAGGCGATGGGTAAAATCAGGCGTGGCACCAGTTTTGCTGCGGTTGCCAAAGAGTATTCCGATGCTCCCGAGGCAGGTAATGGCGGGCAATTGGGTATTCGCCTCTTTGAAGACTGGCCTTCATTGTTCGTGAACGCTACTCGTAACGTGGCAGACGGGCGTACTACTGGCGTATTCAAGGCGCCCAACGGTTTTCATATTTTGAAAGTGCTTGAACGCCGTGGCCTGGTTAAAGAAAACAAGCGTGTTGTCAATGTGCAGCCGCCACCACCACCCAGGCCGCAGCTTTCTCCCATGGAGGTTGCTGCCAAGCAGGCAGGGCCGGTTAATATAACCGAATCCAACGTTCGCCACATTCTGGTAAAAACCAGTCCGGTGGTTTCTGACAAGCAGGCTTACGAACGAATCCAAAGCTTGCATAACCGCTTAAGCAATGGTGAGTCGTTCGAAGACGTGGCACGTAAATTCTCACAAGATTCTTCTGCTCCCTTGGGTGGAGAGATTGGCTGGCTTGCCCCGGGTGTGGCTGATCCCGAGTTTGAAAAAGCGGTGGCCAATTTGCAACCCGGACAAATCAGCAATCCGGTGCGCTCCGCTTTTGGTTGGCATATTATCGAAGTGCTTGATCGTCGTTCCGGAGACAAACAGCCTGAAATCCGTCGTACACTGGCTCGCCAGACATTGTATGAGCAGCGGGCAGAGCCCATATTTACCGATTGGCTGCAGCAACTGCGCTCACAGTCATTTATTGACAATCGCCTGAGCGGCTCTATCTCGGCCAGAAACTAGAATATGACAGCACATCAGGCAAGAAAGCGGTTTGGCCAGCATTTTCTGGTGGATGAAAGCGTAACAGAAGCGATTGTCCGTGCAGTGAATCCTGGCCGTGGTGACAAGGTGGTGGAAATCGGACCGGGGCTGTCAGCCCTGACGGCTCCTTTGATGGCCTGCCTTGATCACCTTACAGTAGTGGAAATTGACCGTGATCTCGCACAGCGGTTACGCAATACCTATAGCCCTAAAAAAATAACTGTCCATGAGGCAGACGCATTGACGGTGGATTTTAGCCAGTTTGGCTCACCCTTGAGGGTGGTGGGTAATTTGCCCTACAATATTTCCAGTCCGTTGCTGTTTCATTTGATGGATTTTGCCGATCAGGTGCAGGATCAGCATTTTATGCTGCAAAAAGAGGTTATAGACCGGATGGTGGCAAAGCCGGGCTCATCCGATTATGGTCGCTTGTCAGTGATGTTGCAGTCCCGTTATAAGATCCATTGGCTTTTTGATGTGCCACCCGAAGCATTTGATCCCCCTCCGCGGGTGATGTCGGCCGTGGTGCGCATGATTCCTTTGCCTGAATCCCGTCCTGCACCCAAACAATGGCGGGTTTTTGAACAGGTGGTCGCGCGTTCTTTCTCTCAACGGCGTAAAATGCTGCGTCGCTCTTTATCCGACTGGGAAATAGACTGGGAGGCGGTTGGCATCAAGGAAACTGCCCGTGCCGAGTCGTTGAGCGTGGCTGATTTTATTCGCCTTTCAGATTATTTGCTGGATAGTGGCAAAATATCCGTTCCAATGCTAGAGCGTGGGAACAAGTCAAACGATTCATAGCGATAAAATTAAACTGGCTTGAACCAATTAAAAACCCCATAAACTTGAACTATTCAAGCTTATGGGGTTTTTAATTGGTTCAAGCCTATGTCTTTAAATGCCTTTATCTGAAAGGCTAGCAAGAAAAACCTGCATAATATCCCGGCTGCGATCCTGTAGGAGGCAGGATGCGTTTTGCATGGCCTCTTGCAGGCTCATGGGACCATTGCACAGACTGAAGGCTGCGGTAATTCCTTTGTTGTACAGCGCCTGATAATTGTTGCCCAGCGTTCCAGCAATCGCAATAACCGGTACGTTATGTTGTTGTGCCAGGGCAGCTATGCCGGCAAGGGTTTTGCCCTGAAGGGTCTGCTCGTCAAGTTTTCCTTCACCCGTAATAACCAGATCGGCATTTTCAATAAGCTGCGCCAACCCAGCAAACTCGGCAACAATTTCCACCCCGGGACGAAACTGGGCCTTCAGGAAGCTCAGGCATGCAAAACCAAGTCCTCCTGCAGCGCCTGCACCTTGTTCATGACGCATATCTTTGCCAAGTGTGGCGGCGGTAATATCGGCATAATTCGCCATGACCTGGTCAAGGAACAGAACCTGCTCTGGCGTGGCCCCTTTTTGTGGACCAAAAATCGCAGCGGCACCATGGGGTCCGCACAAAGGATTATTGACATCGGATGCCAGGGTAAAGCTAATCTGCGACAGGCGTTGATCCATGCCGGAAAGATCAATTTTTTCAAGCCGAACCATCTCTTTGGGGTGGGGTTTCAGTAATGTGTTGTTTTTACCCATGAATTGAATGCCCAGAGCGGCTGCCATGCCAGCTCCGCCATCGTTGGTGGCTGATCCGCCCAGACCAAGTATGATGTGCCTGGCCTGTTGATTTAACGCTTCAAGAATAAGCTGGCCAACCCCAAATGTATTGGCACACAGTACATCTCTGTTCTGGGGCTGGATTTGTTCAAGACCGGCCGCACTGGCCATTTCAATAATAGCCGTTTCGTTGTTGATCATGGCCCAGGTGGCTGTAACCGATTGGCCCATTGCATTTTGTACCGTGCTTTGGATGAGTCGGCAGCGGGTGCTTTGTGCAATGGCCAACACGGTTCCTTCTCCACCATCAGCCATAGGGACACAATGAATTTTTGCATTTGGCGTAGCCTGCTTTACGCCTTTGGCAATAGCGCTGGCCACTTTATGGGCAGGCAGGCTTTCTTTGAACGAGTCAGGGGCAATGATGATTTTCATGGTTTATGCATTCCCACGCGGGAGCGTTGGAATGAGTTCATTTCAGAGCGTGGTAACGGGTTAATTTTCATTTTTAATTTAGATTTAAATTAATCTACATAGATCATTTTCATGCTATTGGTGCCACATTCGGGGGCGTTAATGTCGCCGTTGGTCACAATGATCCAGTCACCGGTATTCAGGGTTTGGTGTTTTTTCAATTCATCCAGGGCAGCTTGCATTAGCATAGCAGGATCCAGGTGGCTGCAGTCAAAATTGACAGGATAAACCCCCCTGAAAAGGGCAACGCGGTTTTGGGTTTCTATATGGCGGGTAAAGCAATAAATGGGGGCGCCAGAGCGGATGCGTGACATGATCAGGGGAGTATGACCGCTTTCGCTAAGTGAAATAATCGCCTTGACGCCAGGAAAGTGATTGGCAGCATACATGGCGGAAAGGGCGATGGTTTCGTCACAGCGAGTAAAAACCTGCCCCAGCCGATGACCGGATTTATTTGAAGTAGGATGTTTTTCCGCACCCATGCAAATACGTGACATGGCCATGACGGCTTCTACCGGATAATTGCCTGAGGCACTTTCGGCTGACAGCATGACTGCATCGGTATAGTCTAGTACTGCATTGGCGACATCGGAAACTTCGGCACGCGTGGGGATCGGATTGGAAATCATGGATTCCATCATTTGAGTGGCGGTAATAACCACTTTATTCAGGGTGCGGGCATGCAGGATGATTTTTTTCTGTATGCCCACCAGCTCGGCATCGCCGACTTCGACACCCAGGTCGCCACGTGCCACCATGACGGCATCACTGGCCTTAATCAGCTCATCCAGTGCCAGGTCATCGACCACTGCTTCAGCGCGCTCTATTTTCGCAACAATCCAGGCATGGCTGCCAGCCTGTTGGGCAAGCTGCCTGGCCTGTTCAATATCGTTGCCATAGCGTGGAAACGAAACGGCAATGTAGTCGGCCTGGATCTCGGCGGCAAGCTTGATGTCTTCCTTGTCTTTGCTGGTAAGGCTTGGGGCAGAAAGGCCGCCTCCTTTGCGATTGATACCTTTGTTGTTGGAAAGTACACCACCTGCCAGAACACGGGTGTGCACTTCCTGGCCCTCAATACTGGTGATTTCCAGTACGATGCGGCCATCATCTAGCAGTAGCTCATCTCCCGCCTGGCAGTCGGTAAGCAGGGCAGGGTAGTCAATGCCGACAATATGTTCGGTGCCTGCATGGTGTGGATGTGTGTTGGATAAAATGAATGGCTGGCCAGTCTGCAGCATGACATGATTATTGAGAAAACGGGCAATACGGATTTTGGGGCCTTGCAAATCAACCATGATGGCAATATTTTTTTGCAGCTTGCATGCTATTGCCCTGATAGCGTTGGCTCTTTGGCGATGTTCATGATGGTTGCCATGGGAAAAATTTAATCGTGCGACGTTCATGCCTGCCAGTATCATTTTTTCAATTTGTTCTGGCGTTTGTGTTGCGGGTCCCAAAGTTGCGATAATTTTGGTACGTCTAAGGTTCATTTTGTTTTTTTCTCACTAGGTAAAAATTTTTTTGTTACAAAAAAGTAAGGAAATATCAATTTAGGTGTTGAAAACTTTTTTGATTCATGTAGAATTAATTTCAAGAAAAACAGGTATGCAGCAAATAAAGTGGTTCCGGCAAGTACTGGGCCATCATACATAAATTCTTATCTACTATCAGTAATTCAAAATCCTATAGCAGTACAAGTTTTAGAAAATAAAAATATATAAGTTTTAACTTTCACTGTTTCTGTAATTTATTCAGAACAAAAAAATCAATTCCCTTTGGTATTAGGGAGGAAGCAATTCGTTTCAAAAACGTAGCAAATCAAGGTTTCGGTTTCACTCCCTTAGTGTTTACCGAAGTGGATGGGATGGTTTGTTGTTCTTGAAGACATTATTGAATGTTAAGGATCAAGCAAATCATTTCAGCTTGCAGTACCCGTACCGGACGGCATCCGGTTCAAAAATGAATCCGTAAAGGAGCAGCAAAATGAAAAAACTACTACTTATCTCTGCATCAGTCTTGGCTTTGGCATCAGGCGGTGCTTATGCAGCAAGCGGTGGCATGGGTTTTGGTTCTTTTGGCGCGGGAGGAGGTGCGTCCAGCCAGTCTGGTGGAGGGTCAAGTACCTCTGGCATGCAAGGTTCAGGCGGTTTTTTTGGCGGTGGCGGTGTTTCTGGTAACCAGTCTACTGCAGCGAATGTTTCAGGTGCCAGTGCCACCGTGACCATGAGCCCAGGTGGAGTTGATACCTCTACAGGTGGCGGATCATTCTCTTCACAATCTGGTAATGGCTATTCTTTTGGAAATGCCGGTCAAAATTCTTCAAGTAGCGCAGGTGGTACTCATAGCGGTACAGCCGGTGGCTTTGGTGGTTTTGGTGGTTTCGGTATGATTGGTTGGTATAACCCCAACTAACCAAAATTAATAACCGCAATCAAAAATCATAAAATTATAATACGCTTATTACTCTTGGAGGGGGTCAGCCCCCCCTCCTAAAGGATTCGCCATGAAAAAAATATTTACTGTCATCGCTTTGTTGTTTGCTTCCACCCAGGTATCGGCGCAAATTAATGTTGGTTCTGACGCCAATTCTTCATCAGGAGCAACTGCGGGTTCAAGTTCGGGTTCCAGTTCAGTGGTTGATGCGGGATCTGCAGCCTTCGTCAATCTTAATTTTGAGGGATCAGAGCAAAGAAAGAGCCAGCGGATTCATACCACTCCCAACGTATATGCACCATCCAGCATGTTTGGCGGTGCTAATAATTGCGGACAATCCAATACCATTGGCGTTGGGTTTACCGGATTTGGTTTGGGTGGATCTGTAGCGGGGGAATCGGATGCTTGTAATGCCCGGGAGGATACCAGTATTGCCTATAAACTGGGTTACAAAGAGGTTGCTGATATGCGGTTTTTCTGTTTTGGGGAAGACGTGAACCGCATGGCTTATGAAGCAACCGGCCGACGTTGTCCCAGCACAGCAACCGCCAAGGGTTTACCTGATAATGCGGTGGTCAGTAATGTAGCGCCAAGAGTGGCGCCCGCTGCTTCTACGGTTAATGCAGTACCAGCAAGCACTGTTAGAGCAAATTCGCCAAGGCAAACCCAGGCTATTGCATCAGCTAATGAAGTTGATGCGCAGCGAATGCGTGCTTTTTATGGTAGCAATTAACCGGCTCGCCAAAAATGTACATAGGCCAGATAAGAGAAGATATTAACAGGTGATAGCCTAAAATCACCTGTTAATAAAAAAGGCCGGATTGAATTCTTCCTGATTAATATCAGTTTCAATTAATCCGTATACCGGAGAGCGGCCTGGTATGGTATGCATTTAGGCCGCATCAATGGCTTATTCAGCTTTTTGCTGTTTAGCTTCTTCTACTGGTTCATTCATTTGTTCTGCTGGTTCTTCTACCGTATCGTTTTCAAGGGCTTGAAAAAGCTCCTCCTCATTTAGCAGAGCAGGGGCAGCCGATGAACCTGTAAGGCCAAGCAGGGAGGATGCTGTCATGGCGAACTCGTTCAAGCCCATTTTTTTGCCATTAAAATCAATCTGACTGCCTTCTGGTTGGTCTGCATCATAGCTGACCGACGAGGTGGTTTTTCCATCTTTGTAAATCGCCATGCCGGATTGTTCTGCAATCATGCCCGCCATTCCTGAGATGACTTGTGCTTCCGCATCTGCAGTGGCTTTGTCAGCCCCTTCAGTTACCTGCATGATGCCTGAACCAAATTCCTTGATAAGGTTGTCATCAATGGAAAAAGAAAGATTGGCTTTGCGCAATGCTTGTGTGGCAAATAGTTCAATTGAATTCCTTGATGCGGAAGAGGCTTTTTCTCCGTTAAAAACAACGCCGAAATTCAGCAAGGCTTCACCGGTAGTTCCTTTTATATTTAAGGGATCAATGTGGAATTCAAATTTGGCATCAGCCAGTTTGAAAAACAGGTTTTCAAACTCTTTGTCCAGTGCTGCTTCCTCTTCCGGTGAGGCAGAGGCGAGATTCAGGTTGGCTGTGGCCCGGCTAAAATCATTCACGGCCTTCATGTCGACATTGTTAAACAACATTTTCATGCTGGTTGTGCCAAAATCAATTTTGTTGACATTGATTTTGTTCACGGAATAGGTAACGTCACCATTAAGCAGGCCATTAGGTGATTCCGTGGTACGGGCCGTCATGTCAATGTTGTCGATTAATATGGTTTGCGCAGGATCGACAATGTTGAATTTGCCAAATTTTAGGGCACTGTCACCGACATAGTTTTTGTTGGCGGTACGGGTTGTTTTGTTGCTAAGTTGAAAACCGTCTACAGAGAGGCTGGCCGTGCTTTTACCCTTTGCTTTAATGGCGCCACCGGTGGCTTCTGTATTGATAAAGGCATAATCAAGATTGGTGTGGGTAAGCGCCTGCATCGGCTCCACGGTTATCTCGCCATTCGTATCAACAAACTTCAGTGTTGCTGTTTTAATCGTGTTTTCTATTTCTTTGGCAAAAGAAAGTATGCTGCTGGATGTAAATGGTTCCTGTCCATTGGCAGCTTCAAACAGTTTTTTTGTATTGTCATTGTTAATAAGGGTGGTTTTGCTAATGGCCAAAGCGGGGGTAAAGCGACCTTCCTGAATTAACGGCAAGGGGCCATGATAAACCTTGTTCAGGAAGGTGATATTGGCAAGCTCTTCTGGTAAGTCGGGTATATCTATGTTCAGTTTATAGATGCCGGTTGAAGAAAGAAAACCTTTTTCATAACTGACTTCGCTCAGCCTGATATAGGGAGAGGCTTGTGCCAGAAAATCATTGACATTCCTAATGGACTGATCGATTTGGCCTTTGGACTGCTGGCCAATGTACCAGGTTGAGCCTCCCCATACGGCACCGGCCGCAACTAGCACGCCAATAACAATATTTGTTGTTTTCATAATGTACCCTTATAAATTTACGGATGTTTGACAGGATTTATTGCGAGTGCAAGCCAGTTCCTGCAGCCTGCATATCTTTGCGTTCGATCAGTTCGATTTTGTATCCATCGGGATCTTCAACGAAGGCAATGACGGTCGTGCCGCCCTTGACGGGACCGGCTTCACGGGTAACATTTCCACCTGCAGCCTTGACTGCCTCACAGGCGAGGTAGGCATCGGGAACGCCAATGGCAATATGGCCATAGGCAGTGCCCAGTTCATAGGAGTCAACCCCATGGTTATAGGTCAACTCAAGTTCCGCCTGTTGCGGGTTGGATTCAAATCCCAGGAATGCCAGGCTATATTTGTATTCGGGGTTTTCGGAGCGGCGCAAAAGTTTCATGCCGATCACGTTTGTATAAAATTCGATAGAGCGTTCTAGGTTACCGACGCGAAGCATGGTATGTAGAAATTGCATGATGACTCCTGGTGGAAATGGTTACAAGCGGATTATTTTAGCAAACCTGTCTTTGCAGAATGATGAGCGGAATGCATTTGAATGACGGTTGCTGCAACAAACATACAAAAGCATTATATAAGTGAAAATTTAATGTGTGTTACCGTTTTATGGGTTTCTTAAAGGAGGGGTAGTTCGCGCAGGCTGGTTTGTTTAAGCCTGGCTTTAGCCGCTTGGTAATCGGGCAGAATACGTCCAACTTCGGCCCAGAAGCGCGGGCTGTGGTTCATTTCCTTCAAATGGGCAAGTTCATGCGCAATCACATAATCAATCAGCTCAGGGCAAAGATGAATCAGGCGCCAGTTCAGTCGAATACTGCCATCTGAATTGCAGGAACCCCAACGGGTTGTTGCACGGGACAGGCCAAGGCGCACCGGTTTAGTACCGCTGCTGTGTTGAAAATGGTGCAGGCGGGTTTCAAACCAGGCCAGGGCACGCCCCTGAAACCAGTGGGTGCAGGCGGTTTTAATGGCCTGGGCACTGGCCGTGTAGGGCAGGTTGACAGAGAGAATATCGTTATCTTGCGCCAGGTTGTAATTGCCCTGGTAGCGACAGGAAGCAAGTTGTGGATCCAGTTGCACAATAATTTGCCGGCCCAGGTAGGGAAGCTGCATGCCGTCCTGCCAGTGGAGGACAGGGGTTGCATGTTGTTGCCACTGTAAAAGCTTGCTTTGTATCCAGGGTTTCTTTTCCTGGATGGCCTGGTTGATGATTTCCTGTGATACCCACTTGGGGGCGGTAATTCTGAGCCCTTCGGCATTAATCGTAAAGCCAATGCTTTTACGATTGGAGCGCCGAAGGGTGTAGGGGATCTTATCCATGGGCGGCTGGTGTTTTAAGATTGATGCATGGTTTACGTGCAACCGCTCTCAGGGAAATCAGGCCTGGTCGTTATAACGATGTGGGCTAAGTACACGCATTTCCCCTTCAATCCATGCTTCTACCTTGCGGTTGAGCTGGTCATGGGTAAGGCCTTCGGAAGAGATGGGAGGGCCGAACGAGAAGGTAACCAGGCCAGGTTTTTTAATGAAAGAATTGCGTGGCCAGACTTCTCCGGCATTGTGAGCTACCGGAACCACTGAAGCCCCGGCATGGACGGCCAGACGTGCGCCACCTGATTGGTAGCGGCCTTTTTGACCAACCGGAATCCGGGTTCCTTCAGGGAAAAGCACCGGACTATGTCCTGCGTGGAGGCGTTTGGCCCCAATCTCCAAGACCTGTTGCATGGCACCCTTGCGATCGGAACGGTTAATGGGGATATTGCGCAAACTGGCCAGACCCCAACCGAAAAACGGGATGTAATTCAGCTCTTTTTTGTAAATAAAGCAGGCTGGCCTAGGCGAAAACCAGGGGAAAAGCAGGGTTTCATAGGCAGACTGGTGTTTGCTTAGGAAAACAACCGCTGTTGCCGGAATGTTTTCCATTCCTTTGATTTCCCATTTGATGCCAAGAATATATTTGGCCCCCCACATAAGCAGGTGGGGCCAGCTTACCGTGAAACGGTAGCGCCACTTGAAGGGGAAAGGCAGCAGCAGGAAACATCCAAGTGCGATGGGAATCAAAGTAATGGTTTGAAAAACCAGGAATAGCAGGGCACGTAAAAAAAGCATAATGATTAATTTTCCCTTAACCATTCGTTGATAATCTCAGCCAGGCTGGCACGTATTTGCGTGCCGGGTGGCAGATTAGGGTCATTTTTTGTTTTCAGGCCGTTGCCGGTTTCCACCAGCCAGGTTTTCATGCCAACGGCATGGGCTGCCTGCAGGTCACGCAAGGAGTCGCCAATTGCAGGTACCTGGGTTGGGTCGATTTCGTAGCGACGAATGATGTCGTGAAAAAGGCCTGGCAAGGGCTTGCGGCAGGAGCAGCCTTCATCGGGGGTATGAGGGCAAATGAAAATGGCATCAATTTGCCCTCCCAGCAAAGTGAGCTCCTGGTGCATTTTGGAATGCATGGCGTTCAGGTCGCTTATGCTGAACAGTCCTCTGCCCAGGCCTGACTGGTTGCTGGCAATGACCACCTTCCAGCCGGCCCGGTACAGCCGGGCAATGGCTTCAAGGCTGCCGGGCAGGGGGATCCACTCGTCGGCCGATTTGACAAAGTCGGCACGATCTTCATTGATGACGCCATCTCGATCAATAATAACGAGCTTCATTTTGCCAGCCTGGAAATATCAGCAACCAGGTTCATGGCACCATGCAACTGTGAAAGCAAAGCCAGCCGATTATTGCGGATGGTTGGGTCTTCGGCCATGACCATCACATCGGTAAAGAAGGCATCAACGGCCTCCCGTGTGCTGGCAATGCTGCTGAGGCTTGCTTCAAATTCGCCTTTGTCAAAGTGATCAAGGGCAACCGGCTGGATTTTTTCAATGGTGTTGGCCAAGGCTTTTTCTGCCGGTTCAAGCAGTATCTCGGTATTGATGGCAGGCAGTGAGCCGTCAACTTTTTTCAGCAGATTGGCGATTCGCTTGTTGGCGGCAGCCAGGCTTTCAGCTTCGGGCAATTGTGCAAAGGCGGTAACGGCCTTGATCCGGTCGATAATCTCGTGCAGGGGTGGTGCCAAAGCAATAACGGCATCTACCACCGAGCGGTCATAATCGTTATTAAGCTGATTGCGGTAGCGTTCGTAAATGAACTCCTGCACTTCAGCCACGGTGTTTGGATTCAGGCTGATGTTTTCGAAGGTGCCTGCGGCAAAGTCAAGCAAAGTATTCAGCGTGAGTTTGGTTTGCAGGTTCAGGAAATGGCCGGCGGCCAACTGCTCGACGGCACTGATCAGGCCCAGGGCGGCACGGCGCAAGGCGTAGGGATCACGCTCTCCGGTAGGTACCAGACCAATGCCCCAAATGCCGACCAGGCTTTCAGTCCGCTCGGCAATAAATAAAATGACCGAGGTGAGTGTTTCCTGGCTGACCGGCTTGTCATAACGAACGCGGTACTGGTCTGCCAGGGCTGTCACGATGTCTTCGGGCTCGCCATCGGCTTTGGCGTAATAGGCGCCAATGATACCTTGCAGTTCGGGGAACTCGCCAACCATGTTGGAGCTTAAGTCGGCCTTGGCGAGCAATGCTGCCCGGTCTGCCAGGGCGACATTGGCACCGAGTTCCTGGGCAATGTAGGAAGCGATTTTACGGACCCGTTCAGAACGGTCGAGTTGCGTGCCGAGTTTATTGTGGTAAACGATACTGGCCAGTTGCTCAACCCGTGCGGCCAGCGGCATTTTACGGTCGGTTTCGAAGAAGAATTCGGCATCGGCCAGGCGTGGGCGGACAACCCGTTCGTTGCCTTCGATGATTTGTCGCGGATTCTCGATGTCCATGTTGCTGACAATCAGGAATCGGTGCGTCAGCTTGCCAGTGGCCGGGTCGAACAGGGGGAAGTACTTCTGGTTCAGGCGCATGGTCAGGATCAGGCACTCGGGTGGTACGGCCAGGAATTTTTCTTCGAACTGGCCGACATAGACAGCCGGGTATTCCACCAGTGAAGTAACCTCGTCCAGCAGGGCAGTTACTTCCGGATCATTGCCAATCGTGGCTCCCAGTGAGGCTGCCTTATTGGCCAGCAGGGTGCTGATCATATCGCGGCGATCTTCATAAGACGCAATCACCTTGCCTTCGTCGCGCAATTGCTGCTCGTAAGTGTCGGCATGGGTTAACTGAATGGGGCCATTGCTCAGGAAGCGGTGTCCTCGGGTAACGTGGCTGGATGAAATGCCCAGTATGCTCACTGGCAAGACATGGTCACCAAACAGGACAACCAGGCCATGCACGGGACGCACGAAACGTACGCTGGTTTGTCCGTCGGCCAGCTGATAGCGCATGACTTTGGGAATCGGCAGGCCGGCAATCGCTTCGTCGATGGCAGTTTGCAGGAAAGCGGCCAATTGTGCACCGGGAGCAGTGCCTTTGGCGATTAGATATTCCTGTTTGCCATCGGACTCGCGGGTAAGATCGGCGACGCCCAAGTGCTCAAGGCCTTTGGAGGCCAGTTTCTTTTGCAAGGCGGCACTGGCATTGCCGTTTTCATCAAGCCCGATTTTGACGGGCATGAGTTTTTCGGCAAATGCCTGTTCGGGCGCCTGCGCCAATACCTGGCTTAAGCGAACACCCAGGCGGCGAGGTGTAGCAAAAGATTCAAGCTTGCACTGTTCACCTAGCAGGTGTTGTTTGCTTAAAGATTCGTAAACGCCCTGGGCAAATGCCTTGCCCAGTTTTTGCAATGCCTTGGGTGGTAGTTCTTCGGTAAGTAATTCGATCAGTAAAGGATTCGTTGACATTTATGCAATCTCTTGTTTTTTCAGCATCGGGAAGCCAAGCTGTTCGCGGGAGTCGTAATAGCACTGGGCAACAGCACGGGACAGGTTGCGGATACGGCCAATATAGCTGGCCCGTTCGGTAACGCTAATGGCGCCCCGTGCATCCAGCATATTGAAGGTATGCGCGGCTTTCAGGACAACTTCGTAGGCAGGCAGTGCCAATGGAATCTCGACCAGTTTTTTGGCTTCAGCTTCATAGTCGTTGAAATGGGCAAACAGCATCTCGGTAGAGGCATGTTCAAAGTTGTAGGTGGACTGTTCAACTTCGTTCTGGTGAAAAACGTCGCGGTAGTAAACGGCATCGCCATTAGGCCGCCTGGTCCAGACAAGATCATAGACACTTTCCACGTTTTGCAGGTACATCGCCAGTCGCTCAAGGCCGTAGGTGATTTCACCGGTGGTCGCCGGGCAATCCAGGCCGCCCACCTGCTGGAAGTAGGTGAACTGGGTCACTTCCATGCCGTTAAGCCAGACTTCCCAGCCCAGGCCCCAGGCGCCCAGCGTGGGGTTTTCCCAGTCATCTTCAACAAAGCGGATGTCGTGCTCCTGGGGATTGATGCCCAGTGCTTGCAAGGAACCGATGTAAAGGTCAAGAATCTCGGGTGGTGCAGGCTTGAGCACAACCTGATACTGATAGTAGTGTTGCAGGCGATTGGGGTTTTCACCGTAGCGGCCATCTTTGGGCCTGCGTGACGGCTGCACATAAGCGGCATGCCAGGGCTCTGGGCCGATGGCGCGCAAGAAAGTGGCGGTGTGGGAAGTACCCGCGCCCACTTCCATGTCGTAAGGCTGGAGTAGCGCACAGCCTTGTGCGTCCCAGTATTCCTGAAGTTTTAAGATGATTTGCTGAAAAGTAAGCATGAATTCGACTCTAGCATCGGATGAATAACTAAACCTTGGATTTTAGGGTATTTGTCGTGGTTCTAGGGATAAATTGCCGCTTGAAGGGGTAAAATGCCCGAATTAACCTAGAACCGACAGGAGACAACCGTGACAGAATTGGTGAAATCAGAAATCATTGGCAGGGTATTGGTCATTACCATCAACCGGCCCGAGGCCCGCAACGCCCTAACTTACGATACGTCCTTTGCGCTGGCTGCCGCGCTTGACCAGCTGGATGCCAATAACGACCTGACCGTTGGTATCCTTACCGGTCAGGGCAATACGTTTTGTTCGGGCATGGATTTAAAAGAATTTGCCAAAACCCAGCGCCGTGCTGTGGTGCCGGGGCGTGGGCTGGGCGGGCTGTGTGAAGCACCACCGCAAAAACCCCTGATTGCCGCGATTGAAGGCTATGCGTTGGCGGGCGGCTGCGAACTGGCGTTGGCCTGCGATTTGATTGTGGCGGCCGAGAATGCCCAGTTTGGTTTGCCCGAGGTAAAACGTGGCTTGGTGCCGGGCTCTGGCGGCATGCTGCGCCTGCCGCAAAGGTTGCCCTATCACGTTGCGATGGAAATTTTATTAACCGGCGACATGATTCCCGCACAGCGTGCCCACCAGCTTGGTTTGGTCAATCAGCTGACGGAACCGGGCAAAGCCCTGGAAGCTGCGCTAAAATTGGCTGACAAGATTGCGGCCAATGGTCCCCTGGCCGTTCGTACGGTCAAACAGGTTGTCGTGCAGTCGCAAGACTGGCGCCAGGAAGACATGTTTGCCCTGCAACAGCCACGCATGGCACATATCTTTGCTTCTGAAGATGCCAAAGAAGGGGCAACCGCATTCGCCGAGAAACGGGCTCCGGTCTGGAAAGGCAAGTAATTCATTAAAGTTGTTAACCGTTAGTTTTTTGAAAAAAGTTGATCAAAGCATGACTACCATTATCAAAGAAAACGACCTGGTTCAGTCCATCGCGGATGCGATCCAGTTCATCAGTTTCTATCACCCGGCCGATTATATCCAGCACTTGGCCCGCGCTTACGAGCGTGAAGAAAGCCCGGCAGCAAAAGATGCAATCGCGCAAATCCTGACCAACTCCCGCATGTGCGCGGAAGGTCGCCGGCCCATTTGCCAGGATACCGGGATCGTGAACGTTTTCCTGAAAGTGGGCATGGATGTCCGGTTCGAGCTTAAAGGCACTTTGCAGGAAGCCTGCGATGAAGGGGTGCGTCGTGGTTATACCGATCCCGATAACAAGCTGCGCGCTTCCGTGCTGGATGACCCTATTTTTGAACGCAAGAACACCAAAGATAATACCCCCTGTATTTTGCATGTAGAGTTGGTTCCCGGCGACAAGGTTGATGTTCAGGTTGCGGCCAAAGGCGGTGGCTCTGAAAACAAAACCAAGTTTGCCATGTTGAATCCTAGCGACTCCATTATTGACTGGGTCCTGAAAACCGTTCCGCAAATGGGCGCCGGCTGGTGTCCTCCGGGCATGCTGGGTATTGGGGTGGGTGGTACTGCTGAAAAAGCCATGCTAATGGCCAAGCAGTCACTGATGGAAGACATCGATATGTACGAGTTGCTGGCCCGTGGCCCGCAAAACAAGCTCGAGGAAATGCGTATCGAACTGTATGAAAAAGTGAATGCGCTGGGGATTGGCGCGCAAGGCCTGGGTGGCTTGACAACCGTGCTTGATGTCAAAATCAAGACTTACCCCACTCATGCCGCTTCCAAACCCATTGCCATGATTCCAAACTGCGCGGCAACCCGCCATGCCCACTTTGTACTGGATGGCTCTGGCGTGGCCGTGTTAACACCTCCCTCTTTGTCAGACTGGCCGGAAGTTCACTGGGCCCCTGATTACAACAAGTCCAAGCAGGTTAACCTGGACACCCTCACCAAAGAGGAAGTGGCTAGCTGGAAACCCGGCCAAACCTTGTTATTGTCTGGCAAAATGCTTACCGGCCGTGACGCTGCACACAAGCGTATCCAGGATATGCTGGCCAAAGGTGAACCGTTGCCCGTTGATTTTACCAACCGTGTTATTTATTATGTGGGCCCGGTTGATCCGGTACGCGACGAAGTGGTTGGCCCTGCTGGCCCAACGACGGCCACCCGGATGGACAAATTCACCGACATGATGCTGGAAAAAACTGGCCTGATCTCCATGATTGGCAAGGCCGAGCGCGGTCCTGTCGCGATCGAGTCGATTCGTAAGCACAAATCTGCCTATTTAATGGCGGTGGGCGGTTCCGCCTATCTGGTTTCCAAAGCCATTCGTGGCGCCAAAGTGGTTGGTTTCGAAGACCTGGGCATGGAAGCCATTTACGAGTTTGATGTGAAAGATATGCCGGTAACCGTAGCGGTTGACTCCGAAGGGACTTCTGTACATAAAACAGGCCCAAGGGAATGGCAATCCAAAATCGGAAAAATTCCGGTAGCGGTCGAAGAACTGTAATTTTCAGTCCTGACGCTGTGAATCAACCCCGCAAAACCGCAGAAAATATTCGGTTTTGCGGGGTTTTTAATTAATGGCGAAAGCAGTTCAATGCTACGCTTGTTCCTACTCTCTGAAGTGCCCCCAAAATGTACGCTTGTTCCCACGCAGGAGCGTGGAAACGAGTACGCGGCGTTTTCACTTTTGCAACTGCCCGTATGTTTTCATAATGATAAATTTGGAACTTTGGGTTTAAAGTAATTTAATACCCTGATCTTTGCATTGTTCCAATAGTGTATTAAGAGGGCCTTGAGCAAGAACAAGCCCGGGTGCCAGCTCTTGCAGGGGCAATAGTACAAAGGCCCGTTGGTGCATGCGTGGGTGTGGCAGGGTAAGTTCGGCTGAATCGTTGGTTTCATCGTTGAACAGCAGGATATCCAGATCCAGGGTGCGGGGCGCATTTACATAAGGTCGCTCGCGACCGTAGCGGTTTTCAACCGATTGCAGGAAATGCAGCAAATCGAGTGATGACAGGCTTGTTTCAAGCTGGGCAGCCGCATTGACATAGTCTGGCCCCGAGGAATCAACCGGGCTGCTACGGTAAAAGCGGGAGCAGGCCAGTGTGTGAATGGCCGGATGCGCGCTAATGTCGGCCAATGCCTGTTGCAGGATATTCCGGCTTTCACCCAGATTGGAGCCTAGGCCGATATAGGCGGTGTTCATGCATTGTCCTGTTGGGGCAGGGCGGCTTTTTTGCGTGCAGGTGAACGACGCTTGCGGCGTTTACGCACGGTGGCAGCAGCGGGTGTGCCTTTCTGTTTTTGCGTCAGTTCTTCAATCATTTGGATTTTTCCTGCCGCATCGGTATCGGCAAGATCCATCCACCATTGTGCCTCGACACTGTCAAATTCACCGCAGGCCGCGCGTAATTGCAGGAAATCACAAGCCGCACGAAAACGGGGTTGCTCGGTCATTTTCCAGATCTGGCGGGGAACAGGGTGTTCAAAGCGTGGTTGCATGAACCAGATTTCACGCATATCGGTGGTATGACGTCGCTGGATAGCCAGTTTGTGAACCTGTTCTTCAAGCACTTGGTCTGCCGCATTGATAAGCGCCTGCATCGGGGGTTCTTTTTTGGCAATATTGCGTTTCCAGTAAACATCAACCAGGCGCCATAACAGGGAAGCGTACAAGAAACTGGGGCTGACCGATTTGCCCAGACGGACACGGTGATCGGTGCGCTCAAGGGTAAGTTCCACAAATTTCTGGCCACCGGGCTGCTTCAGGACCACATCCAGCAAGGGCAGCGTGCTTTCGTGCAAGCCTTCTGCGCGTAGCTGTTTCAGGCAGGACAGGGCATTGCCGCAGGTCATCAGCTTAAGGGTTTCATCAAACAGGCGGGAATCAGGCACATTGGAGATGAGCTCGGCCAACTGTTTGATGGGCGCCTGGGTATGCGGTTCGATGGTGCCGTTCAGTTTGGCTGCAAAGCGGACTGCACGCAGCATGCGGACAGGATCTTCACGATAGCGTGTTTCAGGATTGCCTATAATGCGTACGATATGCTTGCGAAGATCTGACAGGCCATTGTGGTAGTCGATCACTTCCTCGGTAAGCGGGTCGTAATACAGGGCGTTAAGGGTGAAGTCGCGTCGCGCGGCATCTTCTTCCTGGGTGCCGAAGACGTTGTCGTTCAGGATGCGGCCATGTTCGTCAGTCTTGTTCTGCCCATTGCTGTTGGCCCTGAATGTTGAGGTTTCAATGATTTCAGGCCCAAATACCACGTGTACCAGCTGAAAGCGCCGGCCAATAATGCGGGCACGGCGAAAGCTGGCACGCACCTCTTCGGGAGTGGCATTGGTGGCCACATCAAAATCCTTGGGCTCAAGGCCCAGGATAAGGTCACGAACGGCACCTCCGACGATATAGGCCTGGAAACCTTTCTGGTGTAACACCTCGCAAACCTTGATGGCGTTGCGCGAGACAAGCCGGCGATCGATGCCATGCTGTTCCTGGTGGTAAATCCTGGCTTTGGTTTTTTTGGTGTCGCTGGCCGGCGAGTTGAACAGGCGGTTGACGAAGCTTTTAATGGTGCTTTTGATCATATGAACAGGGTAAATAAAGATGTCGTTATTTTAATGCAAACAGATCAATAACAGGCCAGCCCTTGTCATTTGCCGTTTTACGCAGTACTTCATTGGGGTTGGTGGCAACCGGGTTACTCACGATTTCAAGCAGGGGCAGGTCATTTTGCGAATCGCTGTAAAAATAGCTTTCAGTGAAATCGCCCAGTTTTTTACCCATGGCGGACAGCCACATATTAACGCGGGTTACCTTGCCTTCCTTGTAGCTGGGGATGCCTTCCACTCGTCCGGTAAAGCGGCCATTGACATATTCGGGCAGGGTGCCAATCAGGTGCTCAATGCCAAAGGCACGGGCTACCGGGGTGGTTACAAAAGAGTTGGTGGCCGTGACGATACAGCACAAATCGCCGTTTTCGTGGTGCCGGCGAACCAGATCGATCGCGCTCGGATGGATGGCAGGCCGTACCACTTCACACATGAATTGTTCATGGAAGCGGGCCAGGTCATAAGGGCTGTGCATTTTCAGGAAACCCAGCATGAATTCGGCCGATTCTTCTATTTTCAGGATGCCGGCCGTGTATTTTTCCATGAGTTCATGGTTTTTTTTCTGGATGGCTTCAGGGTCGCCTGCCAGGTTGTTGCGTGCCAGGAAATCAACCCATTCACGATCGGTATCAATGGGAAGCAAAGTGTGGTCAAGATCAAAAAGGGCCAGATTGGTAGCAGTCATGATTTTGTTTTAATAAAAAAAGCCTTGAGTAAAGGTACGGTAATAGGGCGTCGGGTAGACAGTGAATAGGTGTCCAGGGCATCGAGCAGGTTGAAAAGGGCGGCGATATCACGCGAATAATGGGTGAAAATCCAGTGTGTGACTTCATGGCTTAATTGCAGGCCTTTTTCATGGGCACGGTTTTGCAAGGCAGTAAGGCGTTGCTCATCACTAAGCTGTTCGAGCCGGTACACCAGTTCCCAGCCAAGCCGGGTCCGCAGGTCTTCACGGATAGGCATGGCCAGTGCAGAAACATTACCTGACACCAGTAGGATGAAGGCATCGGATGTGTTTTTGCGCAGCTTCCATTCATTGTACAGGCTGAACAGTTCAGCCTGCTGGTCTTCGCTTAAAGATTCGATGTTATCGATGGCGACCAGCGGCGGTGTGTTCTGGAAGATAATAGACTCCAGGAAGGGTTGGCTTTCATGATTGAAATAGACCCCTTGGTGGCAGGCAGCCATTGCCTTGAGCAAATGGGTTTTGCCACAGCCATTGCTTCCCCACAGGTAAACCGCCTGCCCTGGCAGAATGTGACGTAGCGTGTTGATGGCTTCGGCATTTTGCCCCACAATGAAATTCTCAAGGGTGGGCTCGGGAATAGGGGATACTTCAAGCGTTAATTGTTCATTCATTTGTATAAAAAGTACTATTCAGGTATTGACCATAAACGCGACGGATCAATACCGACAGGGCTGCACTGGTCGGCAGGGCAAGCAGAACGCCAAAAAATCCAAAAATTTCGCCAAACACAAACAGGGCAAATATGATGACCAGAGGATGCAAGCCAATCCGGTCACCCATGATCTTGGGTGTTAAATATAAACTTTCAAAAACCTGGCCTATGCCGAAAACAATGGCAACGGCAATCAGGCCATAGTAACCATCGAATTGTAATAGAGCAGAGAGGATTGCGAGCAATAATCCCAGTCCGAAGCCTAAATAAGGGATAAAAACCAGTATGCCGGTAATGACGCCAATCGGAATGGCGCTGTCAAAGCTGGCAATCGACAGTCCGATACTGTAATAGATGGCCAGAATCATCATGACCAGGATTTGCCCGCGCAGGAAACTGGACAGCAGTTTGTCTATTTCATTGCCAATTTCAAGGGTAGGATGCAGGAAGCGGCGTGGAATGATTTCACTGAAGCGGTTAAGAAATGTATGCCAGTCGAATAGCAGGTAAACCAGGACAACTGGCGTAAGCATCGCGCTGGCGATATAGAAAACTAGTGTGCCACTGCTGGCTTTCAGGTAATTGATCGCAGTGGTGAAAAGGCTGTCGGTGCCGGTGACGGCATCTTGCAGCAGCTGGCGAATGTGAGTGATATCAAGTTTGCTGTCTACCCCAAGCCATTCATCAATGTTGGGTGCCAGCTGGGTATTGTATTGATGTATCCACAATGGCAATTGCTCCAGGACCAGGTTGATTTCCCTGCGCAGCAATGGAATGATGATGAGCATGAACCCCAAAATGATGGCGAACAGTAAAAATACCATGAAGAAGACAGCCAGCCAGCGCGGCATGTGTAAACGCACCAGCAATTCTACGCCAGGGGCTAAAATATAGGCCAGCGCCAGTGCCAGCATGAACGGGGTAAGCACCGGAGACAGGATATAAAGTAGAATGAGCAGGCAAATTCCAACTCCTGACCACAAAAGTGTCTGATTTCTACGTAAATTTTTCTCATTCATCGTAAAATTGCGTTTACTCCATTTGATTTATGACATTTTTACATATTTAGGCTCGTTTCTCATGACAAATTCAACAAAATCCTCTTTGACCTATCGTGATGCCGGTGTGGATATTGATGCTGGCGATGCATTGGTTGACCGCATTAAGCCATTGGCTGCCAAAACCATGCGCGAAGGCGTGATGGCCGGGATTGGCGGTTTTGGGGCTTTGTTTGAAGTACCAAAAAAATACAAGGAACCTGTTCTTGTTTCCGGCACTGATGGTGTAGGCACCAAATTACGTCTCGCTTTTGAGTGGAACCGTCATGATACGGTAGGTATCGACCTGGTAGCCATGAGTGTAAACGATATCCTGGTACAAGGGGCAGAGCCCCTGTTTTTCCTTGACTACTTTGCTTGCGGCAAACTGTCGGTGGATACCGCTGCCAGCGTGGTTGGCGGTATTGCCAAGGGTTGTGAACTTTCAGGATGTGCCCTTATTGGTGGTGAAACCGCTGAAATGCCAGGCATGTACCCTGACGGAGAATATGACCTGGCCGGTTTTGCCGTTGGTGCGGTAGAAAAATCCAGAATTATCAATGGCAAATCCATTCAGGCGGGTGACCGTATCCTGGGCCTGGCATCCAGTGGTGCGCATTCTAACGGTTTTTCGTTAATCCGCAAGATTATCGAACGTGCCGGTGCCCAGCCTAATGACGAATTCCATGGCCAGCCATTGGTCGACGTGGTCATGGCGCCTACCCGCATTTATGTTAAACAAGTATTGGCAGCGCTTGCCAAGCATGGTACAGACATTAAAGGCCTGGCCCACATAACAGGCGGTGGTTTGCTGGACAACGTGCCTCGTATTTTGCAGCCAGGCCTGTCCGCACGCCTAAGCAAAGATGCCTGGGAAATGCCCGAGTTGTTCAAGTGGCTCCAGAAAGAAGGTAATGTCGAGGACACCGAAATGCATCGTGTCTTTAATTGCGGGATTGGCATGGTTATTGTGGTTTCAGCCAGCCAGGCTGATGATATTGCCGCCACTTTGCAAGAGCAGGGTGAAACCGTTTACCAATTGGGTGAAATTGTGCCTCAGGAAGAGGGCATGGAACAAACCGTGGTTGTTTAACTGTCGTTGTTTAAGATAAAACGACGCAAAAAAGCAATATGGGGGCTTGCCGTGGCAAGCCCTTGTTTTATGGTTAGCTCATTGCCTGCAGGGAGGTTTCCATGTCATGGGCAATGGCGTCAATAACCTGTTTGGCTACATTATGGGCCATGCAATCAATCCGGATTCGGTCGGGTTGGGCTCGCAGCCAGGTAATCTGGCGCTTGGCCAGCTGGCGCGTGGCGGCAATGGCTTTTTCACGGGCCTCTGGCAAATCATACTCGCCATTCAAGTGTGCCCATATTTGCCGGTATCCCACGCAGCGAATGGATGGCAGGTCAGCATGCAGATCGGGGCGCCGTTTAAGCTGTTGGACTTCCTCAACAAACCCCTTTTCAAGCATCTGGTCAAATCGGGCGGCAATACGCTCGTGCAAGTCCAGACGGTTGGCAGGCTCAAGGCTGATGGTTTGGTATGGAAAATCACCGGCTTTTTCTGCCGGTTGCTCAAGCAGTACGGACATGGGCTTGCCTGAAATGCGATAAATTTCCATGGCACGTTGTACCCGCTGGCTGTCATTGGGGGCCAGGCGGGCAGCCGTAGCCGGGTCAACCTTGGCCAGTTCCGCGTGCAGGGCAGGCCAGCCATGCTGGCGGGCAAAATTTTCCAGTTCCTGGCGAATCTCGTCACAGGCTGCAGGCAGTTCATTCAGTCCTTCGCGCAGGGCCTTGTAATACATCATGGTACCACCGGCCAGGATTGGAATCCGGCCACGGGCCTGAATCGCCTTGATCAGTTTCGCGGCATCCCGGGTGAACTCGGCGGCACTATAGGTTTGTGCCGGATCCCGGATGTCCAGTAAATGCTGTGGGGTTTGCGCCTGTTCTTCTTTGGATGGCTTGGCGGTGCCAATATCCATGCTTTTGTAAATGGTGGCGGAATCCACATTAATGATTTCAATGGGCCAGCGTTGGGCAATGGCCAGCACACTGGCGCTTTTGCCTGATGCGGTGGGCCCTGCAATACAAATAATGGCTTGATGCCTGGTGTCCTGGGTTGGCATGGTGTCTGGTTGGGCGGCAAAGGCCTGCTAAAGAAATAAAAATGCAGAAATAAGAAAAGGCAGCTGTTTACTGCCTGATTTTTGGCTAGTTTAGCATTACCTTAATCTTGCTTGATGGAAAATGAATAGTTTATTGTCCGCGCATGAAGAGTTTATCCAGATCGTTCATGGTCCATTGAAACCAGGTGGGGCGACCGTGATTACACTGGTTTGCCCTTTCAGTTTGCTCCATTTGACGCAGCAAGGCATTCATTTCTTCTATGCTCAGGCGGCGATTGGCCCTGACGGAACCGTGGCAGGCCATGGTGGACAGCAATTCATTGCGTTGTTCGGTTAAATGTTTGGAAATGCCGGCCCGGCTTAAGTCTTTCAGCACATGAAGGACCAGCGATTCGATGTCACCATGAGCCAGCAATGCCGGAACCGAACGTACGGTAATTGCACGCGGGCCAGCGGCAGTTAAGTTAAGGCCGAGTGTTTGTAAAGCATCCCGGTGCTCTTCAAGTAAAGCCACTTCTTTTTCAGAGCAATGAAAAACGATTGGCACCAGCAAGTCTTGCCTTGGCATGCTGTGATTGTCCAGGGCGATTTTAAGCTTTTCGTAAACGACCCGTTCATGGGCAGCGTGCATGTCAACCAGTACCAGTCCTTTGGAGTTTTGGGCCAGAATATAAATGCCATGCAGTTGGCCCAGGGCCATGCCTAAAGGAAACGTATCCTGTTCGGGCAGTGAGGACAGTTGTGTTTTGCTTGAAGTGCTTGCGGTGTAAGCAGGCGCATGGAAGGTTGTGCTCCCTGCGGCAGTGGTGTCGGCCACCTGCGTATGTTCATTGAGTTGGGTTGAGGGGGTCTGGCTTGGGGGCGTGAGCGGGCTATAGGCCTGGATCCAGGCCTGTTGATGGTCTAGCCCCAGGGGTGCCTGTCGTTGATAGGGATTGAAACTTGCCGAAGGACGGCTGGCCGGCGCCTCATTGCCGGTAACCGGCAAGGTTGCTGGTGCAAGCCCGGCTGGCATCTGGGCAGGCAGCCGGTTCATGGCATCTTGCTGTCCGCCTACACTGGCCAGTGCCGATGCCACGGTTTGCGAGACAAAACGGTAAACCGCGCCGCTATCGCGAAAGCGCACTTCATGTTTGGCAGGGTGAACGTTCACATCGACCGTATTGGGATCGATGTTCAGGAACAATACATAGGCCGGCTGGCGATCACCGTGCAAGACATCGGCATAGGCCGTACGAATTGCATGTGACACCGTGCGGTCGCGTACATAGCGGCCATTAACGTACAGATATTGTTTATCGGCACGGCTGCGGGCCGCATTGGGTTGGGTAATCAAGCCATGCAGGCTGGCCAGGCCAACGTCGGCCTTGACGGGAATACCCGCTTCTATGAACTCGGCGCCCAAGACGTCGCGGATGCGTTGAAAATTGTCGGTGCTTATCCATTGGCGGTAGGCTTTATCATTATGGAACAGGCGAAAAGCCACCTCGGGAAAAGCCATGGCAATTCTTTCAAGGGCATCCAGGCAATGTCCCAGCTCTGTTGTTTCCGATTTCAGGAATTTGCGGCGGGCAGGAATTTGGTCAAATAGCTGGCGCATGTCGATGGTTGTGCCATAACCACCGGCAGCTGGGGTCACTTCGTTATGTGCGGCATCGATTTGCCAGGCATGCTCATCTGCCTGGGTACGTGATGTAATCACAAGCCGGGAAACCGAGGCAATCGAGGCGAGTGCTTCGCCACGGAAGCCCATGGAATTGACTGATTCCAGTTCTTCAAGAGAGGTGATTTTGCTGGTGGCATGGCGCATAAGCGCCAAAGGCAGTTCATCTTTGGGAATGCCGGTGCCATCATCGGTAATGCAAATGCGCTTGATTCCTCCGCCTTCAAGGCGGATTTCAATGGCTCGCGCCTGTGCATCAATGGCATTTTCAAGCAGTTCTTTTAATACAGAAGCGGGGCGCTCGATGACTTCGCCTGCGGCGATTTGGCTGATCAGTTGATCGGGAAGAGGGGAAATATGGCGTCTTGGCATTTTGCCTAAAAGAAAACTTCAGCTAAATGAAAAAAGGAGCCGAAAAAACGGCTCCGTAAAGGTACTGCAGCAAAATGCACGCGCTACTATCGCGTGCATTTCCATTCTGCCTTAAAAATAAAATCATGTCTACCCTATACGGGCAAGCGGTGGGTTTGTGGCAAAATAGCCTTTGACGCCGGACAGAATGGCGCTGGCAATTTGTTGCTGGTTGTTTGTATTTCTAAGGAAACGTTCTTCTTGCGGATTGGAAATAAAAGCGGTTTCAACCAGAATGGAAGGAATATCTGGCGCTCTTAAAACGGCAAAACCAGCCTGTTCCACACGCCGGCTTTGAATGCCATTGACTTGGGCCAAAGAGTTAAGTACGCGGTGGCCAATGTTCAGGGAGTCTTTGATTTGTGCGTTGGTAGACATGTCCAGTAACACGCTGGCCGTGTTTCTGTCATGGTCGCCAATATCGATGCCGCCAATAAGGTCGGCGGCGTTTTCTTTTTTGGCCAGCCAACGTGCAGCGGCACTGGAGGCTCCGCCACGCGAAAGGGCAAAGACCGATGTGCCTCGGGCCGATTTGTTAGTGAAGGCATCGGCGTGAATAGAAATGAAAAGGTCTGCCTTGACTCTACGGGCTTTTTGCACCCGTACATGCAGTGGCACAAAAAAATCGGCATCACGAGTCATGTAGGCACGCATATTAGGTTGTGCGTTGATAAGGTCACGCAGGCGTCGGCCAATGGCCAGGACGATATCTTTTTCTCTGGTGCCCATGCCGCCAATGGCGCCAGGATCTTCACCGCCATGACCAGGGTCGATGGCGATAAGAATGGGGCGGTTGGCCCCGTTACGGCTGCCGCCAGTGGCTGGAGTGCGTGGTTGTACCTGCCCTTCGACCGATGGGACGGGAGCGTTGCCACGATTTTTGGATAGTTTGTCTAATACGCTGGCCAAGGGGTCATCACCGGCCATGTTCGAGCCAAGTGCCATCAAGGGATCTTTGGCTACTTTGGGGTACAAGTCCAGGACCAGGCGATATTGGTAATCACCTACCGGCTTGAGGGTAAATACTTGTGGGGCAATGGCTTGCTTTAAATCCAGGACAATCCGAACCACGTCAGCCCGGTTTTGGGCAACCCGAACTGTAGAAATATAGGGATCATTGGGTTTGATCTTGGAGATGAGCGAGTTCAGGGCGCTGCTCATGCTAAGGCCCTGCAGGTCTACGACCAGGCGATTCGGGTTGGACAGGGTGAAATGCTCGGCCTTGAGGGGCGCATTCAATTCCAGGGTAACCCGGGTGTATTCATCGGCAGGCCATGTGCGTACAGCCAGGATTTGGCTGCTGGCGGCATTGGCCACTTTGGAAATGACGGGAAGTGACAACAGCGTTGCAGCTGTGGTCAGAATACGACGACGCGTCATTTGACGAGTGCTTGTATGTCCATTTGCTGTAGCTGTTTTATCCATGATTGACCCTTTTCCGTAAACGCTTGTATTTTTGCATCGCGACCAGAGGCAGCGTAGTTAAGTGACAGTTCAAGATCGGGGGGAGGCAGGCTTGTTCCTGCTTTTTCAGCCCACTCGATCAGTACGATGGCATCTTCAAGTAAATTCTCACGAAAGCCAGCGTCTTGCCATTCGTTTGAGTCACTAAATCTATAAAAATCAAAGTGATACAAGTATAAGCTAGAAACTTTATAGCTTTCAAGCAGGGTATACGTAGGGCTTTTGATGCGCCCGGTTACCCCTATTGCTCTTAAAAAAGCTCTTGCAAAACTTGTTTTTCCTGCTCCCAGGTCTCCTTTCAGGTGAATGCGTCCCCCTTTTTTTGTGGGGTGCTTGGGATCACAACTGTTTGATATTCCAGCGCTTATTAGGGCTGCAAGCTGTTGTGCCAGACGATCTGTAGCGTTTTCGTTTGGCAAATAAACAGTTATAAAATCGTCATCTTGGCTGGACATAAGACCTGAAAATGTGGTTTTTTTAATACTATTATTATAAATTCAGTTAAAGTAAATTCTAGAAAAAAACAAAAAAATGTGTAAAAACAACAATTTTTTGATGTTTCTTCATGCGTTTTCAAGTCCGGGTAGGCTGGCAAGGGTGTTTTTATGGATTGACAGGCGGTTTCCACTCCCCCCTCTTTTTTATTTAAAGGGGGGCGGAACGCTTGGTGTCTTAATGGAACAGTTGCTGGGTAACGAAGACCCAAAATGGAATGGTGATTACGCTAAGAATGGTGCCAGCTGAAATGGTAAAGGCTACCAGGCGGCCGTCACCTCCCATGCGGGTGGCAAGAATAAAGGCTGCCGAAGCGGTAGGCAAAGCGGCAAACAGCACGAACATTTGGGTTTCAATGACAGAGAACCCCAGCATGACGGCAATGGCCATGGCAAAAAGCGGCATCAGCCCCAGACGGATGGCCAGAATCCAGCCAACCAGCTTGCCGTCACGGCTGCCGCCCTGCAGCGAAAGGCTGGCCCCTACGCAAAGCAAGCCCAGTGGGATTGAACTGTTGCCCAGTTTGCCAAGCGTGGTGTCTAGTACGGAAGGAAGGGTAAGGCCGCTAAAATTCAATAAAAGGCCGGCAAAAGTTGCCAGGACCAGTGGGTTTTTCAGGATTTCCTTGAACAGATTGCTGCCTTGGTGGCTGGCCAGGGATTTGACGGCCAGAATGTTTACAAATGGAATGGCAAATCCCACAATCACGGCCATGCTGGCCAGACCGGCTTGGCCGGCCAGTGACGGCGCCAAAGACAATCCGATGTAGGTATTGAAACGGTAGGCGCATTGCCCAACCGATGCCAGGGCGATGGGTCGGGGCTTTAATACCGGTTTGGCCAGCCACACGCATAAACTGCCTAAAATGGCCAGGGCGATGGTTGCCAGCAGCAAATTACCAGTGGTGGCCAACGACATGGGGGTACTGGCAATTGAGCGAATCAGCAGGGCTGGAAATAAAATAAAATAAACCAGTTTTTCAAGCCCGGAAAAAAACTCTTTGGAAAAGTGCAGTTTGTTGTACAGTATCCAGCCTAGAATAACGATCAAACAATCGGGTAAAACAAGAAAGGCAATCTGCATACACTACACTTCAATGAAAAAGAGTTTAAGGGGTTTGTGCCATAAGGTATCACTACATATCATAGAACAGAATGGCGAGTAACGACTTTCGCATTGCAAACAGGTGTATTCAATAAACCTAAAGGCTGTATTAATAAAACATGAAACCGGCAGACATAGATGCATTTATCGATTCAATTTGGCTGGAGGACGGGCTTTCGGCCAATACGCTGGCGGCTTACCGTCGCGATTTAAATGGGTTTGACCGCTATCTGGGCAAGCAGGAGCCGCCCAAATTATTAATCGAAGCGCAGGGCAATGATATTCAGGAGTGGTTTGCAGGCAAGCATGACAGTAGCAAGGCAAGTACGGTAAACCGGCGTTTGGCTTCACTTAAACGGTATTTTGCCTGGGCCCTGAGGGCTGGCTTGATACAGAAAGACCCTTGCCTGAACCTGCAGTCTGCCAAACAGCCGCCACGCACCCCTAAAACCCTGACAGAAAACCAGGTCATGGATTTGCTGGAAGCGCCTGATATTGACACACCGGGTGGCTTGCGTGACAGGGCCATGCTGGAAACGCTTTATGCAACCGGTTTGCGGGTATCAGAGCTGGTTAGTCTTAAAGTGCTGCATTTAAGCCTGAACGAGGGTATTGTGCGGGTGGAAATGGGCAAGGGGGGCAAAGATCGCCTGGTGCCCTTGGGGGCGGAAGCCATGCATTGGCTTGAGGCCTACCTGAAAAACAGCCGGAACCTGTTGTTGGGCAACCGGCCATCTGATGACCTGTTTGTGACCCGCCGGGCGTGCGCCATGAGCAGACAGGCCTTTTGGCAATTAATCAAAAAATATGCCCTGCTGGCAGATATCAATGCCCCGCTTTCACCGCATGTGTTAAGGCATGCTTTTGCAACGCATCTGTTGAATCATGGTGCCGATTTGCGGGTGGTACAGCTGCTGTTGGGGCATTCAGACATTTCAACAACGCAAATTTATACGCATGTGGCCCGTGAGCGTCTTAAAACCCTGCATGCACAACATCATCCAAGAGCTTAATGGTTATGGCTAAAGCAAAACACGTATCTGAAACACCAGCGACCCAGTTCCTGAAAAAAAACAAAATTCCCCATGTTGGCCATGCCTATGAATATGTCGATCATGGTGGTACTGCAGAGTCGGCCAGGCAATTGCAGGTTGATGAACATGCCGTGATTAAAACCCTGATTATGGAAGATGAGCAGGCAAAGCCGCATGTGGTGCTGATGCACGGAGACCGGGAAGTGTCGCTAAAAAATCTTGCACGGCAAATCGGCACCAAAAAAATGCAGCCCTGCAAGCCAGATGTGGCCTCACGGCATTCAGGTTACCAGATAGGAGGTACTTCACCATTCGGTACCCGCAAGCAAATGCCGGTATGGCTGGAAGCCAGTATTCTGGACTTGCCATTAATTTATATTAACGGTGGAAGAAGAGGCTATCTGGTTGCAATTGAGCCACAGGTTTTGGTCAGTGCGTTGGGGGCGGTAGCCGTGAATGTAGGCAATGAGTGAGATTTTGCAAAATTGTTACTTTTGCGCTTATTTGCTTGTAATTTTGTTTAGTGGGCATCTAAAAAACAAAAACGCTAGAAAGTAGATCACGGTGTGTTTTCGAAATAACCTGTCTGGCGGTTTTTTTGTGGTTTTATAAACAAAAAATATATCGATAATTCAATTGTTTATAAGTGCTTGCTTGTAATTTTTTAGGGTTTACCCTATAATGTTTTCATATTCCATAATATGAAAAAGGAGTTTATTATGCGAAATTACAGCAATCAAATCGTATTGTCAGACGAAGTAAAGCGTGAATTAATGAAACAAGAAGCCCGTGAAGTCAGATTGGAAAATATTGTTGCTCCGTTTGCTGCGGTTGCGGTTTCGGTTTATTCGGCCGTTCGGTTTTTTGTTGAAATGTTTGGTGACACCAAAGAAAACATCGCCGAAGTTGAAGAAGCCAGCCAGCATGTGGGTGGTTACTGGCTGTAAAACAAAGTATTTGCAGTATCAGGGTAATGTGTCACATTAAATGATCGTTATGCCTGTTTATTGAACGGTAGATTGAGATCGCCTCAATCCTGTTTCTGGCATTCAGCAATTTGAAGATGGCTGAAGCCTGGTTCTTGACGGTTTGTACCGCCAGATTTTTTTGTACCGCTATTTCCTGGTTGGAATAGCCTTGGGCAATCATCGACAGCAATTCCAGCTGACGCGAAGAAAGCTCGCTTAATTGACCGGTGACCGCCGGTTTTTTGTTTTCGCCCAGTCCATACAGTACTGCAGGCGGAACATAGACACCCCCCGATAAAACCAGATTCAGTGCTGAGCCCAGCACATCGTTACTGGTTGATTTTGGAATGAATCCTGAAGCCCCAAACGATAAACATTGGCGGATAAGTCCGGGTTCCTCTGATGACGAAATCATGATCACACTCAGTTCTGGCCATTGCCTGCGAATCTCACGAAGTCCACTCAATCCTTCGACACCCGGTAGCTGAACATCCAGCATCAGCAAATCCATATCCGGTACGGTTTGCAATAATTTTTCTATCGAAGGCAGATCTTCGGCTTCATGGATTTGCCAGTCGGCATGCATTTGTTGAATCAGGCTGATCAGTCCGCAGCGGATCAGCGCATGGTCATCGGCTAATAAAAACTTCATGGTCCTACAGTAAAAATAAATCCAAGTACTAAAGTACTTCCCTAACATGACGTGCGTTTGACAAATAACCCAAATAATTCAAATAGATATGAAATCATCCGGATGCCGTCTTGCTTTTTTTCATGTAAAAACATCTGGCAGGTACCTGATAAGTACTTAACTTAATGATTTTCAAGTACAAATTTAAATAGGCCTGTCATTATCCCGTTTTAAGATGCAACCTTCATAGCACTCTTGCTCTTGTCAAGAGCTGAACTTAACGAAATTTACAGGTTGCAGGTTTATGGGATTAATCAAGGATCAGCTTCGTTCAGCCGATATCGTGCTGGTTGATTTGGATGGTTGCCTGATTGCCAGTGGAAAACCTTTGCCGGGGGCACAAAAGCTGATTCATGCGGCCGATGAAAAATTGGTTTTGTTGTCTAATAGCTCCAGAAATACGGCCCCCGAATTGTCAGCGCAATTATCTTCAATCGGCTTGCAGATTCCGGCATCTAATATTTTGCTGGCAGGTGAAATGACCATTTATCATGCGGCGACTGAATATGCCGGACAGCGGATTATGCTGATGGGATCGGATAGCTTGAAAACACTAGCGCTGTCGTTGGGATGCCAGTTAGTGGAGGATGAGCCGGATGTGGTGATCTTGACCCGGGATCCTTACCTGAGTTACGAATCATTGGCCGTGGCAATACGTGCGGCAGCCAGTGGTGTGCGGTTCCTGGTATCCAATCCGGACCTTACCCATCCGGATATTAATGGCCAGCCGGTGCCTGAAACGGGCATGTTGCTGGAAATGTTCAAAACGGCGGTACCTTCGTTGAACTACACGGTTTTTGGCAAGCCCGAAGCCTATATGTTTGTCCATGCTTTGGAAAAATTCAATGCACGAGCTACCCATACACTGATGATTGGCGACAATCCCAATACCGATGGAGAGGGAGCAAAAAGGCTGGGTATCACACCGCTGATCATTGGAACGTCGGCAGCTTCAGTGGCTATCAATCTGAATGCCCTGTTGGAAAAGCCTGCAATACCGATGCAGAAAGCCGATGATAAGGGGCAGCCGTCTTTGCAAATGCAGGCTTATGTTCCCGAAGTTTTGCAGGTCTTGAACAAGTCTGCCAGCTGGCTGCTGGATGTGATTGAAACCATGGCCGAAGCGTTTGTCTACTGGGATGCCAATGACCGGATGGTTTTATGTAATAGTAAATACCCGCAACGCTTTCGTGAGCCACACAAAGTGGTGCCTGGCGTACATTTTGCTGATGTGGTTGAGCATAATTTGCAGACACAGCGGGTTGAAATATTTGAAGATGTCAAGAATGTAGCCCTGACACCAGAAAGCTACCGAAAAAAACGGATGGATGCACACCGTGCCTGCCGGGGTTCTTTTGAAATGCTGAATTTTAATGGTCGCTGGGAGCAAGGCAGGGAGCGCCGGACCCGTGATGGTGGCACCGTTGCCATTTACACGGATATTACGGCCATCAAAGAAGCCGAACAGCGAGAACAGCAGGCCAGGCAGGCCGCAGAAAAAGCCAACGAGGCAAAGTCCCGCTTTCTGGCTGCAGCCAGTCATGATTTGCGCCAGCCCTTGCATGCCATTGGCATTCTGGCATCGGTACTGCGCAATCAGTTGCAGACCGATGAATCCAGGGAAACCCTTGCGAGCATCGAGTCCTGCCTGCAAACCATGAATAACTTGTTTGACTCTTTGCTGGATGTGTCCAGGCTGGATGCCGGTGTTATCAAGCCTGAACCCAGGCCCATGCTGCTGGCTGATCTGCTGGCATCGGTTTATCGGGAGTTTAGTCCTTATGCCCAATCAAAAGGGTTGAAATTCAAGGTCCGGGTCAGCCAATGCATGACGGTTAGCGATCCGGGCATGTTAGGCAGGATTCTTCGCAATCTGGTATCAAACGCCCTGAAATACACGCCTGGAGGCGGGGTGACGGTAGGCGTGCGCAAGCGCGGGACGGGCTTGCATATAGAAGTGTATGACACGGGTATCGGTTTTCATGCCTGCCAGCTTTCCGACATGTTTGCCGAGTTCAAGCAGCTTGACGTGGGCAGCTTCAAGCAGCAGGGCCTGGGGCTGGGTCTGTCCATTGCCAGCCGCCTTTCTGAAATGCTGGGACATTCGCTGACGGCCATTTCCACGCCAGGCAAAGGCTCCCGCTTTACGATCCAGGTGCCCTTGTACAAGGCTGCTCCCGGCCGTGTTAGCAATGACGTTGATGGATTCGAAGAAAAAAACTTCAGGAATAAATGTGTATGGGTGGTGGATGATGACCAGGATATTCTGGATGCGATGCATAAGTTGCTGGGCAGTTGGGGCTGCGAAGTAATCACGGCGGCCAGCCAGGAGCAGGTTCAGGCTTGTTCCAGCCTGCGTGCACCAGACCTGCTGTTGGTTGATTTTCATTTGACTGAATCGGTCAATGGGCTGGACATCATTAAGCAAATAGCCCGGATAACAGCCACTTCTTTTCCTGCGATTGTCATTACTGGGGATACCTCGCCGGTGTATCTTAAGGAAATCGAGCATCTTGGTTATTCCGTTTTACACAAGCCGCTTCATCCCATGAAAATACGTGCTGTCATGCAGCAGCATTTAAATATGATTCAGGTTTGAACTAAAAAATATTAAAGGACTGCAAAATGGCTTCGTTTATCTTGAATCGCCTGATACGCATGGTATTTACCGTTTGGTTCATTGTGACGCTGGTCTTCATTGCGACACGATTGTCCGGCAATGCGGTGGATTTCATTGCCGGTGAAGGTATTGGGATTGTTGAAAGGCAACAATTGATTGAATATTTCGGCCTGAATGATTCGCTGTGGGTGCAGTATTGGCGTTATCTGGCTTCCTTTTTTGAGGGTAATTTCGGGATCTCGCTGATTGAAAGGCGTCCGGTGGTGACGATTGTGGCCGAACGGATTATTCCTTCGTTGCAGCTTTTTTTTGGTGCGGTTTTCCTGACTTTGCTTCTTAGCATTCCAGCAGGTATTGTGGCCGCCATTTACCGCCAATCCTGGATTGGCTCTGTGGTCATGTCATTTGCCTTTATTGGGTATGCGGTGCCCAATTTCATTCTGGCCATTACCTGCGTTCTGGTGTTTTCGTTCTGGTTAGGCTGGCTGCCCAGTACTGGCAATGGCAGTTGGCTGCATTTCATTATGCCAGTGAGCACGCTTTCCGTTTTCTATATTGCCACCTTAACCCGTTTTACCCGTAACGCGATGCTGGATGTTTTGAATCAGGACTATTTGCGTACGGCCCGGGCCAAGGGCTTGAAAGAACGGGCGGTGATTATCAAGCACGCCCTTCGCAATGCCTTGATACCCGTGCTTTCTGTCGTGGGATTGCAAATGGCTGGCCTGATTGCGGCCGGGAATGTGGTGATTGAAACTGTATTTTCCTGGCGGGGTATGGGGGACTTGCTGGTCACCTCAGCCCTCAAGCGGGATTATCCGGTACTGCAGTTTGGCGTGCTGTCGGTGGCGATTGCGGTGGTGCTGATTAATTTCCTTATTGACATTGCTTATAGCAAGGCGGATCCGAGAATTCGTCTTGGATCGACCGCTTGAAGCGGGTAAAGGTGAGATACAAATGAATCAAACATTGGAACTGACGGTCCCTGTCACAGAAAGCAAGCGCCAGGTGTTTGCGGCAAAATTCAGGGCATTCTGGGCCCAGCTTGATCCGGTGATACGGGGCACGATTGTACTGGGCGTTTTATTGTTGCTGACCGCCGTTTTTGGAGCATGGATCGCACCGCATGATCCCAATGCACAAAGCCTGCTGGCCCGCCTGAGGCCACCGATGGGTTTTGAGCGCGCCATGGATGGCTACTGGCTGGGTACTGACCAGTTGGGCAGGGATATTCTTTCCCGCTGCATCCACGGCTTGCAGCTGACCTTGGGCATTGCGTTTATGGGCGCGATGATTGGCATGATTTTGGGGTCAACACTGGGTTTGGTGGCTGGGCTCAAGGGCGGGGTCATTGACAACTTCATTATGGCGGTGGTGGATATACAGATTGCCATTCCTTTCACTTTACTGGCCTTGCTGGCAGTGGCCCTGTTTGGCGGTGACTTGCAGGTGCTGGTAATTGTGCTTGGCATTGCCTACTGGGAACAATATGCGCGGATTATCCGGGGAGAGGTCTTGCGATTGCGTGAGATGCCATTCATTGAGGCGGCGGTCGCTTCGGGGTCTTCGGTAGGCCGCATTGCCCGTGTACATATCCTGCCCAATCTGGTGTCCCCGCTGGTGGTGATGTTCACCATTAATTTTTCCAACATTGTCCTGCTTGAGTCAACCCTGTCATTTCTGGGGTTGGGTTTGCGCCCGCCAACCGCTACCCTTGGTTCCATGGTGGGGATGGGAAGGGATTTCATGCCCAATGCCCCATGGATTGTGCTGGCACCGGCGGTGCTGATTGTCATGGTGACTTTTGTTCTGCAAATGTTGGGTGACTGGTTGCGTGACCATACGGATGTAAGGCTGCGTGGCAAGTAGGCCTGAAAGTTCAAGTTAATACTAATTTTTCAACTGTTTTTTGCTATTTTTGCGTAATGCAACGGAGAGTTTTACATGTTCGTCAAAAAAGTGCTTTTTTCTGTTCTGGCTTCAGCCCTGTGTGTTTCGGCGGTCAGTGCAGCCAGCCTGAAAGTGGGTTCTGCCAATATGCCACCGTTTCTTGATCCGGGCCGGGACCACTCTAACGTTGGCCAGCAATTCTATTACAACACCTTTGATACCCTTATCGACAAGGATTACAACAAGTCCAACCCCGAATTTGTGCCAGGGCTGGCCGTTTCATGGGAATTGGTTGAGCCTAAAGTCATGGAGCTGAAACTGCGCAAAGGCGTCAAGTTTCACAATGGTGATGAAATGACGGCGGATGATGTGGTGTTTTCTTATGACCGCTTGTTTAATGCCTCGTTTACGCCTTATGTGGTTCGTGCCAAAGATCGCATGAACAACTTCGACAAGGTGGAAAAGGTTGATGACTACACCGTGCGCGTTACCGTTAAACAGGAAGAGCCGTTGTGGGAAACCTTGCTTAATATGCAACAATTGATGATTATCCCGGCTGCTTATACCAAGGCTTTGTCGGGAGACCCCAAAGTTGCAGAAGATTCGGATTACGAGGCTTTTGCGCTGGCACCGGTAGGAACCGGCCCTTACAAAATTGCCGAGTTCATTCCAGGTGAGCGCCTGGTGTGGGAAAGATTTGACGGTTTCTGGGGTGAAAAGGCACCCTTGGATAAAGTCAGCATGAGCAAAATCGCTGAAATGTCCAGCCGCCTGACCGCCCTGAAAAACAACGAGGTTGATCTGATTACCAATGTCTCGCCAGACCAGCTGGATGTGATAGAGGCCGATAGCAAGCTGAAAGTGGCCAGTGCTGTCACACCATTATTTCACTTGGTGATTTACAACACGCAGAACCCCTTGATGGATGATCCCAAATTGCGTCGTGCCCTGAACATGGCCATTAACCGTGATTTGCTCAACGAGGCGCTGTGGTTTGGCAAAGCCATTGTGCCACCCACACACACGTTCTCGCAGTTTGGCGATTTATACATGCCTGAACTTAAAACCTTTGAATACAACCTGGACGAAGCCAAGAAACTGTTGGCTGAATCGGATTACAAGGGTGAAGAGATTCGTTTTGATACATCGGCTACTTATTACACTAACGGCTTCCTGGCCGCGCAGGCCATTCAGGAAATGTGGGCCGCCCTTGGTGTAAAAACCAAAATCAATGTGGATGACAAATGGTCGGGCAGTGATCCTACCATGAATGCCCGTAACTGGTCGAATCCCTTGTATTTTGCCGATCCGTTTGGTTCCTTTGGCGTCATGTGGGCGCCCGGTGGCCCGGCGGAAAGTGAAGGCCGTTTCAAGCCAACAGCAGAATATGCCAAGGTATGGCAGGAGTTCCGTTTCTCCAAGGACCTGGAGCAGCGCAAGGCTGCTTATGCCAAGCTGATGGATTTCATCAAGAATGACCCGCCGTTCCTGGTCTTGTACCAGCCGTTTGAGTCATGGGGCATGAATAAAAAAGTGGATTGGGCACCCAAACCCGGGCATATCCCGTATGTGCTTGACTTCCGTGCCGGCTCCATCAAGGTAGCCGAATAAGCAGTCATTCGTTAGTGGCCGGGGTTTTATGCAGGCCCCGGTTTTATCCAATTATTCTGAAGTATTAATATGAGCACAATTCGACTTTGTCTGGTAACGGATATTCATCACGGTGACAATCATGTCACCAAAAAAGGCCAGTCAGCCTTGCCTTTGCTGGAACAATTCACGCATTTCGTCAAAACCAATAAACCGGATGCGGTGATTGATCTGGGCGATCGTATTTCCGATGTCGATCACGATACCGATTACCGTCTTGAGCAGGAAGTGGCGCAGGTTTTTTCCCTGATTGATGAGCCGGTCTTTCATATTTGCGGCAATCATGACCGGGATCATCTAACGGTGGCAGAAAATGAAACCATATTTTCCCAGCCCTTGGGGCACCGCGTGATTGATATGGGAGCATGGAATCTGGTTTTGTGGTGTGCCGATTCGCGCATTCATCGTCCTGGCGGCTTCATTCTGCCTGAAGCAGACCTGATCTGGCTGGCGGGCATTATTAATACGGCCACCAAGCCGCTGGCTATTTTCAGCCATGTTCCGCTTTCCGAGCATTCGGTGGTTGGGAATTATTATTTTGAGCGTAACCCGGCGGTGGCCACCTATCCTGGCTCGATTGCCCGCATCAAGGCGGTGCTGGCCACTGCCAACGTCCCGGTAGCCTGCGTTGCCGGACATGTGCACTGGAATACCCTGACCATGGTAGGTGGGCAGGCCCATTTCACCCTGCAGTCGTTAACCGAAAGCTTTACCACTTATCCGGAACCGGCCGGCTCTTATGGCATGCTGGAACTAAATGACCGGGTGACCTGGACCGTACATGGCAAGGACAGTTTTCATGCCAGCCTGAAAACTGCTGATTTACGCAGGAACTGGCTGACACCCATGCCACCCTTTCATAAAATGCCTGAAAACCGCCACAGGCATCCCGAGCTTGTAGGAGAGTAAACATGCACAAGCAAGCCACCCCTTTGCTGGAAGTTAAAAACCTGTCGGTGGGTTTTAAAAATCGCCACTCAATCAGGCACGTTACCCGGAACGTTTCTTTTCAAGTCATGCCAGGCGAAACCCTGGCCATTGTAGGAGAGTCGGGTTCGGGCAAGTCGGTGACGGCACTGGCGATCATGCGCCTGATTGAAAAAGAGGGAGGCTTGATTGAAAACGGCCAGTTACTGTTTACCTGCAAGGATCAGACCCACATTGATCTGGTTACCGCCAGTACCGAACAATTGCGGCAAATTCGGGGCAATGATGTTTCCATGATTTTTCAGGAACCCATGACTTCGCTTAATCCGGTGCTGACGGTGGGTGAGCAATTGATGGAGGTATTCATGCTGCACCGGGGCAGCACCCGGGCACAGGCAAGTGAACAGGCTTTGGAAATGCTGAAGAAAGTGCAGATGACCGACCCGGAAAAAAGACTGACCCAGTATCCGCATGAGCTGTCAGGTGGCATGCGCCAGCGCGTCATGATTGCCATGGCGTTGGCCTGCAACCCGAAACTGTTGATTGCCGATGAGCCAACAACGGCCCTGGACGTGACGATTCAGGCAGAAATCCTGTCGCTGATCGCCGAGTTGCAAAAAGAAACGGGTACTGCCGTGATTTTTATTACGCATGACATGGGGGTGGTTGCGCAGATTGCCGATCGGGTGGTTGTCATGCGAGCCGGCCAAGTGGTGGAAGTCGCGGAAACCAGACAGCTTTTTGCCAGTCCGGCTACCGCTTATGCGCGTCAATTGCTGGCATCGGTTCCTCGGCTGGGTAGCGGTTCTCCGGTTTATGCGGTACAGCCCAAAAACAGAGAGCAGGAACCGGATAGTATCAGTAAGGCGGGCAATGTGCTTGAAGTGGAAAACCTGGTGATACGCTTTCCCGTTTATAAGGGCATGCTGAAAAAGAAAGTGGCCAATGTACATGCCGTTGAAAATGTCAGTTTTCATCTTAAGCCAGGTGAAACGCTGGGTCTGGTGGGGGAGTCGGGTTCGGGTAAGTCGACTATTGGCCGCAGTGTGATGAAACTGGTTCAGGCAACAGAAGGCACCATACGCTTTGGCAGTAATGATGTTTCCGGGCTCCAGGAGTCGGCTATGAGGCCACACCGCAAAAATATCCAGATGGTTTTCCAGGACCCTTATGCCAGTCTTAATCCGCGTTTGTCGATAAGTGAATTGATTACCGAGCCCTTGGCTATTCACCATGACTATAACAAGCAAGAACGCAGGGATATTGCTGCCAGCTTGCTGGAGCGGGTCAGCCTGCCTCTGGAGGCGCTAGATCGTTATCCGCACCAGTTTTCCGGTGGACAGCGTCAGCGTATTTGCATTGCCCGGGCTTTATCCAGCAAACCACGGATAATTGTGGCCGATGAATGCGTGTCTGCCCTGGATGTCTCGGTGCAGGCACAGGTGCTTGATTTGATGCAGGAGTTGCAGCAGCAGGAGCAGATTGCCTATTTGTTTATTTCCCATGATTTGTCGGTGGTGGAACAGATTAGCCATCGTGTTGCAGTGCTGGACCAGGGGAAAATTGTGGAAACCGGTAACACGGCTGACGTATTGCATAATCCGCGTCACAAATATACGCAACATCTACTGAATGCCGTACCGGTGGCTGACCCTGCGCATCGTGGCAAGAAAGTGCTGTCTATTGACAGGGGTGAAAAAAAATCACCGATAAAGCCGATAGGCTATCAACCTGAAAAGCAGGAATACCGGAATTTTGGTAGGGGACATATTATATTGGATTAAGCATGAGATGCAAAAGGAATGATTTTTGTGTGTCTTTAGGGCGTTTTTTATAAAACTGTTACTTATTCATTTAAACAAAACGTGTATATTGTTTTTTAGTTTTGTTGCTGATAAAAGTAAAGTTTATTACCCATAAGGACAATTTATGCGTGTATCTCATGTTGTAAAATCAGTGCTTTTGTCGCTTGCAACTATTACTGCTACGCCTATTATGGCAGCAGGTTTGCAAGTGACTCCTATCATGCTTGAAATCGGCAAATCGCAACCTTCTGATGGTTTATGGTTGACTAATACGGGTAACAATCCCTTACACGCGCAAGTCAGAGTGTTTGAATGGACCCAGCAAAACAACAAAGATGTGTTGCAAAAAACTCAAAGTTTTGTGGCTAGCCCCCCGCTTATTCAAATAGAAGCTGGGCAAAAGCAGTTTGTGCGATTAGTACGAACAGGACAGCAGCAAAATCAGCATGAAACTGCTTATCGCATTGTCGTTGATGAGTTGCCACTTGAAAGCGAAACTCGTAAAGGCATTACCTTTGTGTTGCGTTATTCAGTGCCTGTTTTTATTCAGGGTAGCCAAGAAAAGCAGGAGGCTGCCCTCAACTGGAAAATAACGAGTAATAACAGCAAGGCAGCGGTTCTTTCTGTAACAAATACCGGTAATACCCGTGCCCAGTTAAGTGACCTGAGTTTTACACCCGCTAAAGGCAAAAAAGTATCTTTAAATAAAGGTCTGGTGGGCTATGTGCTGGGTAATAACAGCATGGAATGGGTCATTTCCCCTAAAGCACAGTTGTTTGCCGCAGGCGGCACACTAAATGTGGTTGTTAATGGCAAGCTACAAACAATTTCAATCAATGGTTTGAACCGTTAGTTTTTTGTGAAGTAAACAAAGAATCAAGTTTAATTTTATTGCTTATTTTTGAAGTGATTTTTTTGATTTTAAATTAAAAATAATAATATAAATCAATGACTTAATTATATTTTTATTTTAAAATAAAAATATATGAAAAAATTAAATAAACGTAGTTGTTGTGTTTATTGAATGCTTGAGACAAGATTTTTTATTAGGAGTGTGTGATGCGCATTATAAATAAATGCTTTTTAAGTGGTTTATGTGTTGCTTTGGGGTTTACGTCGCCATTGCATGCCGCAACTGATACAACTACGTTTGATGTGACAATTACCATAACGGCGGCATGTGATATTAGCACTGGTACCAATGGGATAGCTACTTTGGCTTTTGGTTCTAAGGATCCTTTCCAGGCTAATGTAGCTGGGCAGACCGATTTAAAAGTGACCTGTACCAAGGGTGCTCCCTATGATATCGGACTGGATGCTGGTTTGAACGAGTCAACGAGTGACGATGTCTCTACGCGACGAATGAAAGGTATAACTTCAACACCGGTTGACAATACAGGCGAATACGTTCCTTATAATCTATTTCAAGATGCCGTTCATTCTACTGTTTGGGGAAATACCATTGATAACGATACAGTAGAAAGTACCGGTACGGGTGCCCAACAGACTTTTACCATCTATGGATTAGTGCCTAGCACCAATTACACTGTAGGTGATTACAAGGATACAGTCACGGCAACCGTAACGTTCTGATTGGATTTCTTGTATAAATGCCCATAGATTGCGTTTATTATCCAAAAGACATATGGATTGTCTTGTCAGAAAGTATGCGCTGATTGTTTTTTTGGGGGGCCTGACATTGGCAGGCCTGTTTCATCGTGCCTTGCTGGCACAAATCATTCCGCCTCCCATAAGTTTGGGGGAGTATCAATCTTCTTTGCAGGCGAGTCCCGAGCTAAGTACTGTTTATCTTGTGGTTACACTGAATGATAACCGCTTGACCGAGCTTGTTCCTTTTACGGTAAAAGACCGTCAATTGTATGCCAGTCCAGCTGTTTTACGGGGCCTTGGGTTTAGGGGGCTGGACAATAATCAAACCTTGATTTCCTTGGGTGATATACCCCATCTGCAACAAGACTATCATCAAAGCACGCAGGCCGTAACATTAAGCATTCCCATTGCCGAGTTGGATCTGGAGCGGGTCATTTACACTAATGACGCATCAGCCGACGTTGAGGTATCAAAGGGGACTGGCTTGTTGTTGAACTACGATTTATATGGCTGGCATTCAAGCGATAAATATAAATCCCTTAGCGCTTTTACCGAATGGCGGTTTTTCAATCCCTATGGCGTATTAAGCAATACTTCCATTTACAAAGCCACCCGGTCACCCTTGCAGCCTGGATGGAAAAACGAAACGGTAAGGCTTGACACGCAATGGGAAACATCCTGGCCGGGTAGTGCCATTAGTTTACGGCTGGGTGATACCCTTACCGCTTCTCTACCATGGAGCCGTTCTCTTCGTATTGGTGGGGTTCAGCTAAGCCGGAATTTTTCCCTTCAGCCTTATTTTTCCACTGCTCCTCTGTCTTCTTTTTTAGGCGAAGCGGCCTTGCCATCCACTGCCGAGCTATATATTAATGGCATAAAGCAGTTTGAACAAAAAGTGCCTTCGGGGCCTTTTGAAATCCAGTCAATGCCGTATATCAATGGGGCAGGCAACGCAACGTTGGTCTTGACAGATACGCAAGGCAGGCAGCAAAGTGTTGAATTACCGTTTTACAGTACCAGTATGTTGCTAAGGCAAGGTTTGGCTGACTGGTCGGTAGAGGCAGGCTATGTCCGGAAAAATTACGGTATCCAGTCAAATAAATATGCAAAAGACCCGGTTTTTTCAGGTGCATTGCGTTATGGCTTGACTGATGCCGTGACAGGAGAAGCGCATGCTGAGGTTACCCGTGGCCTGGTCAATTATGGCGTAGCTGCCAATATCCGGTTGGGCCAATTAGGGGTAATCACGGGTTCTTATGCCGGTAGCCGTCATAATGACGTACCGGGTGATGTGCGTGGCAATATGCATGCTGTCGGATATCAATGGCAAGGCAAGTATTTTCATGTAAACGCCCGCATGCAAAAGGCAGACAGGCATTACCGGGATATTGCCTTTTTATACGGTTCCGATTTTCCGGAAACCAACCAGGTTGTTTCTACAGGTCTGAATTTAGGGACATTTGGGAGCCTGGGCGTCAGTTACATAAAGCTTGGTTTTTTCAAACAACCGGAAAGCAGGTATGCGAATGCTTATTGGAGTAAATCACTGGGACGCTCAACCTATCTAAGCGTTAATTACAATAAAAACCTGAATGAAGGTGGTGGCTATTCAGTATATGCCGGTGTTTCATTCAGTTTGGGCAATAATTATCGTGTTTCCACTTCTGTTAATCATGCTAACGACCAACAGCGTTATGCTGTTGATATTAGCAAGGCCACCCGAGAAAACATGGGGTGGTCATGGCATTTGCAAGGTAGTCACGGGGATAATGTCAGTTTCCTGTATGGTAGTGCCGATTATCGGGGGCGTTATGGTGAATATGGCCTGGGCGGTCAATTTGATAAAAACTATCAGGCGGGTTATGTGAGCACCAGAGGTTCGGTGGTGGTTATGTCGGGTGGGGTGTTTCCGGGCCGTAAGATTAGTGACGGTTTTGCTGTTGTTTCCACCAATGGAGTGGCCGATGTACCGGTAAAACTGGAGAATAATGTATATGGCACTACTAACCAAAGCGGTCTGCTAATGGTTTCTCCATTGCATGCTTACCAGCGTAACAAGATTGATATTGATACCATGAACTTGCCTGCCAATATGTCAATAGACAAAGTCAGTGCCGAGGTTTCTACCCAGACAAAATCGGGTACCCGAGTCTTGTTCAAAATACAGCCTGTTAGGGCGGCAACTGTAGTGTTGCATGATGTGCAGGACAGACCACTTGTGTTGGGAACCCGTGTATTACTGAACGGAAAACATGGCACCATCGTTGGTTATGATGGTATTGTCTACCTTGATCAACTTGAAGACAATAATTTTCTTGAGGCTTCTAATGAAAAGCTGACATGTAAAGTTGAATTTAAGTTCAACTTTGAAGAAAATACCATTCCGAGAATTGGCCCTTTTACTTGCAGGTAACAGATATGTTTAAATTCAAGTTTAAAAACTATGTGTTTTCAATCTTGTTGGTGCTGGGTAGTGTGCTGATTGGTGATAGGGCAGAGGCAGCGTGCACGGCAAGTGTTACACCTTTGAATTTTGGAGATATAAATCCAGTTTCACCGGGTATATTGGATTTTGATGCTTCGCTTACATATACGTGCTCGGGCTTGGTAAATCTATTGTCCAACGTGTATGTATGCATAGAGATTGGTCCTGGTTCAGGAGACACAAGCATTAATCCTCGTACGTTGACGCATAGCTCAATTCCAACAGAAAAATTGACATTTAATATATATAAGGATGCAGGAAGGCAGAATATTTGGGGATATCAATATACAGCCGATGAAACGCCAATGGTTATTGATAAGGGTGTCATTGTGCTTGGTTTGGGGACTGTAATTACAGAAACGCTGCCAATTTACGGAAGGGTATTTTCCAGCAATCCGTTTATGTTAAGAAATATTGGTCAATATAGTTCAAGCATGGATGTTACAGTGAAAATGTCACTAATTGGCATTGTGGGTTTAACTAGTTGTATTGATGTTCTGTTGACTGGCGATACTGTTTTAAATGCAACAGCTACATTAATTAGTGCATGCACTGTTAGCGCCAATCCTCTTAATTTCGGCAGCCACCCCAGTAATTTTGCTTCTTCTGTTCAGTCCACTTCAACTATTAATACAGCATGCAGCAAAGGCTCAATTTATCAGATTGGCCTTAATAATGGTCAAAATGCCGATGGTGGCACACGGCGCATGAAAGCGACAGATGGCAGTTATATTGTCTATGAACTATATAACAATTCATCATATACCCAGCGTTGGGGGGAAACTTTGGGAACGAGTGAGGTGGTGCAAGGCACGGCAACGGGACTGAATCAGCAGGCCACGGTTTACGGGCAGGTAGAGCCACAGACCGGGCTCAATGCGGATACTTATACGGACACAATTACCGCATCAGTTACTTATTGACTAAAGTGAATAACATCAGTTTTAACCATGCGCTCATTGATTTTCGTCATGCATAAAAATGACTGGGTTGGTATACTTAAATTGAAGGGTTGATCAAAGCATCAGCCCCATAACCTGATGAGAAAAAAGGAACTATTTATGATCCGTGAAGTTGAAGGTGACATCCTGTTAAGCAAGGCCCAGTTAATTGCCCATGGTATTGCTCCGCTAGAGCATTTTGATACCGGGCTGGCTCGCAGCTTGCGTGAGCGCTGGCCGTCACTGGTACGCGACTACCGTCAGGCAACGCATGTGCACCCGCTGAAACCCGGAGAAATTTGGGCTTGGGGTGGTGTTAGTGAAGACGGCAGCGTTCGTCGTATTGTTAACCTGCTAACACAGGATATGTTGGGTGAAGGCCCAGCCGCGCGTCCTGGCAAGGCAACCACAGAAAACGTAAGCCGAGCACTGAAAGAGCTGGCACGTTTTGTAGAGTCCGAGGGGATTGAAAGCCTTGCAATTCCACGTTTGGCAACCGGTGTGGGTGGCTTGGAATGGTCAGAAGTCAAGCCCTTAGTTGAAAAACACCTGGCTGACCTGAAAATTCCGGTTATTGTGTACGAAACCTACCGTCAGGGTGAACAGGCGGATGAGGGCCTGTAAGCTTCAGGTTAAGTAAAAAAAGGGGGACAACCCCCTTTTTTTGTGCGTGTTTTTTACATCAAAGGCGGTTTCTGTTGGTGTGCAATAATCCGGACGGTATATTTTTATTGATAGGATGATATTGACATTTGAGTAGTATTTTTTAATAATACGAACAAATGTTTGTTATGCGGACAAATGGCTGGCATTTTTCACTGATTATAAAGTGAAAGAATAAACAAGTATGGATATACATTGTTGCAAATTCTCTATAATGCATACATGTATTCTTTTTTTTCCGTAGTTTGCTTTAAAAAATGTCTCTTTGCAAATAATCGGAACAGTGCTTTATATAAATTTTCAGGATTGGTATTTTAAATGAGTGAGCCGGACTTTGTTAATTCACTGGCGCGAGGATTAAACGTACTTGGCTGTTTCGAGAAGGGTCACCAGAAAATGACCCTGACCCAGGTTGCGGCCAGAACCGATCTTACCCGTGGTACGGCAAGACGTTTTTTGTTGACACTATGTACATTGGGTTTTGTGGCTACTGATGGCAAGCTTTTCTGGCTCACCCCCAAGGTACTTAAGTTCAGCAGTGACTACCTGTCAACCTTTGGACTGGGTGAGGCAGCTAACGCTATTATCCAGAACGTGACGGATACGCTCAACGAGTCCTCTTCCATGGCAGTACTGGATGGCGATGAGATTGTGTATGTCGCCCGGGTGGAAAAGCAAAGTGTTTACTCCAACAGCATTGAAGTGGGGACCCGTTTGCCGGTGCATACCACTTCAATGGGCTTGGTGTTATTGGCCGGGCTAAGCGAAGAAGAGTTTGATCGCTGGCTGGATAAATGCGACTTGACCAAATTTACCAAAAACTCCATCACGGATAAACGCAAGCTTAAACGCTTGATTGTCCAGATTCGTAAAGATGGTTATGCCATTAATGACGGTGGGTTGGAAATTGGCGTGCGCTCCATTTCCGTACCTATTCTGGACAGGGAGCAGAAAGTGATTGCCGCTATTAATGTGGCTACCTTGGCAGCCAGAACGTCACTCGAGCAAATGGAAAGCCAGTTTCTTCCGGTGTTAAGAGATGCCGCCAGGAAAATCAGCATGGTGCTGGGGATGGGTAATTAAAGTATTGGCGTAGTGCACGCAGACCCGTCCAAGTGAATAGTCTAAGAGTGGGCTATTCACTTGGACGGGGTTAATCAATAAAAAATGTCATTACCTGCGTTGGTTAAACCGTGGCAATGGGTGTAACGGGTGAGCCGACAGCACCGGGCAATCGTAATGGGGGCGCGGTTAGCATAAAACGTGAACGCTTGTTTTCACGCAGCCATTTAGCCAGATCACTCAGGTACCACAATTCGGCCAAAGGCATACCCAGTTTGAAAATGCAGTGATGGTGCAAAGGCAGCAGGGCACAGCACTGGTCGGATAATGAACCGTTGGCGTATTCCACCCCGTAATTGTCTGCGGCAATCGCGGCAATGCCCGAATCGCTAATCCATTGAAGCAGTTTTTCATCCTGGCCATTCAGGGTGGTGCAGATATTATGTACGGTATGCGGATCAGGATTTTTGCCGGCTTCTAGCAGGTATTGGGCAAACTCCGTGTGCAGTACAAGAATATCGCCTTGTTCAATCACTACCTTGTCTTTTTCCATTACCCGCATTAAGTCGTCATAACCAATGATTTTGGGCTCGCGGCCAAAGTGGGCGGCCAGGTCAACCATCACGCCCCTGCCCTGAATGCCTTTAATGGCAAAATTGGCAATATCAAGCGCTTTGGCTGAAGAGTATTTAAGGCCAGTATCACTTTGTTCAAAGTTGTTTCTTTCATCGTAATCGGCCGGCCCCTGAATATCGCGATTGGGTTTGAAACCGTTGTAATACACCCGTTCAGCATGACCGTCGCCATCAGCGTCAAAAAGGGCGCCAACATGGCTCAGGCTATCCCACTGTGAAGAATATTGCAGGCAAAGCGTGACCTTGTCATCACTAAGCACATCGTGGGCACCTGGAATCAGCATGCCCATGGGAAAGTTGAAATAGGGGTGGCCTTCGCGTTCAGTGGGTTGAAGTTGTGGTGGTGTGCGGCGGGGGTTAAGTATATTGCCACCTGGGTAATCCAGGGGAAGTGAAAGGCAAAAAGTTTTGCCGGTTTTTATTTCTGCCGCCGCTTTCAGGACGCCTTGTTCAGTTAGTAAATTGAGTCTGCCCAGTTGATCATCAGCCCCATAGTCTCCCCAATTGGATCCTTCTGGTCGGTTTTTCCAGCGCATTGTTGTCTCCTTTTATGACAGTGTTCTTTTTTGTGAATAGTTGTTGAATAGTATTTTAGGCTGTTTGTTATTTTTGAGGTATTAGGGGAAAAAGATAATTGACAAAATGAGTTGCCTATCTATAATACAAACAAATGTTTGCATTGCGAACAAATTATTATTAATCTGATAGGAGATATAAGCATGTTGTATTGCGTAATGATGGATGTAAACGTACCTGCGGATATGGATCCAGCTGAGCTAGCCAAATTGCGTGAAGCGGAAAAAAACCGTGCGATTGAAATGCAAAAATCCGGTAAGTTCGTGCATTTGTGGCGGGTTGCAGGTCGTCCTGCCAATATTTCAATTTTTGACTGTGAAAGTAATGATGAACTGCATGATTTGTTGTCATCCTTGCCCATGTTCCCTTATTTTTCAATCAAGGTAGTGCCTTTGGCCAAGCACCCTAGTTCAATCAAATAAATAATAAACATCAATCCAAAGTCAAGGATAGACGATGCAAATCAAACAAATTGGTGATATTCGGGTCACCCGAATCCAGGAATATTCCGCGCCTTCCCATGACCCCAAGTTCCTTCTGCCCGAAATGGAGCAGCAGGCACTGGAAGAGAATCAAAGCTGGATGGCCCCTAATCACTGGATTCCGCATATGAACAAGCTGATTGTGACTATCCAGTTGTGGGTGGTGCATGCGGGTTCCAATATTATTGTGGTGGATACGGGGGTGGGCAATTTCAAGAATCGTCAGGATATACCGCGCATGCATATGCTGAACAACCTGATTTTGGAATGGCTGGAAGCAGCGGGTGCCCCACCCGAAAAAGTGACTCATGTCGTGCTCACGCATTTGCATTCGGATCATGTGGGCTGGAATACACGCTGGTTGGATAACCGCTGGACTCCCACTTTTCCGAATGCCAAATATTACATTCCTGAACAGGATTTCAGGTTCTGTGAACAAGGCAAGAACAAGGAAGAAAAAATAGACGTGTTCGGAGAGTCTTTTAACGATAGCGTGATGCCAATTGTCAATGAGGGTCTGGCGGTCATGATTCAGCCTGGGATGGAAATTGCCGATTGTTTGCAGGTAGAGGATGCCGCGGGACATAGTCCCGGTCAGGTGGCTTTTCGGATTCGCTCACAGGGTGAAGAGGCCGTTTTTAGTGGTGATATTTTCCACAGCCCCATGCAGATCGTGAGGCCGGAAATCAATTCAGGTTATTGCATTTATCCTGACGTGGCCCGTAATACCCGCTATGAGTTTTTAAATAAGGCTGCTGATACGGGTTCTTTGATCTTGCCCGTGCATTTTGGCGATCCTTATTGCGGCTATATCAGAAGAAATGGAAATGGTTTCAGCTTTGAACCATCGCCATTTTAACCCCATCAAAAATATCTAATAATATTCACTCCAAAGAGAGTGAGAGGAGATAACAAATGGCAATCAGCAGACGAGATCTTTTAAAAGCCGGAGCAGCATTGGCCGTGGCACCTTCATTCAATGTGTTTGCACAGGGTAAAGAGTCCTATCGACTGGGTACGCTTTTTCCTATGTCGGGCTCTGTGGCAGAGCTGGGGGCGGTATTCATGAATGGGGTTATGCTGGCGCTAGAACATATCAAGCAGGATAATAGGCTGTCCCGTCCGATCGAATTGAAGGCGCAGGATAGTCTGGCCACCCCTCAGGGTGGTGCCGTTGGCATGTCGCGTCTGGTAAACGTGGATCATGCGCAATATGTACTGCTAGGCGTTACTGGAGTATCTAAAGCAGCGGCACCTATTGGCGTTCGTCAGAAAGTGATTATGATGAACGGTGGGGGCGTTAGTCCTGAACTGGGTGAGTTGTCCCCTTATTTTTGGAATATCATTCCCTTGGCTGATCAGGAGATTCCTCCCGCTATTCAATGGTTGAAAGGCCAAGGTAAAAAGAAAGTTGCCCTGGTTTATATTGATGATCCATTGGGGGCTGCGGTATTAAAACAATTGAAAGCGGAGCTGCCTAAAATAGATGGGGAGTTGGTAGGGGCCTATAGCGTGCCACCTGGCATGGAGCAGTTTTCCGCGATCGCGGCAAAAATCCGCAATACCGATGCCGATGCCATTTATTTTGCCAGTTACGGTTCACAGCAGCTGCAAATCGTGAAACAGCTCAGGGATGCCGGCCTGAAACAGTTGTTAATGACCTATTCCATTGGCAGCCTGCCTTCGGTGGCAAAACTGCCCGAAGCGGAAGGGCTGATTTTTACCACACAGCGCAATGACCTGACTTTAAGCGATAGCCTGACATCCCGGTTTATTAATGGCTGGCGTGAAAAGCATAAATCCGACCCTACCAGTTATGCCCAGAACTACTACAACGGGACCCTGCTTTTTGCCTATCTGTTAGAACATCTTGAGAAGAAAGGTAAGCCGGTAAATGGCGATACTTTGCTGGCAGCCTTGCGTGAAATACGCAGTTTCAATTTTGCCGGTGGTGATATTGAGTTCAGTGATAACGCAACGTCAATCATGCCCATCCAGATTAATCAGGTTGAATCGGGTGTGGCCAAAGTAATTGGTTAAGCAGAGAGGGAAAAATGACATTATCGTTGGAACAACGCTTGCAGAAAGTGGAAGATGAGCTGGAAATCATCAGGTTAAGGGCACGATATTGCCATTTGCTGGATGATATGCAGTGGGATGATTTTGTGGATCTGTTTACAGAAGACGGGGTCTTTGAGGGGTTGTCGAAAGTTTCAGGGCATCAGGAAATCATGCGGTTTTTTTCGAAGGATGTACCTAAAGTGGCCGAGCAGTTCTGGCATTTTTGTACCAATGGCATGGTCCAGGTTGATGGGGATACGGCAACAGGTCGTATCTCTATGGAATACATCTCCATTTCCAATGGCGTTTCTTACACATCAGCGGGGCATTATGACGATGTGATGGTCAGGGAAAACGGAGTCTGGAAATTCAAGTCCAGGAAAATCACTTTCTATTTTTATAGTCCGGTTAATGAGGGTTTTACCGGATCGGCGCCACGCTCTTCCAAATTTGAGTAAAGATGCGTTAATGGTTTGTACCGGTTATTAGTACAAACCATATTATAAGCATTTTATTTTTTTCTTTATAATTTGGACAAATGTCTGGTATGCAAACATTCTCGATGGCTGCCAGTGCAACCTGTCCTTGAAAATCAAATAATCAGGTAATTTATGATTTCAAAGTTTGTTAATTCAGTAGCGCAAGCGCTGGAAGGGGTGCAGGATGGTTCAACCATCCTGCTGGGCGGGTTTGGTGCGGTGGGACAATCGGTTCACCTGATTGAAGGTCTGATTGAGCAGGGGGCCAAAGACCTGACGATCGTGGCGAACAATGCGGGTTATGGCAAGATTGGTTTGGCCCGTTTGCTGGAAGCGGGTCGGGTTCGTCGCTTGATTTGCAGCTTTCCAAGGATTGCCGGTTCGACCATTTTTGAAAGTCTGTACAAGGCAGGAAAAATTGAACTGGAGCTGGTGCCACAGGGGACGCTGGCAGAGCGCATGCGGGCTGCCGGTGCGGGCATTCCCGCTTTTTATACGCCAACGGGTGTGAATACCCTGTTAAGCAATAACAAAGAAATCCGTGAATATCATGGCCGCAAGTATGTGCTGGAAGAGGCATTGCATGGTGATGTCGCGCTGATTGAAGCCTGGCAGGCGGATCGCTGGGGCAATCTTACTTATAAGCAGTCGGGCAGAAACTTCAATCCGGTATGTGCCATGGCCGCCAAATTAACCATTGCCCAAACCCAGCATACCGCAGAACTGGGAGAGCTGGACCCCGAAGCCATTGTTACCCCTGGCGTCTTTGTGGATCGCGTACTGCATCTTCCATACGGATCACCCCAGCTCTAGGAGAAAAAAATGACAACATTAACAGAGAAAGCAGTAAATGAAAGCGTGAAACCATGGAGCCGTCATGAAATGGCAGCGCGTCTGGCACGGGATATCAGTGATGGATGGTTTGTGAATCTGGGGATTGGTATTCCGACACTGGTGGCCAATTATGTAGGCGAAGACAAAGAAGTGATTTTTCACTCGGAAAATGGAGTGATAGGCATAGGTCCTGCACCGGCCGAAGATGAAATTCAACCATGGCTGATTAACGCCGGCAAGCAATATATCACCCTGAAACAAGGTGGTTCTTATGTGCATCATGCTGACAGTTTTGCCATGATTCGTGGCGGTCACCTGGATTTATGCGTCTTGGGCGCTTATGACGTGAGCAAAACCGGGGATATTGCCAACTGGGCGCTGTCAGAAACAGATACCGCACCCGCCGTGGGTGGGGCAATGGATCTGGCAGTGGGTGCCAAAAGACTTTGGGTTTTGATGGAACATACCACCAAAGACGGTAAACCCCGTTTGATGAATCAATGTGCTTATCCATTGACGGCTAGCGGGGCGGTATCACGGGTGTATACCAATCTGGCGGTCCTGGATATCACTGAAACAGGTTTCCAGGTGAGGGATATGGCACCCGGTGTAAGCAGGGAGTATTTGCAGGAAAGGACGGAAGCAGCGCTTTCTTTTTAAAAAGCAGGAAAAAGTAATTCATATAACGGAGACATAAATGTACAAACACAGGAAAATTACTTCATTCATATCAGGCCTGGCCTTATTGGGTGCGGTTTCAATGAGCGCGAATGCCCAGTCAGGGCCTTATGTTGTGGGAACCCTGTTTCCCATGTCTGGTCCCAATGCCGAGGCGGGCAGCATTTATACCAATGCCGTGCAACTGGCTTTTGATCATATCAAGGAAGATAAATTGCTTAAGGGCAATGTTGAAATCAAAAGCGCGGACAGTTTGGGTACGCCCCAAGGTGGGGCAATTGGCATGAGCCGTCTGACCAGTGTAGACAAGGCTGTTTATGCCCTGGTTGGCTTTACGGGCGTCTCCAAGGCAGCAGCACCAATTGGTCAGCGGGCCAAGACCATGATGATCAACGGTGGGGCGGTGGGACCCGATCTGGCTTCATTGTCCCCGTATTTCTGGAATATTATTCCTTTGGCCAACCAGGAAGTGAAATTCCTGATTCCGTGGCTGAGTGAGAACAATATCAAGAAAATATCGGTCATTTATGTTGATGATGCCCTGGGACAGGGTATTTTGCAGGAGTTGAAAACCGGGTTGCCGGAAATGGGGGGTACCGTCACTTCTGCATACAGCGTTCCACCTGATCTGCAGCAGTTCTCTTCCATTATTGCCAAGCTGCGCAGTGACAAGCCGGATGCCATCTATATTGCCAGCCCCAATATTTCCCAGATTGGTCACATCATCAAGCAGGTGCGAGATGGCGGTATCAAGCAGCAACTGTTAACGTATGGTGCCGCCAATTTTCCTTCCATTTCAAAACTGCCCGAAAGTGAAGGCCTGATTTTCACCAGTCAGGGCGCTGACTGGAAATCGGATCAACCCATCATGAAGCGTTTTGTAGAGAGCTGGCGCGAGAAATACAAAACCGAACCAACCACCTATGGTCTTAATTATTACAACGGCGGATTGTTGTTCGGTTATCTGGCCAAAGGGTTGGAAGAGGCGGGTAAACCCATCACGGGAGAGGCGCTGGTGGAGGAGCTGAAGCGGGTTGGCAAGTTTGATCTGGCCGGTGGTGAGGCAACGTTCCATGACGGTACCGTAACCGCTGCCATGCAGATTAATAAAATCGTCAACGGCGTGACAGAAAAAATCAAGTAATTGGCTTTGCCTGATTGCAACAGGACAGGGTCTGGTGCGCAGTAACAGCACCAGACCGCTCCTGTCCGGTTTTGTGGGTGTCTGGATTTTGTATCACTGTTTTTAATGGTTCCTTTCAAAAGGGATAAATAATGCTTTTTCTTCAACTTCTGGCTTCAGGTATTCAGACGGGCATTTTATATGCGCTGACTGCTGCCGGTTTTGCATTGATTTTTGGTGCAACCAAAATATTTCATGTGGCGCATGGCGCAACTTTCGTGATAGCCGGGTATGCCTTTTATGAGTGTGTCCAGCTGGGCATGTGGTGGCCTTGGGCAACCCTGGTTTCCTTTGTCATGGCGATACTGGCAGGCATATTGATGGCCGTTTTTATTTATCGTCCCATCCAGCGCAGTGAAGGATCGTTTTTTACCGTGTTTGTGGCCGCCTTTGGGGTGAGTATCGCCGTACAAAGCCTGATCCAGTATTTTTTTGGTCGCGGTTCGGTAACGGTCAGCTCGTCGCTGACCATGGCCAGTGAGGTGGTGGAAGGCCTGTATCTGGCCCCCATCCTGGCAGTGGCGATCGGCGTGTCTGTGGTGTTGTTTTTCCTGGTAGTGCTTTTTCTGGAAAAGAAAAATGCCGGACTGGGCCTGCGTGCACTGTCTGAAAACCCGGGTTTGCTGGAGGCCTTTGGTTTGAATGCGAAGAATCTTACCGTGTTGGCTTTTGTGATTGGATCGGCTTTGGTGGTGCCGGCTGCCATCTTAACCAGTATTTCCATTGGCATTCAGCCCTCATCCGGCTCCAAGGTAATGCTGATCAGTCTTGCCGCCACGATTGTAGGAGGTATTGGCAGCCTGAAAGGGGCTGCGCTGGCTGGTTTGTTCCTGGGAATTATTGAAAACCTGGTCATTACCGTCGTGGATACGCAATGGAGTGAGGCAGTCAGCTTCTTTATTCTGTTCGCCTTTATTATGTTCCGTCCGAGTGGCCTGTTTGGAGCGTCAGTCAAACGATGATTAACTATATTCTTAACCTGTTAACACTGGCCACCATTTACAGTATTGCGGCGGCCAGCCTGAATGTGCTGGTTGGTTATGCCGGTATTTTCAGTATTGCCCATGCCATCTTCTTTGGTCTGGGGGCGTATGCCGGTGCCCAGTTTGCCTTGCTGATTGTGCCAGATGTTTTGTTGGCCAGCCTGATTGGTGCCGTGGTGTCCGGAGCCTTGTCGCTTTTGCTTGCCTTGCCGGCATTGCGGGTGCGGGGTGAGTACTTTGTGGCCGCCGGTCTTGGTTTGCAAATGGTGGGTATTACCATTTTCAGTGAAGCCCATTCCCTGACGGGCGGGCATGGTGGCCTGGTGGGTATTCCACCGGCAACCCTGTTTGGCTTTGATGTGTCTTCGCCGGGCGCTTTCCTGATTGTGTGTCTGGTTGCCTTGCTGCTCTCACTGGCTGTGATCCAGATCCTCATGCGAAGCAGCTTTGGTCGTGCCCTGATGTCGATTCGTGATAATGAAAGCGCGGCAGAAAGTTTTGGCAAGAACGTTCCTTTACTGAAGACCCTGGCGATGGTTGTCGGGTGTGCCATTGTGGGAGTGGCAGGTACGCTGTTCGCGTTTAATCTGGCCTTTATCAACGTGGAAAGTTTTACGCTTGAACAGTCTATCCTGATGCTGGCGATGGTGGTTATTGGTGGGGTTGGCACGCTTTCAGGACCGTTGATTGGTGCTGTCTTTTTGTTGATATTGCCTGCCATTCTGACCTTTATTCCCTTTATTCCCCCTACGGAAATCGGTACGGTTCAGCAGTTTATTTATGGCTCACTCATGGCTGTGCTGATGATTTTCAAACCATCAGGCATTGCCGGTAAAACAGGAGGGAAATAAAAATGTCGAATGTACTGCTTTCTGTTCGAGGTTTGAGCAAAAATTTTGGTGGTCTGGCTGCTGTCCAATCGGTGGATATGGACCTTCAGGAAGGGGTGGTAACGGCGCTGGCGGGACCTAACGGTGCCGGTAAAACCACTATTTTCAACTTGATGACGGGTAATCTGGTGGCCAGTGCCGGTGACGTGCTGCTGAACGGTAAATCTATTATTGGCAAGAAGCCGCATCGTATTGCACAAATGGGCATCGCCCGAAGTTTCCAGGATTTGCGCCTGTTTACCCATATGAGCGTGCGCGATAATGTGCTGGTTGCCGTTGAGCCGGAATCATGGTTTTGGCAGCCGGGAGGCAAAGCGGCCTGGCATCAACGTTTGGAGACGGTTGAGAAGGCGCTTGAAAGGACCGGCTTGTCTGCCATGGCTGACAAGCGGGCGGTGGATTTGTCTTATGCCGAAACCAAGTTCTTGTCTTTGGCGCGTATTCTGGCAACCGGTTCAAAAATCTGGTTGCTTGATGAACCAGCCTCGGGTCTGGATCTTAACTCACGTAACCGGTTTATCAATATTCTGCGTGAAGCAACCGCAGATGGCGTGACGATTTGCCTGATTGAACATAATCTGGATGTGATGACCCAACTTGCCGACCGCATTGCTTTTCTGGATCAGGGAAAAAAACTGGCGGAAGATGTGCCTGAGAAGGTATTGCGCGATCCAGAGTTAATTGCCATTTATTTTGGGAAGAGTCAGAGTGGAAATTAAAAACAATGAGGCAGCCACTGCTGCCTATCAAACAGTAGCTGCCCTTGAGGCCAAAAACCTGTCGGCGGGCTACGATGATCATAATGTGTTTGAAAACATGAATCTTGAGTTGAGAAAGAATGAGATTTTATGTTTGATTGGCCATAATGGTGCTGGTAAATCCACCTTGTTGAAAGTCCTGTTCGGCCTGCAGCCTTATTCAGCGGGTGAGGTATTGCTGAATGGTCAACATATCGTGCCTTCTCCCAGCGATATGGCAGGGCATGGCATTTCTTATGTGCCTGAAGGCCGGGGCGTGTTTCCCGGATTAACCGTCAAGGAAAATTTTGCACTGGCATTGTGGTCTGCCAAAATGACCGGACCGGTGGCTGACGAGCGGGTTGAAGAAGTATTGGCGGTTTTACCCAAGCTGAAGGATTTCTGGACCCGCAAGGCAGGTCAGTTATCGGGTGGTCAGCAGCAGATGGTTTCCATTGGCCGGGCCATGTTATGCAAACCTTCCATTCTTTTGCTGGATGAACCGTCTATTGGTTTGGCACCCAAATTGTTCCAGGATCTGCTGGAGCCGATCAGGGCCGTGCAGAAACAAAGAGGGATGTCCATTTTGCTGGTGGAGCAGCAGGTGGGTGAAGCACTTAATGTGTCGGATCGAGTGGTGGTCATGAAGTCGGGTGAAATCATCTACAGGGGTGTACCTGCCGACTTTGAAGGCGATCATGCCAAACTTATGGAAATGTTCTAAGGATTGATATGGCTTGGATTGAAGTGAATGATTGCGCCATCAGATATGAATTCAGGCAAGGAAAAGGGCCTGTATATGTATTGATGCATGAAATGGGTGGGACACTGGAAAGCTGGACGCAAACGCTGTCTTATTTCCCGGCTTCGGCACAGGTATTGCGATATGACCAGCGTGGGTTTGGACTGTCTGAAAAAATCGTTGATGAAGTCAGTATAGACCAGCATATCCAGGACTTGGTCATGCTGCTGGACAAGCTGGGTATAGAGCAGCCTGTGGTCCTTGCCGGGGTGGCGGTAGGTGCGGGGATAGCGATCGGTTTTGCCGCGCGCTATCCCGAGCGGGTCAGTCACTTGGTGGCCTTTGCGCCCGCTTGTGGTATTGCGGCAGAAAAACGCGATAATGCCATGCTAAAAGCCAGTGAGATAGCGCTGAAAGGTATCCGTGCCGAAGGCCAGGCAATTTTTGATCTGGCTTTTCCTGAAAGCCTGCAAACAGACAAACAGAAATATCATGATTATCGTTGTGCCTGGCTAGCCTCCGACTCAAGAAGTTTGGGAGCTATTTATAAAATGCTGGCGGGCCTGGATTTATCCGATGCATTGGCCAAACTATCCGGCAAAGTGGTGTTTATCGGGGGGGAGTTTGATGTATTGCGTCCACCCGCGGAAATCAGACGGTTGTCCGGCCTTTGTCCTGCTGCGCAAGCATTGATTGTTCCTTCAGGGCATTTCATGCAGGTGATCAGTCCGAAATACGTGGCCAATATGTTGTTGCGTATCGTGAATGATCAGGAAAGTGTCCAGCATATTTCCGATGCTTTTTTAAATTATGAAGAAAACCGGGTGGGTGAAGTGCGTCATGCTGCTTGAAAGCGCTAGCACGCTTGTGGAGTCGTAGAAAAAAAGGGCTATTGGCAAACGGTTTGAGAGTGTTCGAGAGCCGTTTGCCAAATCAGGTTCTTAGCGTTTTGTGTCTGTTTGCAAGGATCGCGCCCAGTTTGTCAGGGCCTCACAGACGGCTTCGGGTTGTTCAGGGATTAAGGCGTGGCCGGCATTGGAAATGACGGTAACCGTTACACGTTCACCCAGTTCGTTTCTAAGATAATTCGTGTATTTTCGCGGAACGACGGTGTCCAGTGCTGCCTGCAAATCCAGTACGGGCGCCTTTCCTGCCTTGAAGAATGAATCAATTGGTGTCGCATGCCATGCATCCCACTGCATTCTTTTGGTCTCTGGATACCAGCCCTGAAGCCAGGAATGACAGTCATTGCCAGGGGCAAAGAAGGCTTTATTCAGATGGCTGACTCTTTCTGCTTCACTAAGAGCCAGATTTCCACTTTGGCTGACTGATACCAGGATATCTGGTGGAATAGATGGATCGCCTGAGGGTGTTTTACCCGGAGAGCCGGCCAGTAGGGCAACACCACGAACAAGATCAGGAAACAGGGTTGCGGTCATGCGTGCAATGAAATTGCCCAAGGCGTGCCCGGCAATAATACATGATGAATGGTTTTCGGCTTTTATGACTGCCGCCACATCTGCCGCCAGATTTTCCAGGGTAATACCCGTCATGGGGCCCTGGCTGGCACCAATGCCCCTTGGATGCGGACGTATTACCTTGAATCCTTTTTGTTCCATGAGTAATGCCAATTCGTCAAAATCGGCCTGTCCTCTTCCCAGTGACGGTAAAAATAAAATGGGCGTGCCAGAGCCCTGTACCAGATATTCAACCGATACCTGATCGTAGCTGGTTTTTTTTATGGTAGGAGACATTGAAATTTCCCGTTCCTGCTAAAGAAATATCCCGCATAGCCGGAGACTGTCTATGCGGGATCAAACTGATTGTTTATGATTAAATTAAAAAATGTTATTGCGGCTCAATGCCGGCTTCCTTGATCATTTCGCCCCAGACATCCAGTTGGGCGGCTACAAATTGCCCGAATTCATCCGGTTTGGAACCGAACGCATCAAACCCCATATCGGAGAGTTTTTTGTAGACCTCGGGGTTGGCAATGATTTTGTTTATTTCTGCATTTAGGCGCTCAACGATGGCAGGGTCCATATTGGCGGGGCCGAAGAAACCCATCCAGGCACTCAGGTCAAAGTTATTGATACCCGCTGCCTCCATGGACTCCAGCTCAGGTGCGATGGCGCTGGGTTTGGCACTGGCGACCGCCATTGCCTTGATCTTGCCGGATTGGATATAGGGCAGGCTGGAGGCCAGATCATTGAACATGACATCTACCCGGCCACCCATCAGGTCGGTCAGGGCATTGGGGGAGCCTTTGTACGGTACATGCAGCATATCAATACCCGCCCTTTTGGCAAAGGTGGCACCAGCCAGAATGCCTGTGGCATTGCCACTGGCATAGGTGACTTTACCTGGGTCTTTTTTGGCCATGCCAACCAGATCCTGCACTTTGTTGACAGTTATATTGTTATTGGCAACCAGGACAAAGGGAAGATTACCGATTCTTCCGATGGGCGTGAAGTCTTTGATGGGATCATAGCCAACATTCTTCAGCAACCAGGGAGCCGCTGAAATTGGGGTGTTGGTGGTAAGAAAAATGGTATGGCCGTCCGGCTTGGCATTAACCACGTATTTTGCACCAATTGTGGCGTTACCACCGGGTTTGTTTTCAACCACAACGGTTTGCCCCAAAGCGTTGCCAAGCTCCGAAGCAAAAATCCGTCCGATGGAATCAGACGTTGTGCCTGCCGGAAAGGCAATGACCAGACTGATGGGTTTATTGGGGTATTGTGAGGCATTGGCCTGGGCCGAACCTAGCGGCGCAAGTGCGATACAGCTGGCAAGGCCAAGCAGGGTAAGTATTTTCTTGTAAATAAACATGTAAAGTCTCCATATTATATAGTCATAAAGTTCGCAATATGAACATATGTTCTTTTTGTGAACTTATGGTTATTATAAGGAAATATGAAGCGGTGTCAATGGCGTAATGCAAAACGCCTTGTCTGCCATAGAACGTTTGGCAGACAAGGCGTGGATTTTGCAATGGGGTTTTTTGTATCAATAATGTTTTATCGTTCAGGCCGCCTTTTCAACGGCTTCATAACCATGGCTGGCCTTGATCAATTCCCTTGAATAGGGTGCTTTGGCTGATTTGGCAAATAGTACGTCGGGCGTCATTTCTTCTATGATGACACCCCGGTTCATGACTGCCAGCTTGTCACACATATGGGCAATGACCGCCAGATTATGACTGACCAGAATATAAGTAAGATTGCGTTCCTTGCGCAAATCGTCAAGCAGGTTCAGTATTTCTGACTGCACGGACACATCAAGGGCTGAAGTCGGTTCATCCATGACCAGAATTTGCGGTTCGGTAATTAAGGCCCGGGCGATAGCAACACGCTGGCGTTGCCCTCCTGACAATTGATGAGGAAAACGGTAGCGAAAGCTCCGGTTCAGGCCGACTTCTTCAAGGCTTTTACATACTCTGGCTTCAATATCCGTGAATTTTTGAATGTATAGCGGTTCAGATAAAATCCGGTCGATGGCGTGTTTGGGGTGGATGGATCCATAAGGATCCTGGAATACCATTTGGACTTTACGATAAAAGGCTTTGTCACGTTTATGATTGACTAATGGGGTGTTTTCAATTTCAATTGTTCCCGTGTGCTTGTTCAGTCCCATAATGGCTTTCAGGATGGTGGATTTTCCTGAACCGGACTCTCCGACCAGACCGTAACATTCACCGGCAGCAACCTTGAAATTAATATTATGCAATACCTGATTGGCACCAAAAGACACATTCAGGTTTGACACATTAATCATTACCTGACTCATTCAAAACTCCTCAATTTTTCGCGATTAAGCACTTCAAGTCGTGGCTTCTTATGATCAAGGCTGGGTACGCAGTTAAGAAGACCTTGTGTATAAGGGTGTTTTGATGCATGCAATTCAGAAGCCAGGCATTCGTCTACAATGCGCCCGCGATACATGATAAGCACCCGGTCGCAAAATCGGGAAACCAGGTTCAGGTCGTGACTGATGAAAATCAATCCCATATTTCGCCGGGTGACCATTTCATTGATGAGTGACAGAATCTGGTTCTGTACCGATACATCCAGGGCAGAGGTCGGTTCATCGGCAATCAATAACTCCGGCTGAGGTATCAGCATCATGGCAATCATGATCCTTTGTCCCATGCCACCACTGATTTCATGTGGATAAGCATCAAAGACACGTTCGGGGTTATTGATTCTGACCAATTCCAGCATTTCCAGCGTTTTGGCCTTGGCTTCGGCTTTACTGACTTTATGATGAGTCAGGTAAGACTCCATAATCTGTTTGCCCACGCTCATGATCGGGTTAAGTGAGTAATGCGGGTCTTGCATGATCATGGATATTTTTCGGCCTCGGATTTTGCGCCATTGTTTGTTGTCCAGATTGCGCAAATCGATGTCATGAAATGATATTTCATCCGCTTCAACACGCGTGGGTTTTCTTAATAAACCAAGGACTGATTTGCTGGTAATGGATTTGCCTGACCCTGATTCTCCCACAACACCGACTTTTTCCACTCCCATGCTGAAATTGATGTCCTTGACAGCGTGGAAGGGACCTTTTGGGGTAGAAAAAGTCACATTAAGGTTTTTGATGGTTAAAATTTTTTTTTGCATGTTCTACCTCGTCTTGGGATCAAGGACATCCCTTAAACCGTCGCCCAGAATGTTGAAGCCCAGACTGACAATACATATTGCGATACCCGGTATCGTGGCTATCCACCAGTGATCAAGCAGATAATCCCTGCCGCTGGCAATCATGCTGCCCCATTCGGCCAATGGAGGTTGGGCGCCCAGTCCAAGAAAACCCAGACCGGCGGCAATAAGAATAATGCCGGCCATATCCAGTGTAAGACGGACAATGATGGAAGGTAAGCAAAGCGGCGCGATATGACCGTACAGAATGCGCAGGGTAGAGGCCCCCTGCAGCTTGATGGCCTGGATGAAGTCGGCGTTCTTGTGAATCATGGTTTCGGCACGTGCAAGCCTGGCATAAGCTGGCCAAGAGGTAATGGCAATGGCAATAATGGCACTGTACAGACCGGGTTCCAGCACGGCGGTAAAGGCAAGAGCAAGGATAAGACGGGGAAAGGCCAGAAAAATATCCGTTATGCGCATCAGGATACGGTCAATCAGGCCACCTGAAAAACCGGCCAGAATTCCGACGAGTAAACCGATAGGGCCAACAATAATGGCCACGGTAACAATAACTGTTAGGGTTGAACGAGAACCATATACAATTCTGCTCCAGATATCCCGTCCCAGATGGTCCGTACCCAGCCAGTGTTCGCTACTGGGCGCCAGCAGACGATCGTTAAGCGACTGCGTATAAGGATCATGAGTGGCAATGTAGGGGGCGGCGAATGCACATATAACCAGGGTCAAAACAATCAGCAGCCCAATGACAGCAAGTGGATTGCGGATGAATGACAGGAAAATCACATAGAGTTGCCCACATGTGGCCTGAAAGCGGGAAGCGGGTGTTTCGGATAAGAGCCATGAATTCATGTTGAGCCCCTGTTAAAGCGTGGATCAAAAAATCGTCCAAGTGCATCAGACGATATATTGATGACAACAAAACAAATGCCGATAACCGTCGTTCCTCCCAGTACCGCGTTCATGTCAGCAGAAAATAAAGAGTTGGTAATATAAAGACCAATACCGGGCCAGGCAAAAACGGTCTCTGTCAGGACAGCTCCCTCAAGCAGGTGTGCAAATGTCAGTGACACGACGGTCACTAATTGCGTCAATGTATTTTTGAAGGCATGATGAATGACCCTAAACTCGCTTAAGCCTTTAACGCGCGCGGTTGTAATATATTCCTGGCTTAACTGTTCCAGCATGAAAGAGCGGGTCATGCGTGCAATATATGCCATGGAGAGATAACCGAGCAGACTGGCGGGCAGGATCAGGTGTGACAGGAAATTGGCAAGAATATCCCACTGTCCGTGTATGATGGCATCCAACATGATAAAGCCGGTTTCCCGTTCAATGGTGTACTCATAGGCAACGTCCAGGCGTCCAACGCCGGCAACCCAACCCAGTTTGACATAAAAAATAAGCAGGCCAACCAGGCCTAGCCAGAAAATGGGGATTGAATAGCCGACCAGGGATATGACGCGGATGACCTGATCCAGCCAGCTGTTTTTATAAACGGCTGAAACAATACCCATCGGGATACCGAAAATGACACCAATAAAGGTGCCTGCTACTGCCAGCTCAATGGTGGCAGGAAAATAAATGGCAATGTCGTGCAGGACCGTTTGTGACGTCAGTACCGAGGTGCCAAAGTCGCCGTGCAGGACATTGCCTAGGTAATTGAGGAATTGCTGCCAAAGTGGCAGATCTAACCCCAATTCATCCCTGACTTTTGCATAAACTTCAGGACTGACCCGGTCTCCTGTGATGGCTAAAACCGGGTCAATCGGGATCACTCGTCCGATAAGGAAGGTGATGAGTAGCAGGCCAAGCACCGTAATCAGTAAAGTGAGTGTCTGGTCGCCTGCTATCCTGAAGTATGTACCAATGCGTTTTAAATTGAGTGTGTTAGACAAAATGCAATTCCTGTCAATTTAATTGGTTGGTTTATTGGGTTTTTTCGATTTTCCAGTAGAGGGCCGTATCAAAGCCGGGTCCTGAAATGAAATCATTCACATTTTTTTGTAAAACTGAACTTTCAATCAGTTGAAACAGCATGATCATGGGAGAGTTTTGCTGGACAACTCTTTGCTGTTCAAGATAAATGTTGCGGCGTTTTTCAGCATCCTGCTCCATCATCGCTTTTTCAGTCAGGACGGATAAATCGGGGATTTCCCAGCCATTACGCCATGCTGCAGTCTTGTTTTTGGAGTTGTCCGAGTTGTCGGTGTTTCTTACAAAAAACTCTGCCGTCGAGTGCGCATCAAGATAGTCGGGAGACCATGCAGCCAGCATGATGTCGTGTCCGCGTGAACGATACTTGGTCAAACCCTGTGCTTTATCACTTTGTGTCAGGTTAAGTTTGATGCCTGCCTGGGCAAAAGTGGATTGAATCGATTGGGCGATATCTGTTTGTGGGGCGGTATTGTACAAATCCATGGTGATGCTGAAACCATCTGGATAACCGGCTTCAGCCAATAAGGCCTTGCCTTTTTCCACATCCAGTTTGTAGGGGGTTTCCTGCAAACCGTCCTGACCGGTCAGGAAAGATTGGTGTACTTTGTAGTAACCATCCAGAAAGGTGTTGGCCATGGTTTGGTAGTCAATCAGCCAGCGCAAAGCTTCCCATACTTTTGGTTTTGCCAGAATTTCGTTTTTGGCCGAATTCAGCCCCAGATAATAGGTGCTCAGTTTCTCGGTAGTGGCAACCTTGACTTTATCATCAGAGCGGGCCTGCTTGATTTGGTCCGCGCTTAAATCCCTGGCAATATCAATATCACCCGCCGTGAGCAACAGTTTTTGTGCAGAAGACTCTGCAACATGGCGAATAATGAATCGTTTCGATTTGGGTGCGCCCAGATAAAAGTCGGGGTTGGCTTCCAAAACGACGGCATCCTTGGGTTTCCATACAACCAGTTTATAGGGACCGGAACCGGCTGAATTGGTTTTGAGCCAGTTGTAGCCGTAGTCATTGTCTTTAATGTGTTTGGATACTTCCACACTATCAACAATAGAGGCGACGCCGGCTGAAAGGATATTGATAACCAGCGAGTTGGCATAGGGTTGGGCAATTTTCAGGACCAAAGTTGAATCATCAACGGCCTTGACCATATCGTCAACGGTATCCGGTTTCCAGCCAAGCTGGTTGAAAATAAAGACCGGTGTCTTGCTGAGGTGGACAACACGTCTGAGTGAAAATTCGGCATCTTTTGCGGTAACCGGATTGCCGGAATGAAATTTCAGGCCTGGACGGATTTTAAATTCATAGGTCAGGCCATCATCCGAAACTTTCCAGCTTTCAGCAACGCCGCCGACTAATTTGGTAAAGTCATTGGGATCGAGCGTGACCAGACGGGTATAAAGATTGTTGATGATTTCTCCGCTACCCCATTCAAATACTTCGGCGGGATCCAAGACTTTAATGTCATCAATTTTTCTCGCCATGATGATGGTATCTTTGGGTGTTGCACTTAAGGCTGGCAAGGCAAATCCCAGTGAAAAGCTGATGACCAGGGATTTGAAAATTCCCTTGATTTTAAGTTTATTCATTTTCTTTCCTTTAAAAATATAATTTTTAATTCAATGAATTCATATATGATTAAAATTTATATTTTTCTTTTGGTTGATTTTGGATAATGTTGGGCTCATGGTTCTCAAGCAGATGCTTTGGACGCTTCAACGGTTTCCAGCGCTGCATTAAGGCCTGATTCAACGCCATTAAACAGTTCGTCAATTTGTTCTTTTGTAATGATGAGTGGAGGGCAAAGGGCAATGGCATTCCGGATGCCTCGTACCAGAACCCCGTGTTTGGCCGCGTTTTCCTGGACCAGTTTTTCAATTTTCACTGAGGGGTCAAAAGGTTTTTTGCTGGCCTTGTCCTGTGTTAACTCAAGGGCAGCAATTAAGCCAATACCACGTGTTTCACCCACTAACGGATGCGCGCTCAGACTGTGCAGCTTACTCAGGAAATAAGGCGCTACCTCCTGCACATGGGAAACGATATTTTTATCCTGATAAATTTTCAGTGTTTCCAATGCGACGGCGGCACAAATCGGATGGCCAGAGTACGTGACGCCATGTGCAAAAACACCGACCTCATCACTTTGTTCCGCTATCTTTTCATAGATGGGCTGGCTAATCAGCGTGGCAGAAATGGGAAGATAGGAAGACGACAGGGCTTTTGCCACTGACATGATATCCGGCTTCAGATTGAAGGTATCACTGCCGAACATGTTGCCTGTCCGGCCAAAGCCGCAAATAACCTCATCAACAATGAACAGGATGTTATATTTTTTCAGGATTTTTTGTACCCCCTCGAAGTATCCCTTGGGTGGAACAATAACCCCACCGGCCCCCATAACGGGCTCGGCAATAAATGCCCCAACGGTATCAGGGCCTTCTTTGAGAATAAGTTGCTCGAGATTGTTGATCAGGCGTTGTGTGAATGCCTCTTCTGACTCACCTGGATTGGCACCATGATAGTAACTGGGGCAGTCAGTGTGAAGAATGCGATCGATGGGGAGATCAAAGAACTGATGATTGGCAGGCAGTCCAGTCAGGCTGCCTGAGGCAACGGTGACACCATGATAGCCACGCAAGCGGGAAATGATTTTTTTCTTCGCGGGTTGACCAATGGCGTTATGGTAAAACCAGACCAGTTTGACCGCCGCATCATTGGCCTCTGATCCCGAGTTGGCATACAGGACTTTGGACAGACTTTTAGGGGCAATTTCCAGCAGTTTTTCAGAAAGTTCGATAGCCGGTGTATTGGAGCGGGAGTTGAATAAATGGTAATAAGGCAGTTTTTTGAATTGTTCAATGGCTGCATTGACCAGGCGTTCTTCAGAAAAACCCAGTGAGGTGCACCATAGGCCTGACATGCCTTCAAGATAACGTTTGCCATGATTGTCATAAATATAAACGCCTTCCCCGCGCTCTATAATCATGGGACCTTTGTTAAGGTGGTCTCCCAAATTTGTGTAAGGGTGTACAAGATTTTTGACGTCAGTGGCGGAACTTAAGGTTTCACTGCTCATTTAATCCTCCCGGGTGGATGGTATCCATCAATAAGTAGATGTTTGTTTGAATGGGGCAAAACACGTGAATGTGTTTTACCTGTTTCAGTACATTATGAATTTATTTTTTTTAAACAACAAAGTTTCCACATAATAGAACTTGTCTCTTGCTCATGGCCTGCACATTTGTTTTCCCTTGATACGAAAAAATCAGGGTTTTTACTTACCACAGGTGTGTGATTCTTTGTAAATTCAAATGGCCGTTTCCCCCGCCCAAGGCAAACGTGATGGCCGAAGAGGCTTGCGTGAGCAATTGGGCAAATTCCTTTATTTTCTGGGGTTTGAACCGGTTGGCCGGTCCGGACAGTCCGATGGCGGCAATGACATTACCAGAACCATCGGAGATGGGTGTGGCGACGCCATAAACGCCTTCACGCCATTCACCTTTATTGACGGCATATCCCTGTTTGCGAATTTTCTCCACTTCCAACAGGAGTTTTTTGGGGTTCGTAATGGTGTTGGGTGTGTGTTGTTCCAGGTTTTTGGAAACCCGCTCGATGAATACATCTGATTGATAGGCCAGCATGATTTTTCCGGTTGCCACACAATACAAGGGCACTCTGCCACCGATTTGCGTATAGGCCCTGATAGGGCTTGAACTGTCTATTTTGTGGACATAGACGACCTGCATATTATCTATCACGGAAAGGTGTGAGCTTTCTGAAGTGAGTTGGGTCAGACTGTCCATCCATTTTTCTGAATACTTACGTAAATCCAGTTTGGAAAGTACGGCTGAGCCAAGCTCCCACAGCTTGATGGAGGCAGAGTATTCGCCGGTTCTTTCATCTTTAATAATGTAATTTTGTGCAACGAGGGCATGGAGTAAACGATGCACGTTGCTTTTCATCAGTCCCAATTCATTGGCGATATCAGTCAAGCGTAACGGTCGGTCGCTGTGGCATAGCATCTCTAGGATTTGTATGCCTTTGATCAGTGTGTTGTTCATCCTTGAAGTTCCACAAAATAGAAAAGTAGGATCTTTAAATGGAAAGAGCTAGACTTTGCTCATGTCTTTCATGTGTCAGCTTATTATTATCGTCAGGAAAATATATGCCTATTTACCCTAATCTTCCTCTTTCCGGTGTCAAGGTGATTGAGTTTTGCAGTGTTGCGGCGGGGCCTTTTTGTGGCATGCTGTTGGCTGATATGGGCGCCGAGGTTATTAAAATAGAACCACCCGCCGGCGATACACTACGGCAATGGCCGCCTATCAATGAAGGGTTTAGCGAAAATTTTGCCTCACTGAACCGTAATAAACACTCTCTTGTGCTGGACTTGAAAAATGAGGTTGATCAGCAACTGGCGAGAAAGCTGGTATTGTCTGCGGATATTCTGGTAGAGAATAACCGTCCCGGTGTGATGGATAGATTGAATTTGGGGGCGGAGTCTTTCAAGAAAGAGCATCCTGATCTGGTTTATTGTTCCATTTCGGCATTTGGCCAAGATGGTCCCCGGGCAAATGAGGGGGGATTTGATGTCACGATACAGGCGGCTTCGGGGGTGATGAGTGTCACCGGAGAGGCCGATGGGGGGCCGGTAAAGTGCGGTGTTCCAATTTCTGATTTTGCTTCAGGCTTATATGCGGCTTTTTCCATCAGTTCAGCGCTGATGAAGGTGAAAAACGGCCAGGGTGGCAGTCGGATCGATATTTCCATGCTTGGTTGCACATTGGGTATTGCCGCTTTGCAAACCAGCGAATTTTTTGGTACGGGTATTAATCCCATTAAATTGGGTGCGGCTCATCCACGCAATGCACCTTATGAGGCTTTCAAATCGCGGGATGGTTATTTTGTAATCGCAGCCGGCAATCAGAAGTTATGGAAGTCTGTGTGTGATGTAACCGATCTGCCGGAATTGTTCAATGATCCGCGTTTTGCCACCACGCTGGACAGGGCAAAAAACCAGAAAACGCTAAAAGCATTGCTGGAAGAAAAGTTTGTGACCCAGGATACAGATTATTGGATAAAGGCATTTAACGATGCTGAGGTTCCACATAGCCGAATTAACGATTATGAAACGGCCCTTAATGATCCCCAGGTTCGGCACATGGGCTGGGTACAGGAAATAACCTTACCTAATGGGGTTCAAACCCAAACTTTTGCCTCACCTATACGCATTGATAATGCCAATTTGCCAGTACGGTTGCCACCTCCTGAAAAGGGGGCAGACAACCATCGTTTTATAAGTAGCATATTGAAACAGGAAGCGTAGCATGAGTCAGACACGATTACTTGATGCAGTAAAAAAATTGACCGGGTTAGTTGAAAAAACAGACTTGAAAGAGCCTGAGATTTTGGTACAGGCAAAAAAAATCATGTGTGATCTTGTCAGTCAGGATGATTGGCTGGATGAAACCTTTGCGCGACCACATCCCGAATATTACCAGCAGTACTTGCTATATGGAGATCCATTGGATCGTTTTTCACTGGTCAGTTTTGTCTGGGCAGGCGGACAGAAAACACCGGTTCATGATCATACTGTCTGGGGGGTGATTGGTATGCTCAGGGGGGCAGAAACCGAAAGACACTTTGCCTTCAATGAAGATAATGTTCTTGAAGAGACTGGCAAGGTTACCACCCTGTCTCAAGGAGATGTTGCCTGTGTTTCGCCTTCAATTGGGGATATTCATCAGGTCAGTAATGCTTTTCAGGACCAGACATCTATCAGTATTCATTTATATGGCGGCAATATAGGAAAAATCCAGCGGCATGTTTTTTATCCGGGAACCTCGGAAAGAAAACGGTTCGTTTCTGGCTACTCATCCAATGTAGCAGCCAATCTATGGGTTTAACGAGGCAATGCAAAGAATGAGTCAGGAATTTGAATTAAGCCAGCATGAAAAAGTCAGTACCATTACCTTAAAGCGTGCGCATAAAGGTAATTGTCTTTCCCGGGACCTGGTCAGGCAATTAAATGAGGTGTTGGACCAATGCCTGGAAAACAAAATAAAAGCATTGCTTATACGTGCTGAAGGAAAGCACTTTTGCACCGGGTTTGATTTGTCCAATCTTGAGTCGGAATCCGATGACAGTCTGCTGGCCAGATTTATTGAAATTGAAATGCTGCTGCAGAAAATTTACTGGGCACCTTTTGTCACTTTAGTCCTGGGACAGGGGAAAGTGATTGGCGCTGGTGCGGATATTTTCGCTTCCTGCACCTACCGCATTGCCCTGGATACCTCTTCATTTACCTTTCCCGGGGCCAAATTTGGCCTGGTGCTTGGTAGTCGTAGACTGGCTGCACGCGTGGGGACTTCAACTGCGAGGGACTGGATCAACGGCGGAAGAAAAATAAGTGCGGCCGATGCCTTGTCCTGTGGGCTGGTAACTCATTTATGTCGTCCAGAAGACCAAGATAGTTTGGTCACTGAATTGCTACAGGCACAACGGTTGCCTCAGTTTACCCAGCAACAGATTTATCGTGCGACGGCACTGGATGAGGGTAATCAGGCAGCAGATTTGCAGTCATTAATATTGTCCATCATGCCGGGCAGTATCAAGCAACGGATAACCGAATATATAAATCAATAAATGGAATTTGAGACATGACTTCTAACACTACAGCTGCCAGCCTGGCTGCACTTATGAACCCGCGTTCTGTGGCCGTTATTGGCGCATCCGAGGATCAGACAAAATTTGGCGGGCGACTATATAAAACGCTTATCCGTCATGGTTACAAAGGAACTATTTATCCTATCAATCCGGGACGTGAGTCTTTGTTTGGCATCAAAACTTTTCCTGATATTACGGCTGTTCCGGATGCCCCTGACATGGTTGTCATGGCATTGCCGACTGAAAAAATAAAAGAGGAAATTAAAAAATGTGCTGAAAAGGGGGTCAAATGCGGCATTATCATTACTTCCAAATTTTCTGATGCTGGTCCTGAGGGGGCGGTCTTAGAGCATGAAATAGTCGACATAGCCAGGCAACACAATATGCGATTGATTGGCCCCAATTGTCTGGGGCTGATCAGTCCAGCCAATGAACTGGTTTTGTGCTCGTCACCGGCCTTGAATGTTGATGCCCTCATTAAAAGTCCGATTGGTTTTGTCAGTCAGAGTGGTGCCCTGATGGGAACACTTTTTGACAAGGCTTACTCGCAAGGTATTGGTTTTAGTCATTGTTTTTCAATAGGTAATCAGGCAGATCTTGAACTTTGTGATTTTCTTGAAATGCTGATTCATGATGATGAAACCTCTATTATTTGTACCTATATTGAGGGTCTGAAATCACCGCAACGTTTTATTGAGTTGGCTAAATTGGCACGGGAGAAAAACAAACCGATTCTGGCTGTCAAGGCAGGAAAAACGGAGGCGGGTAGCAAGGCGGCGTTTTCCCATACGGCCAGTCTGGCAGGTGATTATGAATCATTGAAAGCAATTTGCAGAAGTCAGAACATTATTCTGATGGACGACCCGATGGCCATGTTCCTGTTGGCCTTGAGCATGTCCAAATTTCCTGGCAAGAAAATTGGCAATGCGACCATTATTACCACATCTGGCGGTGGTGGCGCACTGACTGCCGACGCGCTGTCAGAACAGAACATCCCTTTTTCAGAATTTGGTGAACAAACTACGACATCCCTTGCCGAATTGTTTACGCCCGGTCAGGCTTTCAATCCGATTGATCTGGGTGGACGCAGACATGATGTGCTGGATACCGACAGGATTTCCGAGTTGACAGCAGAAATTGTCATGAAAGATGAAAGTGTTGATGCGGGTCTGTTTGTGCTGACGACCGCTCCCTCTGTATTGAATACGACGACCAGGTTGGTGACGGGGGCGGAAAAAACGGCGAAGCCGTTTATTGTGGTGATGTTGCCGGGTCAGGCGGCTAATGCTGCCAGAGAGTATCTGGTTACCAATAATATTCCTTTTACCAATACTCTCAATGAAGCGGTGGCCGCACTGAAAAGCTGGAAAGTATGGTCTGATTTTACCGCTTCACCAGAGGTGGTTTTGCCGGATGGTTTGCCTGATGTCAGTCATGTAAAAGGCGTTCTTAATGAGTCCGAAACCAAGAGTTTAATGGCTTCGTTCGGGATTCCAGTGAATAAAGAGATTATTGTTGCCGATATTGCTGCGGCCATAAAGGCAGCCAGTGACATTGGTTTTCCGATGGTTGCCAAGGTGGTTTCCAGTCAGATCGTTCATAAATCCGACGTGGGAGGGGTATTGCTTAATATCCAGTCGCCCCAAGAACTGGAGCAGCGACTGACAGTCATGGTTGGTCATATTAACAAGGCGTTACCTTCTGCCCGGATTGAAGGATTCTCCTTGCAGAGTATGGAGTCAGGAGAGCTGGAGTTGATTGTAGGTGCGAGAAATGATGCCCAGTTTGGCCCACAGGTCATTATAGGTAGTGGCGGCATTCTGGTTGAGCTCTTGAAAGATACGCTGGTGTTACCGGCGCCCGTACATGTGGAAACGGCCAAACAGGCGCTTGACGAACTGAAAATAGCCCCTTTGTTAAAAGCCTATCGTGGCAGGCCGGCACTGGATGTGGAAACGGTGGCACAGACCATTCACCGTTTGAGTTTGCTTGCCTGCAGTCTTAAAAACAGCCATTTTGAGATAGAGATTAATCCACTTAAAGTGAAGCAGCAGGGTAGTGGGTGTGTGGCGGTTGATGCCAGGGCACAAATTAATTAAAGATAATTCAGGAGATAAAAATGAGTGTTGTAAAAATTGAGCAGTTTGACAAAGTAACGTTGTTTACGATTAACCGTCCCGAAAAACATAATGCCATTTGTAAGGATACGGCCTTGGCGCTTCAACAGGGTTTTGAGGAGTTTGACTTATCGGAGCAGCGGGTTGCCGTTATCACCGGAGCCGGTGAAAAAGCATTTTCTGCCGGCGCTGACGTGACGAACTTGCCTGAATTGTGGCGTTGCATTCCAACAGTGGGCATACAAACGGAAAAACCCATTATTGCCGCGACTGCAGGCTGGGTTGTCGGTGGCTCGATGGTCATGCACATGATGTGTGATTTGGCGATTGCTGCTGACAATACCCGCTTCTCATATCCGGAAGCCAAATTGGGCTTTACCGGGGGCATGATTGCAGGATTGGCTGCCCGTATTCCGCATAAGGTGGCCATGGATGTGATTTTGTGCGGTGAGATACTGGATGCCCAGCGGGCTTATGAAGTTGGTTTGGTTAACCAGGTGGTGCCATTGGGGCAACAGGTGGAAATTGCACTTGAAAAAGCCCAAAAACTGTCAAAGGCTTCGCCTTTGGTATTAAAGACCCTCAAGCGTTTTATTACGCGTGATGTATTGCCGCAGGGCCCTTCTGAACTAATGGCCCGTACCATTAGGGAATTGAACCTTGTCCGGGAAAGTGATGACCAGAAGGAGGGTGTGCAGGCCTTCAGGGAAAAACGCGAGCCCGTTTACAGCGGCAAGTGAGCAATAGTATTCATAGATGTAATGGTGGGGTAAATCAATGAAGATTTCTTTAAAAAAAATAATAGGCACTTTAAGTATATTTGGTGTTTTGGCTGTCATACCCTTATCCATGGCAGCGGATTTGCCGGATATTTCATCGGTGAAGCTGGTTGTTCCTTATCCTGCCGGTGGTAATGCGGATAGTTTGGCGCGTGTCTTTGCTGATGAAATGGGCAAAGAAATGAAAAAGAGTTTTGTTGTTGAGAATAAAGGTGGGGCAGCGGGTGCCATAGGTGCCCAGCAGGTAGCTCGCAGTAAGGCAGATGGCGCTACTTTGTTGTTGGCGCCGGCAGGTGTCATGACGATTACACCTTTCCTGCGTCAGGTTAATTACAATCCTTTTACGGATTTTGAACCAATTGCAAAATTATCTGAATCAATTGGCATTGTAGCTGTGCGTAAGGACTTTCCTGGCTCAACATTGCAGGATTTGGTTGAGTATGACAGGCAGAATCCCGGTAAAATAACTTATGGTTCTGCAGGGCAGGGAACCTTAACGCATTTACAGGCGCTGATTCTGGCAAAAAAACTGGGTATAGGCGCTTTACATATTCCTTATAAAGGTTCAATTGAAGCACTTAACGATCTGTTAGGAGGAAGAATTGATTATCAATATGATAGCGTTACCCTGTCGAATGTCGTCAATGGTAATCTGAAGGCGTTGGCCATTCCGGATTCACTAAAACTGCCTGAATTGAAAAATGTTCCCACATTTTCACAGCAGGGTATTGACTTGAAAACGTCCAGCTGGTTTGGTGTCTTTGCACCGGCAGATACGCCGCAGAGCTTGATTGAAGAATATGAAAAGGCTGCACAAAAAGTCATGAGTAAACCAGGTATGAGTGAGCGTCTTTTGCAATTTGGTCAAATACCGGCATACTTGGGCACGAAAGACTTTATCAGTCAGAGTAATGATGATATTTTGCTTTATGAAAATATCATCAAGGAAAACAATATTGGCCTGAATTAAAAAAGCAACCGCCTTCATGATGGCGGTTGTTTTGTCTTGACTTTATAACCTGCAATCCTGTTTTGCTGTGATATCGTTTTTACCAGGAAAGAATAAGTCGTTGCAGGTTTGCCGATTGATCATGCCCATTATGCAGGCCTGTAATACGTTGGGCAGCTTGCATGAGCAGGTCAGCATACTTGTTAATCGTTTGGGTCGTAAAACGCTTACTATGTCCGGAAAGTCCGATAGCCGCAATAATATTTCCCTTGTTGTCGATAATGGGAGCAGCAACGCCGTAAACCCCTGCTTTTAGTTCACCTTTGTTAATGCTATACCCTCTTTCCTTGATTTCCTGAAGTTCCATTTCAAGTTGTTGGGCGTTGATAATGGTATTGTCGGTTCTGGGGTTCAGGTTTTGCTTTATTTTTTCAATAAAAAAATTGTTTTTATAAGCAAGCAGGGCTTTGCCAGTGGCCACACAGTATAGGGGTGCCCGCCCACCGATATGGGTGTAAAAGGGGATAGGGGCAGGACCATCTACTTTGTGCAGATACACCACATCATGTTGATCCTGGATGGATAAATGAACACTTTCTTCTGTGTCGTGCATTAACTGTTGCATGATGCCTTCTGCCTGCTGTTTTAAGGCCAGGTGGGGAAGTACGGCAGAGCCCAGTTCAATGAGTTTGCAGGTTGTGCTGTATTTGCCGGATTCTTTGTCCTGAACGACATATTTTGAGTCAACCAGTGCCTGAAGCAAACGGTGGGTACCGCTTTTGACCAGGTTGAGGTTGTTGGCAATATCAGTCAGCCTCATGGGCTGACTGCTGTAAGCAAGCATTTCCAGTATTTGGAGACCCTTAAAAAGCGTATTGTTCATGGCGAATCATTTTCTGTATTAAGTACAAAGCAGGAAAATGATTTAACCATATGAAGCTTAAGGTTAATAGAAATATTTTGTTATATGTATATGGTTGAAAGGTTTTATTGATCGCAGATCAATACCCTTCAGGATTTTTGCTTTGCCAGTTCCAGCCATCCCGGCACATATCGTTGATGCTGCGGGTTGTTTTCCAGCCCAGCAATGATTCAGCCAGTTCGGGGTTGGCCCAGGCAGAGGCAATGTCACCTTCTCTTCTTGCCTGGATAATATAGGGCACTTTAATATTGTTGACCCGTTCAAAAGCATTAACCATTTGCAGGACACTGGTACCAGTGCCGGTGCCCAGGTTAATGGCGGTAAAGCCACTATGGCCGCTTTCATTGACGTAATTCACGGCCTTTACATGTCCCAGTGCCAGGTCGCTCACGTGCAGGTAGTCACGGACGCCGGTTCCATCGACCGTATCGTAATCGTTGCCAAAAACATTCAGTTTTTCCAGGCGGCCAACAGCGACCTGGGTAATGAAGGGGAAAAGATTGTTGGGAATATCGCGTGGGTTTTCACCGATCAGGCCGCTTTCATGGGCGCCAATCGGGTTGAAATAGCGCAATGCAATGGCTGAAAATTCTTTATGGGCCACGCAGGTGTCTTTCAGGATTTGTTCCACCTGGACTTTGGTCCAGCCGTAAGGGTTGGTGGCGCCAATCCGGTGGGATTCGGTATAGGGCAGAAATTCGGGTTCACCGTAAACAGTGGCGGATGAGCTGAACACGATCTTGTTGACACCGGCGGCCAGCATGGCTTGTAGCAAAGTAACGGTACCCGCGACATTGTTTTCGTAATATTCAAGCGGGCGTTTGACTGAATCTCCCACGGCTTTCAGGGCGGCAAAATGAATCACCCCTTGGATGGGCGTGTTCAGTGCGGCATGTTCTGCAAAAATGTTATCCAATAGCTTGCGATCGCGGATGTCTCCATTGATGACTTTAATGTTCTTTCCGGTGATGGTTTTCAAGCGATCAAAAACCTTGCTGCTGCTGTTGGAAAAATTATCCAGAACAACTGGCGTGTAACTTTCCTGTAGCAGTTCTATTAGTGTGTGGGAACCAATATATCCGGCACCGCCGGTGACCAGGTAATGAAGACTCATGCTGTTGAAGACCTTGTAGGATTGTGTTACCGTGATTGTACTATTCCATTGTGAAAGGGGTAGTACAGATAGGTTTAATTGTTTTTAAGCAGGGTTATTTGAAATAAAATGTAATTTATATAGATTTTTTGGTTATTTCTTTGCTTTTTTTGACATTGTTTTTGTGTTTTTTTTTACCAATTGTTTCCTTTCGGTAACTTTAAAATGCATTAAGTATTATAATGCTAGCAAAAATTCTAATAATTTTACTGTTAATTTTTTTTGCAGTATTAAAAAAGTAAGGGAAATCAAATGATTTTGGCTGAAGTCTTCAATATTATAAATATATCAATTCACTGATGACTGATATGAATATTTACATTTTTCTGTTACTGCCAGTTTTTGCTGTTGTTTACCTTGTCTGGAAGCGGCAGAAATCTGCTGTTTCATATGTCCAGCTCAACAACCAGCGAATACCGTTGTCTGTTGTGAAAAATTTTCCGGAAGAAAAAATTGCGGATTTAGTCACCAGTCTTTTTCAATCCAAAGGCTATCAGATAAAAAACACGAGTGGTGAACTGCAAAAAATTGCCGATTTTCAGATTGAAAAAGAAGGTAGCCACGGCTTTGTTTCAATACGCCATTGGCGTGCAGACAAAGTGGGGGTCAGCCAGATATCCCAGGAAGTGATTGTCATGAACCAGCAAAACAGTCATCACAGCTATATTTTCACAACAGGACAGTTTGAAAAAGAGGCTGGTGAAATGGCAAAATATAACCGTAACCTGTTTTTGGTTGATGGTCGCCAGTTGAATGTAATGATAGCCAATGCTAAAAATAGTGCCTAACTTACCTTTTGGTTTCGTTCAGGCCAGGTAAAAGGCCTGGCAGTAACCGTGGGCTCTTTCAATACTTGTTGGCTGCCTATAATAATAAATAAGCCTGAACGGCACGCGGGTAATATTTTTGTTGGATAATACCGTTATTAATGATTGGCGCTTGCCAAAATCTATTACCCGCCATGAGCCTGTTTGCCAGCAAAATTATTTCATCTGCCCTGCTAATTCCCTTTAATCTCATCATACTTCTGCTGATTAGCTGGCTGTTGCTGGGAAGCCGGTTTAAGCGATGGGGGCGGTCATTATTGTTGTTTTGTATTGTTGCCTTGATAGTAGCAAGTATGCCTATTGTTGCCAATCGCCTAGTAAAAACTTTGCATGATGAACCCCTCTTGTTATCTTTAAATGAGGTTGGGCCGGCACAGGCCATTGTTGTTTTAGGTGGTGGGGTAAACCGTAACCAACCCGAGTTTGGTGGCAATTCCGCCGCTTCTTCCACGCTTGAGCGGATTCGCTATGCGGCTTATTTACACCAGAAAACAAATCTGCCCATTCAGGTTAGCGGAGGCGGGTGGCCTGGCGATGAGCCGGTGGCCCAAGTGATGAAGCGAGAGCTGGAGACCCTATTTCATACACCGGTAAGATGGGTCTTGAAGGAGCCGGCCACCACTGCTGAGGAAGCCAGTTATTCCCGTGAATCGCTAAGCCGGGAAGGTGTAAGTACCATTTTGCTGGTGACCAATATGGTGCATATGAAACGGGCCAAAATGACGTTTGAGCGCGCCGGTTTTAATGTGATTGCAGCCCCCACCGTGATGCCTGATTACCCGCCTAATTTTCTTCGATTTATTCCCAGGGCAGATGCCTTGAAGGATTCAGCCAGTGTTTTGCATGAATGGATCGGGATTGCGTGGTATTGGTTGAAAGGTGTGTAAACTCTCGAATGATCAAAAAGATGCATAAAAACGTGCTGCAAAATCCACGATTTCCTGTTTAAGTTCTTTCTCTTTTTTGTCTGACCAGATTACATCCGTTACAGATCGCTGGGTATGCTTGAAAGGCAGGAATTTCAAATTTGGCAAGCCACAATGCTGCATGCAGCTGGGTACAATCGAAACCCCCAGGTTTTGTGACACCATACTGGTAATACTTAACCAATGCCTGGCTTCGTCATTGGCCTTGGGGAAGAACCCGGCACTGACGCACATGGAAAGCAGCATTTCATAATAGGCCGGAGAAACCGAACGGGAAAAAAATATAAAGTTTTCGTGTTTCAGTGCGGCCAGGTCCAGGCTTTTTTTCCTGGCATGAGGACTGTTCCGGGGAAGGCAAAGCAAGAAAGGCTCAGACATTAATGTTTGGCTTTCAATGTCCACAGGAATCTGGTTGGCGTGGGTAAAACCAATATCAATATTTCCCCTGTCTGTGTCGTGAATGATTTCACTTGAATTGGCCTCGGTCAGCGCAAACGTTAGATCAGGAAATTGCCGTTTCAGCTCTGTCAGCAAGCCGGCAAGATTGCGATATTGCATGGAGCCCACAAAGCCTATCCGGATGGGTGGTCGGGCCTCTGCATGATGTAGCGTATGTTTTAACGAATTGGCATGACCCAGAATAAACAGGGCTTCCTTATACAGGCGGATGCCGGCATTGGTCAGGACCACTTGCCGGCTGTTTCGCTCAAACAGGATAAGATCCAATGCCTGCTCCAGTTGTTTGATGGCAAAACTGAGCGGCGGCTGGGAGATGTTCAGACGTAAAGCAGCTTTGCTGAAATTGAGCTCTTCGGCAACAGCAATAAAGTACCGGAGTATACGCAGGTCAATATCCGTCATCTATATTTTCCATGTATGGATCTACATTAAAACAGTATTTCTGAATATACCTTAATTTGTTTATGATGAACTGATATTTTTATTCAAGTTCATGTAAATAAAGGTGATTTCATGCAAGGCAATAATATTCCAGACAGTCGCGGCAGTAATTACTTCCGGATGGATCCGTATTCCGAATCCCTGTTACGCACCTATTTGAAACCGGATTTGTTTGCGCATCTGTTACCTGTATTTGACCGCCTGGGCCAGCAAATCGGTGACTCACTGGATGAGTTGGCCGATATTGCCGACAAAAACCCACCCGTGTTGACCGTGCGCAAGCGTAATGGTACCGATGGTGATCGTATTCATAAGCATCCGGCCTATATTGAGCTGGAAAAGGTGGCTTATGCCCAACTGGGACTGGCGGCCATGTCGCATCGCAAAGGGGTGTTGGGCTGGAATGACACCTTTCCGCCTGCCGCCAAATATGCGTTGTCGCATTTGTTTGTGCAGGCAGAGTTTGGCTTGTGCTGCCCGGTCAGCATGACCGACTCCCTGGCCCGTACCCTGAAAAAATACGGTGATCCCGAGCTGGTGGAGCAGGTATTGCCGCAGGTGGCCAGCCAGGATTTTGATCAGCTGCAACAGGGTGCCATGTTCATGACGGAACAGGCCGCCGGTTCGGATGTGAGTGCCACGCAAACGCTGGCGACATTGGTGGAAGATGGCAGCTGGCGCCTATCGGGTGACAAATGGTTCTGTTCCAATCCGGATGCCGGTTTTGCCATGGTGCTTGCCCGCAGTGAAGAGGCCGAAGGGCTCAAGGGGGTGTCTTTGTTCCTCTTGCCAAAAATAAAGCCGGACGGCACTCCTAACCATTACCGCCTGTTACGCCTGAAAGACAAACTGGGTACCCGCTCCATGGCTAGTGGTGAAATTCGCCTTGAGGGTGCCTTCGCATGGCTGGTGGGTGAGCGTGGCCGGGGATTCCAGCAAATGGCCGACATGATCAACAATTCCCGTTTGTCTAACGGCATGCGGGCGGCCGGCTTAATGCGTCGGGCAGTGAGCGAGGCCATTTATTTCAGTCAGCACAGAACCGCGTTTGGCAAAAGACTCATTGAAATGCCGCTGATGCAGCGACAGCTGGTGAAAATGATCATGCGAGCCGAGCAGGGCAGGTCGGTCATGTTTCAAACCGCGCAGGCATTGGAACGCGCTGATAACGGTGAGCAGGAAGGCAAAAGCCTGGTACGGATCCTGACGCCATTAATTAAATTCAGGGCCTGTCGCGATGCTCGCACGGTAACCGGAGACGCGATGGAAGTGCGTGGTGGTTGTGGTTATATCGAAGAGTGGACAGAACCGCGCCTGTTGCGTGATGCCCATTTGGGATCCATCTGGGAAGGGACCAGCAATATTGTGGCCCTGGATGTATTGCGTGCCATACAGAAAAGTGATGGTCTGGCCGCCTTGAAACGGCAGACCCAATACTTGCTGGAAAACGGCATGCCTTGCAAGGCGTCGTTGCGTGATTTGCAAACCCGTTGCATAGAAAATGCGTTTGCACTGGCGGCCAGGGCGGCAGGTAACAACACACCAGAAAAAGCCCGACAGGTGGGGACAGCCTTATATAACCTCATTTCCATGGCAGCCATGCGCTGGGAGGCTGAAAAAACCGGCATGGAATCCCGTAATTTGCTGGCCGACCAGGTGTTGCTGCACCGCCTGGCGTCCAAAGATCCGCTTGCGGAAAAATCATTCTGTGAAGAAAACGCGGCAATCCTGGCTTATGCCCTATAAAGCGGCATAAACGAACACTGAGGAGACATTCAATGAAAAAATATATTAAGACGCTAATAATGGCATCATCTATCGTTGCGGTTGTGCCGCTAACGGCTTACGCCGAAGAGACTTATCCATCCCAGGTGGTGAAACTGGTGGTGCCTTTTCCACCCGGTGGCCCAACTGATGCACTGGCCCGGCGGCTGGCTCAAGGGGTGGGTGAAACGCTGAATACACAAGTCATTGTTGAAAACAAGGCGGGTGCCGGTGGCAATATTGGCTCGGAGTACGTAGCCAGTGCCAAACCGGATGGTTATACGATCCTGTTTGGCACATCGGGCCCACTTGCGATTAATACCAGCCTTTATAAAAAGCAGAACTATCACCCGCAAACCAGTTTTGAACCCATTATCAAGATAGGGCACTTGCCCAATATCCTGGTTGTTCATCCTTCAATACAGGCCAACAATGTTCAGGAGCTGATCGCACTCAGTAAACAAAATCCGCAGTCATTAACGTATGCCTCTTCGGGGAATGGGGCTTCCTCCCATTTGGCCGGGGTGCTGTTCAATGGCATGGCAGGGACGGATATTACCCATGTGCCTTACCGGGGAACCGGGCCGGCCTTGAATGATTTGCTGGGTGGGCAGGTTAGCATGGCATTTACCGATATTCTGACCGCCTTGCCTCATATTAAAGCAGGCAAACTGAAACCGCTGGGTCTTGCCAGTGGAGAGCGCTCACAGGCGTTGCCAGATTTGGCCACAATTCAGGAACAAGGCCTGGATGGTTATGATGTGAGTGTTTTTTTTGGGATAGTGGCACCGGCAAACACACCGGAAAGTATTGTCAAGAAGTTGAACCTGGCATTTGGAGCAGCAACGGCCAAGCCCGAAATACAGGAAACCCTGACTAAACAGGGGATTGTTGAGGCGGAACTGAAAACACCGGCAGAACTGCATGACTTTATCAGGGATGAGGTGGTCAAATGGGAGCAGGTTGTTGCTGAAGCTAAGATTCAACTGGATTAAGAGTTATGCATAATCAATCATCACATTCCCATAGCGCCTTAACCGGCCTGACAGTTATCGATTTGACGCGTGTGTTGGGGGGACCATACTGCACCCAGATTCTGGCAGATCATGGTGCTAATGTGCTTAAAATAGAACCGCCTTCAGGCGATGAAACACGCATGTGGGGCCCCCCGTTTGTGGGGGATACGGCAGCCTATTTTGTGGGAGTCAACCGGAACAAAGAGGGCATGAGCCTGGATTTGTCCCAGGAACAGGGCAGGGCCTTTTTAAGAACCCTGCTGGCAGATGCCGATATCCTGGTAGAAAACTTCAAGCCAGGTACCCTGGAAAAATGGGGACTCGGGTATCAAACTCTGCAGCAGGAGTTTCCAGCCCTGATTCATTGTTGTATTAGTGGTTTTGGGGCCGATGGCCCCTTGGGAGGACTGCCGGGGTATGATGCCTGTGCCCAGGCCATGTGCGGCCTGATGAGTGTGAATGGAGAAAAAAACGGCGATCCGCTTAGGGTAGGGTTGCCGGTGGTGGATATGGTAACCGGCCTGAATGCCGCGATTGCCATCTTAATGGCGGTGAATGAGCGGCATAACAGTGGTTTGGGGCAATACCTGGATATCACTTTGTATGATTGCGCCATTTCATTGTTGCATCCGCATGCACCCAATTATTTCAACAGTGGCAAGATTCCGGGTAGAACCGGTAATGATCATCCCAATATTGCCCCCTATGAATCTTATGCCACGGGCGAAGGAGAGATTTTTCTGGCGGTGGGTAATAACCGGCAATTTGCCTTGTTATGCCAGAAACTGAACCATCCGGCCCTGGCCGAAGATGCACGTTTCATTAATAATGCGGACAGGTTGCAAAACAGGTCGCAATTACGTGAGGTGCTTTCTGCCATTCTGCTTGAGTACAAAGCCCAGGAACTTGCTCGGGATTTGCTTGAATTGGGTGTTCCGGCCGCTCCCATTAATAACGTGGCCCAGTTGCTGGAGCATCCACATACGGCACACAGGAATATGGTGATTGAACAGGATGGTTATATTGGGATTAATACACCCATCAAGCTGTCCAGGACGCCAGCCCGTTTTAGAAAAGGAGCACCAGCGTTACAGAAACCCTCTTTTGAGTATTGAGTGAGTGGATCTGTAAAAGACCCGCTCAGTTTCAGTTTTTCAGGGCCTTTTCCAGCAAGGCATTCACCACGTCGTTGGTGCTGGTGTTTTGTGCAATAGCCTGGGCACGAATTTCTTCTATCAGGGTTTGTTTGATTTTTACCGGGAACGATACCAGGCCTTGTGCCTGGTCCAGCTTGCGTTGCTCGCGTCGGTCAAGTAGTGCACCTGAGTCGGTAGAAAAACGGTTCGGAATGCCTTCCTGTTTCATTTTTCCTACTGTTTTAAGGGCTTTTTGTTTTTCCAAATCGGTTTTTTTCATGCTGATTCTGTATTGATGGGTTGTAGGAGAGAGGGGTTTTAGCGCATGAGTGACGATTTTTAATTAGGCCAGTATGCAAAAAAAGCAGAGCAGATAATAGCACCATTTGAATGCCAAACGGAGTTTTTTTGAATGGCATCTATTAATGGTTTTGGTAAAAAGACGCCACAGGATTACAGTGGCGTCTTTGTTGATGCTGTTAAATAAAGGTATTAACTGAAATTAATCGTTAATTAACAAATCTTCCAGTTGGTTGTTGGGATTTTCTGCCAAGTAGTTGGCAATAAATGCCGGTCTTTTGCCACGGCCAGACCAGGTTTCTTCCGGATTGTTTTTGCTACGATATTTGGCTTTAACGGGTTTTGCGCTTTTTGCCTGTTTGCCAGTTAAACCTTCAGCAATAATGGCAGGGTCTATACCCAGCGCTTGCGCCATTTTTTTGCCTTCCTGAATATAACGGTTCAGTTCTTCGGTACGGATTTCATTAACACGTTTATCTAGCAGGTTTTGTACTGCTACGATGTCATTGGCAGAAGAGAGATTGGAAACGAGGGCTTCCAGAAACTGGCTGGTTGAAACATTGTGTTTATTGATTAATTCATTAAAAGAACCAATTAATGATTTGTGTTCTTCTTTAACGGATTCCAATGCTATAGAGCGAGACATGTTTTTATAGCCTTTTAAAATTGATTTTGATAAATGATTGGTTTCTTATGAATGATTAATAGGAAGGCTATTAACCAAGTTAGAAAGCTGGACTTAATTATAGATAAAATGGCCTTTATACGCCACTGTTAATTATAAAAATTATTTGAATGGCTAACATAACTGCTGGCTTATAAATTGGGTTTTTGGGTAATGCTGGGCGGTGTTGATTTAGGACCAGTAAAGCCTGGTTGTATTTGTGTATTTTTACTTATGGTGTTTGTTTCGTTAATATTTGTATATTAATTGTATTTATTAATAACAAATTGTTTGTTAATAAATTTAATTGGTGCATGGGTAATTAATGGCTTATAGAATTAATAAGCCAAGCATAAGAAAGCATTTAACATTAATGACCCATTGGGTTATTAATGTTAAATGATCCATTCCGCATACAGGGAAAGCAAAAGGATGATTTTGCAACACTTCCTGGAAAAATTTTAAAAAGACGAAAAAAACAAAACATGAATCAAAAAATAGAGGGATAATTCCGTCTGTTTATCAGCAGTAAGTACGTTTTTATTGATCACTTCCGGACCGACTATGTTTTATGTTTTTCCCAATCCCCAGGCAATTGCAAAACATGTAAGTGAATTGCTTATTGCACAAATCCAGAAAAAAAATGATTCGGTATTGGGCTTGGCCACAGGCAGCACCATGGAACCTGTTTATGAAAAATTATGTGAACAGGTTGCGCAACAAAATGTAGATGTATCGGGCTTAACCACCTTCAACCTGGATGAATACATCGGGTTGGGTAGCGATCATCCGCAGAGTTATCGTTATTATATGCGGCAGCATTTGTTCAACCGCCTGGCGTTTGTGCAGCATCGCACCTTCCTGCCAGACGGTTTGTGTGCGGATCCGATCAAGCAATGTGAACAATACTCAGATCAAATCCAGCAGGCTGGTCACATCGACTTGCAGTTGCTGGGCATTGGTAATAACGGTCATATCGGCTTTAACGAGCCGGGCACCTCATTTGGCAGCCGTACACATGTGGTACCGCTAACTGAACAAACCAGGATTGATAACAGTCGTTTTTTTGATTCTTTGGATGAGGTGCCTACTCAGGCTATTACGTTGGGCCTGCAGGACATCATGGAATCAAAACAAATTATTCTTATTGCCACAGGTACCAACAAGGCGCAAATCATGGCAGAGCTGTATGAAAGCCCTGTTACCGAGCAGTTGCCGGCTTCGGTAATCAAGTCTCATCCGAATGCGATGATTTTGCTTGATGAACAGGCGGCGCAATTTTTACCTGCCGAGTTGCGTGATGCGGTGGTGAGTTAAGTAATTGTGTTACGCCTATTCTGAAGGCACCACCAATTCCGATCGTGTCATGGTTGGCGTAGCCCCCAGGCTGATGATAATGGCATGCGTTATGCGGTTGGCCTTAGTGGTCCTCTAGAAGAAGTTCGTTCTAGAAAAGAAGAGATAGCCCGCTTGTTGGTGCAAAAACTGGGTATGCATGATATGCATACCTACGACAAAAATAGCATTTCTTGATGTAGATCAAAAACAAATAGAATGTGTTCCATAGGTTTTATTTTGAACTTACCGGGACACGACAATGATTTATTCAATTAACGAAGAAAAATTCAAACAGTCGATGAGAAATCTCGCCTCCGGGGTCACACTGATTACCAGTGAGTGCTCTGGCTTGCGTGGTGGCATGACCGCTACTGCTGTTTGCTCATTATCTGCCGATCCGGCCCAAATTCTTATTTGCGTTAATCGTAAGTCAGCGACTTATGGCCTTATCAAGGCGGGCGGAAAATTCTGCGTCAATGTATTGGCTGATTCTCAATCACAGATTGCTTCTGTGTTTGCCAGCCCCATTGATTGGGAGCAAAAATTCTCCAGAGCAGAGTGGAACACACTGGAAACGGGTGCGCCAGTCCTGAAGGATGCCTTGGTGGCCTTTGATTGTGAAGTGGCTGAATACATCGACTCGGCCACTCATACGATATTCATTGGACGGGTGGTAGGTGCTAATTTCACTGAAAACGAATTGCCGCTGATCTATTTCCAAGGTAACTACTCTTCACTGACCAACCAAGAAAGTGTGGGTGTTCATGCATATTGATGGATGAAATGATAATGACAAAAATGTTTGATTTTACATACTCGGAAGCCCGCACTTGTGGTCAGGAGGCTTACGATGCTTCGCTGGTGGATGATAGCTGGATGAGCAGTCAAGAAAGGCAACTGTATGAGTCTGCCATGCATTTGATACCGGTCTTGCAGCAAAGGGAAAAAGACTGTATCACTGCACGTAGTTTACCGGACGAAACCTTTGCCGATTTCCAGCGGCTTGGTCTGCCCAGGATTCTTCAGCCGATGTTATATGGCGGATTTGAGGGTTCAACAACCTTGCTGTCAAGAATTGTTGAAGATTTGTCTGTTGCTTGCCCATCTAGTGGCTGGGTGTTGGCAGTATACGGTGAGCATGCCTGGATGGCGGCAAGCTTTGCGAAACAGGCCCAGGACGAGATCTGGCTTGAGAACCAACAGGCGGTTGTTGCCTCCAGCCTGGCACCACGTGCCACGGCAGAAATCGTCGAGGGTGGCTATCGTGTGACGGGCACTTATCCTTTTGCCAGTGGTTGCAAACACGCTTTGTGGCTGGTGTTGGGCGTGTTTGTTCAGAATGGTGAAAGCCGTGAAATGCGCTACATGTTGGTACCCAAACATGATGTGGAAATTCTGGATGACTGGGAAACACTGGGGCTTCGTGGTACTGGCAGCAATACCTTATTACTGGACAATGTATTTATTCCTGATCATCGTACGGTGGTGGACAAGTCTCTGCAAACAGGGGACACCCCAGGTAGTAAAGTACATCCGGATTATGCATTGTTGCGTGCGCCACGACAGGTTTTTTCAACTTTTACCCAGCTCCCGGTGACCCTTGGCCTGGGACGCCGGGTATTAAATCATGTTTGCCAGACAATGCAAGGTAGAGTCTCGCGTGGCACCACAAATTTACAGGATTCACAAATTGTTCAGCTCAAAATCGGTGAGGCTGCGGCAGATTTGAATGCGGCTATTACAGTTGCGCATCGCAGGCAGCAATACACGCATGAGCGGATGAAAAGAGGACTCGAACTTGGTCAGCGGGATGTTTTTGCCTGTCGACGCGATTCGGTCTGGGCAAACAGCATGGCCCGTCAAAGCATTGAAAAGCTGATTTCAATTACCAGCGCTGAAATTGTTCATAACCGCAATGATTTGCAATCATGGTACCGGGATGCCCTCACAACAGGTACGCATTTTAGTGCCAACTGGGAATCGGCCATGGTGCCTTATGGGAAATTTCAGCTTGGATTGATTTAAGTAAAAACTACTTATGGAAATATTAATAAGAGGAATGGGGATGAAGACAAAGGAATATGAATTTAATTATGAGGATGTGGTTTATCTGGCGCATCCAGGTGGTGAGTTATTGGCCCGTATATATACACCAGTAGGTGATGGGCCGTTTCCGGCGATAGTAGAACTGCATGGCGGGGCCTGGAGCAAATTTGATCGGACCCGTGGGGAAGCCTTGCACCAAGCCTTTGCCAAAGCAGGTATTGTGGTAGTTGCTCTGGATTTCAGGCAAGGTGAGGAGGGGGCGTACCCTAAATCGGTAGCCGATATCAATTATGGCATTCGATGGCTGAAAGCCAATGCGGAAAAACTTAAGGTGGATCCTGAGCGGGTCGGACTTTCCGGTAATTCCAGTGGCGGACATTTGGGTATGTTGGTGGCCATGCGCCCCGATGATCCACGTTACAGCGAAATCCAGTTGCCCGATGCATCACCCAGCGTGGATGCCAGTGTCAGGTTCGTGTCTATGTTATGGCCTGTTATCAATCCTTACGGCCGCTATCAGCATGCCAAACGGCTTCTTGATAGTGATTCACCGCCAGAGTGGGCGGCCAGAATTGTGAAAATGCAGGATGCTTATTGGAAAACGACCGAAGCAATGAAGGAAGCTAACCCAATGCTTATGCTTGAACGCAAGGAAAAGGTGCATTTGCCACCGGCATTTTGGCTTTCTGTGAAGAATGATGACGTGCACAACTATAGGGATATTGAGTCCGATGTGCCGGGTACCGAAGCCGATCGCTTTGCCCTGCGCTATGGCGAAGCTGGTGGAAATATTGAGTTGCTGGTTTGGGATGCAGAAAAAATGTTTACCGTGGTTCATCCAACTTTGCCCTCTACTGTTGAGGCGATGAACAGGGTGGTGGCATTTGCAAAAAAACATCTTGACGCCTGAAATCAGGAGGAAACCATGCGTTTGATCCCGAAGAAATACAATGTTGGTGGCGTCAGGCTAGAGCAGCCCTTCAAGGCTGTCAGATTGGGACACTTGGGTTTGTGGGAAGAAAACCTGCCGGAAAAACTGAAAATACTGGTTGATGTATTGGGCATGCGGCATACGGATGTATTGAAAAAGTCCAATGCCGATATATTGGGACACTTTACGACTTGCAATACCGATCACCACACCCTGGTTATTCTCAATCCGAATTCAGGGGACCCAGAGCGTAAAAAGCTGTATGAGGCAGGCGTTATCCTGAATCAAATCTCCTTTCAGGTTAACAGCCTGAAAGAAGTGAATGATGCACACGCATTTTTTCTTGAAAATGACATTAGAATCAGTCGTATCGGCCGTGACTTGCCCGGCAGCAATTGGGCGGTTTATGCCTTTGATCCGGACGGGCACCGGGTAGAGCTTTTTTACGGTATGGAGCAAATTGGCTGGAGCGGCAATAGCAAGCCCGAAGCCATGTATGAGCGGCTGCCATACGTTACATTCACTCTGCCGCAAAAGGCGGAAGCACAGGAAGTTCAGCAGGCCAAAGAGCGCAATATCGATCTGTGTTCGGGCTTTTCCTGTCATTCTTCACAACCCCATGTCTATGATGTAGGTGGTGTTTTGCTGCAGCAGCCCTTTAAAGTCTCCAAGGTTGGTCCCGTTCGCATTTTTGTTGCCGATATGGAAAAATCCGAGCATTTCTACATCAAGATCATCGGTTTGAAAAAGACCGAAGAAGTTGAGTATCGGGGGCATAAGTGCGTGTATCTTAGTACCGGTCAAGAGCATCATTGCGTGGCGCTTATTCCGATTGCCTTGCGCAATATGTTGGGGTTCAAGGAAAATACGACCTTGTTAAGTATTGGTCTGCAGGTTCAAACTTATGAGCAACTGAGGCAGGCCGGCTCTTTTCTGATTGAAAAAGGCTTGAGGCCCGTTCATGTTCCGCAGGAATTGCAGCCTGGTATTCAATATGCCCTGCATTTTGCGCTTGACGAGGTGAATCTCTTGCAGATTTATTTTGAAATGGATGGTTTTCACAAGAAGCAATCAGAAAATCCATATGCTTTTTTGCCATTCGAGCAATGGCCGGATTGCATAGAAGCAGGGGAAGAAAGCTATACCACCCAAACCCGCTTGGGACCGATGGGATAAAAAGGCTCTGTCGTGGTTGCCGTGGAGAAAAATGCAATTTGATTTCACTTGATTGCATAGAAATGCATAAATAAATGAATGCTGAGATATATGGATGCTGTCATTTTATAAAAAGAGGAAAGGAGACAATAGTGATGAATGATCAAACAATCAATGTGACTAGAAGAAAAGTGCTTATGGGCATGGCCGCGGGCAGCCTGGCCGGACTGAGCGGCTTTAGCGCTCTTGCGAATACACACGCAACGGTATCGGTAGGTCCGATCAAGCTGATCTCAATGAGTTCACCGGGTGCGGCTGGCGATACGTCCCTACGTCTGATTGCCAATTATATGCAGCCGGTTATAGGTAAATCTGTGCTGGTTGAAAACCGGCCTGGTGCCGGTGGTCACATTGCAGGCGAGTTTGCATCCAGAAGCAGGCCCGACGGTAGCACTGTTCTTTCATCAGGAGCACCGTTGTTTGCCTTGCGCCCGATTTTGTTTCCGACGTTGGGATATGACCCCCTGCAAAGCCTGAAACCGGTTGGTTACACGGTTGCGCATTTGCATGTGCTATTGGCTAGCAAGGCGACTAATGTGAAAACCCTGGATGACTTTGTGGTCTATGCTAAAAAACATGGATCAGCTGTCAATTACGGCTCTGGTGGTGTAGGTCACCCAATACACCTCTATGTCGAAAAAATCCAGAAAAAATTTGGCACCCAGATGACACATATTCCCTACAAGGGGATGCCGTTTGCCATGCAAGCTTTAGTTACCAATGATATTCAGTTCCTGGTATTGGCTGTTTCCGATGTGCTTCCTTATATCCAGGATGGCAGCATCAACCTCTTAGCGACAACCGGACCGGACATACCTGGTATTGAGCTGAATGCTCCGCGTCTGGAAGATGTTTATCCGGATTTAGCCCATTCTGTCTGGTCGGCACTTTGGGTGCCCACGTCTACTCCTCAGGAGATTGTGGTGCGGTTGAGTGAAACGCTGGCTAGTATTAAGGATGTACCTGAGTATCAACGTGCCCTGAGTCAGCTGGGTATGGCTGCGCTCAAAGGCAGTCCGGAAGAAGTGCTGAACCAGCTTCAAAAGGAAAGCACTGCTTTGCGGAATCTGGCTCAGGAAATAGGTTTGAAAAAATAATTTCGGCTATAGTGTGCCTGACTGTTTTCTCATAAAGTTGATATGAAATGCGCTCTAAACTGGCTCGTTACATGATTAATCTGCAGCATTTTGCTGCTGTGGTTGATTATGGCAGCATTAATGCCGCTGCTTCTGCCCTTGCTATCACCCAGCCAGCGCTAACGCGCAGCATTGCAAAGCTGGAGGATGTTTTTCAGGTTCCCTTATTGGAGCGGTCGGCTCGTGGAGTGAGAGTAACAGCTTATGGCCATGCCCTGCTTGATCCGATCGCTTCCATTCAAGCCGAATTTCATAAGATTCAGAACCACATGGATATTATGAAAGGGGCGAGTGAGGGGCGTATTAACTGTGGTGCCGGCTCTGTTTCGATGATTCATATTATTCCGCCCGCAGTTAGTTTGATGCTTAGAAGCCAGGAAAAAGTGTATATCAATTTAATGGAAGGGCATACTCCGGAATTACTGCAAAAATTGAAAAGAGGGGAACTGGATATTGTGATTGGTATTGAGCAGGTCGATAAGAATTTTAGTGACCTGAGCAGCGAATTTCTGATCGAAGAGGAATACCATTTTTGCGTTTCCAGTACCAATCAAATCGACTTTACCAATTGGCAATTCAAGGATCTGATCGGCCATGAGAAACTGGTTGCTCCTGTTTCCAGTGGGCAGATAGGCAAGGCGGTTGAACATGAGCGGCAACGGCTGGGTGGAACATTGAATGAGCACCGCATTGAAAGCTCATCTCATTCCGTTATTCGTCATTTGGTATTGAATGACAACTACCTGGCTTTTTGTTCGTCAATTTTGTTTGATCAGGAAATTCGCTCGGGTGCCATGAAAATCCTGAAAGGAAACTGGCATTTTCCACCATTCAATACCAATATTTACCGTCGTCGTGATGAGTATGCTCCAGCCAATACTGACAGGTTTGTGCATTATCTTAAAGCTCAGGCAGGAAAATTCAAGGCTCAACCGCTTGATGGCGATTAATTTCCATGAGTGATTTATCAATTGACATGAATAAAAATTTACATAAAGAGTGTTGGTCATTGACGCCTGAAGCAGCGAAGGCGCTCATTGACAAGGGGGCAGTGGTTATTGATGTACGCAGCCAACAGAGTCAAAACGCGGTCAGCATAACCGGATCGATTCAATTTGAAAAAGGTGATGTCATTGATTTTGCCAATGACAATGCCGATACCAACATTATTCTTTATTGCAATACTGGTGGTGGCGCCCGGGCAACCGCATTGGAGGCCAGAAATGCAAATTGCTTGAATGTTTTTGATATTGCCGGTGGACTGTATGCCTGGTCTGCAGCTGGATTTCCTGTTATGCAACGTTTTAACCCTTAACCATAAGCGCATCCCATGTTTCAGTCCCTGCTTCGTTTTCTTAAAATCGACCGTTTTACCTTGCTGCTGGTTGTAGCTGTTCTGGTTGCCACGGTATTGCCCGCTCATGGTCGTGGGATGCCGGTGGTGCAAATGGCAACCAGCATGGCCATCGGGTTGCTGTTTTTCCTGCATGGGGCACGGCTGTCACGCCATGCCATTATTGCAGGTGCGACACACTGGCGCCTTCATTTGCTTATTTTTTCCTGTACGTTCATTCTCTTCCCCGTTCTGGGGGTGCTGTCCCGGCCCTTCCTTGAACCCATGCTTACCCCTGATTTGTATAAAGGGATTCTATATTTGTGCGTATTGCCTGCTACCGTACAATCGGCGATTGCCTTTACCTCGGTTGCTCGTGGCAATATTCCCGCTGCCATCTGTAGTGCTTCATCTTCCAGTATTTTAGGCATTTTCATTACCCCCATGCTGGTTAGCCTACTGATAACCGACGGCACGGCAACCAGCGACCCGCAACTGGCCTTGGACGCCATCTGGAACATCACCCAGCAATTGTTAATTCCGTTTGCGCTGGGGCATTTCAGCCGCCCTGTCACCGCCGGCTTTATTGGCAATCATGCTTCTCTCATGAAATTTGTGGATCAGGGCTCGATTCTGCTGGTGGTATATGTGGCGTTTTCTGCAGCGGTGAATGAAGGCTTATGGAACCAGATGCCTTCGATGGCCTTATTGCTGCTTACTTTAGTTAGCAGCGTGTTGCTGGCAATTGTGCTGTTATTTACAGCTTTTATTGGAAAGTTGATGGGTTTTTCGTTAGAGGATCGCATTACCCTGGTGTTTTGCGGATCGAAAAAAAGCCTTGCCAGTGGCCTGCCCATGGCGCAGGTATTATTTGCCGGTCAGGCGGTAGGTGCGATTGTGCTGCCCTTGATTATTTTTCACCAGATTCAGCTAATGGTATGCGCGTTCATTGCCGCCAAGTTGTCCGGGCGCAAGGAAGAAGTTGAATTGCTTGAGGACATTGGGGAGGGCGCTGTTATTTCACCGGTGGTGAAATAACAGGCATAGGCGTTACCACGCGGGAGCGTGGGAACGAGGACGTATTTACGCGTGGAAAAACATTGTCAACGGCTTTCCCTGTTGCGCCAGCTATCCCAACGTTTGTCGTTATACCTGTTGTCGTAGCGGTTATCTCGCTCATACCGCCTGTCATCGCGATCTCTTTCTGTGTATCCATCACGGTCAGAACGATCCCAATTACCGTGATGGCCATGAATGCAGCCTGTCAATAATAATGCAGAAAGGCCAATAACTAAAACAGATGTTTTCATGGCTAGCCTCCATGTGGTTATGGCTATAATCCATCATATTCCTTGTTTCAATATCCGGTTGTTATTTTTGTAAACAAAATATAAATCCGGATATTGAAAGCATCATATTTTGTTCAAATGCGTGGGAAAGAGGAAGTACAACTGAAAGGGCTAATACTTTAACGGCAATATTATTTGTCTGTATACAGGTAATCCCGTAGAAGATTTCATTTGACCAGTTGTTTGAATTGTTGATAAAGTGATAATGTCCGCACAAACTAATTTAAGGGCTTATTTGAGGCATTGGATCAAATGGACAGAAGTATTGGGGTGGGACAGGAAGCACAAAACACAGATTTGATGAATGCAGATGTGTTTCTGCAATATAGGAATTGATCCTATTCATTTTGCGGTTATTATGGTGGCTAACGTTGAAATAGCAACATTGACACCTCCGATTGGCCTGAATCTGTTTGTCATGAGTGGTATTGCCAAGATTCCGGTAGAATCGGTGGCAAAAGGGGTATGCCTTATTACTTAACCAGAGTCGTTGCACTGGCCCTGATTACCTTTGTGCCGGCAATTTCATTAATCCTGCTTAAGTAACTTAGCGTAAGTTTATAATACGGGAAACCTTTACCAATTCTGCAAAAATATGTTTACAAATCATGAAATAGATAGAGATGCTTTTATAAGAGGCAATCAACCACGGTATGTTCAATTGGCCAACACGCTAATCAATGAAATTACCGATGGCAAATATCAAATCGGTGATTTACTGCCTACCGAGCAGGATATGTGCGTGCAATTTGGGGTCAGTCGTTTTACGGTAAGGGAAGCACTTAAAAAACTGGTGCAATCCGGGCTGGTTACCCGCCAGCCCGGGGTTGGCTCAAAGGTCATTTCAACCCATATGACAACGGCCTATAGCCAGAATATCATGGATATTTCCGACTTTTATCGTTATGCCACCGATACTTCGCTGGTTATCCAAAGCAGCGAAATCATTACGATTACGGCTGAGCAGGCCGATATGCTCGAGGCCTCAGAGGGAGGAACCTGGTTGTTTTTAATTGGTAGCCGTTTTTCAGAAAAAAGCGAGCTGCCCATCAGCTATACCGAAATCTGGATTAATCCGGCTTTTCGGGCTATTAAAGGCATTATGGGTAAACGCAGTGAGGCCATTCACTCGGAAATTGAAAAACAGTTTGGTGAAACGGTGGTTAAAGTTGAGCAAACCATCACGGCGACTTCCCTGACTAAAAAACAGGCCAATGCCTTACAGGTTAAAAGTGGTAGTCCAAGCCTGTGCATTGCCCGCAAATACCGCAATCGCAAGGGTGAGTTGATAGAACTCTCCATCAGCCACCATCCCGAGACCCGGTTCAGTTATAACTCGGTCTTTGTGAAAAACAATATCCCGGCTTAACGCCGTTAAAGTCACTGTTAAAGGCCTCTGGCAGGCCTTGCCTGACTTCTGCATCCAACCCTTCACCAGTCCTTATCCCGTGCCATCAGAACACGGAGCCAGCCAATGCTGGATACATTTTATTTTCCTGATATTTTCATATTTTTTGCTTGACAGCGAATTAAATACTATTTATCATTTTCTTTAATTTGTACGGACAAACAAACAAATAGACAAACCAGTCAATTTAAGGAGATAGAAAATGTTATTCCCTCAAAAAGTGGGTGAAAACCGTTACCGCGCCCGTTACGGCCGTTACTTCGAAGAGTTCAATATTGGCGATATTTATGAGCATCGCCCTGGCCGAACCATTACTGATGCGGACAACATCCAGTTTTCATTAATGACCATGAATTACCACCCCATGCACTGCGACCTGGCACATGCAGAAAAAAGTGAGTTCGGTAAACTGTTGGTCAATAGCGGGTTGACACTGGCCATTGTGCTGGGTATGACCGTGAATGATGTCAGTGGCCAGGCCATTGCCAACCTGGGCTGGAAAGACATTACGTTGACCAACCCGGTTTTTGCGGGGGATACCTTGTATGCCGAGTCTGAAGTGCTGGACAAGCGCGAATCCAAAACCCGTCCTACACAAGGCATTGTGACGGTCAGGACCAAAGCGTTCAACCAAAAAAATGAGCAAATCATGGTGTTTGACCGCACCTTCCTGGTGGCCAAAGAAGGTCATGGTGTGGGTGATAAATAATCGGTGTGAAAATGCCAATATAAATCGCCGTCAAGAGCGATTAATCGTTAATAAATAATTAAAAGATATTAATAATTCAAGGAGTCCTAGAGTGAGACATACTATTCGCAAACACATCATTAGTGCCTGCACAGTGGGAATGATGGCTTTTTCATTTTGTGCACAGGCAGCCTATCCGGAAAAACCCATCAAGATTGTTGTGGGTTTTCCTCCCGGGCAGGCCACGGACATTATTGCGCGTTTGGCGGCCAAGAAACTGGAGGACAATCTTAAACAACCGGTTATTGTCGAAAACAAACCGGGGGCGGCCGGTATTATTGGCACCATGGATGTGGTAAGAGCCAAGCCAGACGGCTATACCTTGTTAGTGGGTTCAAGTGGCACACTTTCCATTAACCCCAGCCTGTATGGTGATTTGGCCTATGACCCCTTGAAAGATTTGCGTCCCGTTGCCGAACTCTCTGAAGTGCCGTTATTCCTGGCAGTTAATGCCAATGTACCTGTGAATAATGCCAAAGAGTTTGTTGAAATGGTGAAAGCCAATCCCGAAAAATATAACTATGGCTCAGCAGGCAGCGGTGTGACCAGCCATTTGGCCATGGAGCTTTTGAAGCATGACCTTGGCCTGGAAATGGATCACATTCCCTACAAGGGAAGTCCGGCTGCCGTGACGGACCTGGTGGGGGGCAGGGTGACGGCCATGGTGGATACTGGGCCCGCACTGATTCCAATGGCCCAGAAAGGTCATATCAAATTATTGGCTGTGCTCAGCGACAAGCGGGTACCCGCACAGCCTGACGTACCCACATTGAAGGAAGCCGGTCTGGGTGATGTGCTGGCAACGGCTTGGGTTGGCTTGGCCGCGCCCAAAGGCACCCCTGACGAGGTACTTCAAACGTTGCACCAGTCACTGCAAAAAAATTGGCAAAGTGAAGATGTGGATAAAGTCCTGAATGGTCTTGGATCGCTGTCTGTCCTGAACAGTCCGGAAGAATTCACCCGTTATATCGAGTCTGAAATTAAAAAGTGGAAAGTTGCCGTGGAACTGTCCGGCGCTAAAGTCAATTAAATAAAGGTGTAGAGACAATGAATCAAACTATTTCCTCGCTCATCAGCGATAAAATTTCAAGCATCAACTTTAATGGCATTCCTGAACAGGTCAGGGAAAGGGCAAAATATCTGATCATGGATGCCTTGGGCATTGCCTACGCGTCCACCCAGTATGACTTTGCTGAAAAAACCCTGGCAGGCATCCTGGCTATTTCGGAGCCCACGCCCAATGGCGTACCGGTGATTGGCATGAATGTGTCTTTGCCTGCCCGTGATGCGGCGATTGTGAATGGTTTGCTGATTCATGGACTGGATTATGATGATACGCACCCTAAAGGCGTGATTCATGCAACGGCACCGGTGCTGGCCGCCGTCCTGTCCCAGGCACACCGTCTGCAAAAATCCGGTGAAGACTTGTTGACCGCTTATATTGTGGGTATTGAAGTTGCCACCCGTTTGGGGGCAGCTGCCAAGGGTGGTTTTCATCAGGTGGGTTTTCATCCGACCGGTTTGATTGGTGCGTTTGGGGCAACCTTGGCCGCGGCATGGCTGGATAAGCTGGATGCAGGGCAAATGACCCATGCCCAGGGTATTACCCTGTCACTGGCTTCGGGCAGCCTTGAGTTCCTGCAAGATGGCGCCTGGACCAAGCGTATTCATCCAGGTTGGGCGGCCAATGCCGCCATTAACTCAGCCTCTCTGGCCAAGCACGGCTTCCTGGGTCCCAGGGAAACGTATGAGGGTCGTTTTGGTTTATACGCCAGCCACCTGGGCGCCGATTTCAAACTGGAAGGTCTGGAAGAAAGCGTCAGCACGATTGGCCAGGAATGGGAGCTGATGAATATTGCGGTTAAACCGATTCCGGCCTGTCACTTCACGCATGCCTGCACCGATGCCGCAGCCATTGTTGCCAAACAATTCAATCTTGAAGATATTATCAAGATTGAGGCCAAAGTGCCGGCAGGCGTCATGAAAACCGTCTGCGAGCCTGCCGAGAACAAGCAAAAGCCAGCGAACTCTTATGAGGCCCAATTCAGTATTCCTTACTCTGTTGCCACCGGTTTGAGGTTTGGCCGCTTTTCGTTGGATGCCCTGGATGAGAAGGCCTATACCGACCCCGAAACCCTGGCACTGGCTGCCAAGGTCATTAGCGTACCGGACCCCGATGCCGACTTCCCCAAATACTATTCCGGCGAAGTGGTGGTGACGCTGAACGACGGCAAGGTGATTTCGCATCGTGAGTCTATCAACCGGGGTGCGGATGTACGGCCCATTACCAATGGTGAGGTCGAGGCCAAATATGTGGAAAACACTGAAAACCTGTTGGATGCCGGAAAAATTGCACAAATTTCTTCAGCCCTTAAGGGTCTTGAAAATCAAAGTGCCAGCCAATTGATGAATTTATTAAGTACCAAATAAGCGAGTGAGAACAAGATGAGCAAAGATAGCAATAACCACGATGTTGAACAAGAACAGTTGATTCTGGATATGCTGGATAAATTTCTGGCGTCAGAAGTGGCCCCGCATGTGCACCAGCTGGAGCATGACGATATCTACCCTGAAGAAATCGTTGAAAAAATGAAGGACATGGGCCTGTTTGGCTGTATTATTGACCAGGAATACGGTGGCCTGGGTTTGTCTACCCAGACCTACTCCAAGATCATTGAAAGAATGTCCAAGGTATGGATGTCCATTTCAGGCATTATCAACTCGCACCTGATCATGGCCATGGCCGTGCAGAAAAACGGCACGGAAGAACAAAAACGCAAATACCTGCCACGCTTTGCCACCGGTGAACTGCGTGGGGGCGTTGGCCTGACCGAGCCTGATTGTGGCACCGATTTGCAGGCTATTCGCACGGTTGCGCGTAAGCAGGGTAACAAATACATTATTAACGGTTCAAAAATGTGGATCACCAACAGCATGTATGGCAACTGCCTGGCATTGCTGGTTAAAACAGATCCGGAAGCTACTCCAAGGCATAAAGGCATGAGCCTTTTCATTGCTGAAAAAGGCAAGGGCTTCATTGTTAACCGGAAACTGCCCAAACTGGGCTACAAGGGTATTGATACCTGCTCGCTGAACTTCGATGACTACGAGGTTGATGAGTCTTGCCTGATTGGTGGTGTTGAAGGCAGAGGTTTGCAGCATGTGCTGAACGGCCTTGAGCTGGGCCGTATCAACGTGGCTGCCCGTGGGTTGGGTGTGGCGCAGGCTGCATTGGAAGAAGCCTTGCAGTATTCGCAAATTCGCAAAACATTTGGCAAACCCATTTGTGAGCATCAGGCGATTCAGCTTAAATTGGGTGAAATGGCTACACGTACCGAAGCGGCCCGCCTGCTGGTTTATGCCGCTGCGGCAGCCTATGACAGGGGCGAGCGCTGTGATGCCGAAGCCGGGATGGCCAAGTACTTTGCCACCGAAGCCGGCATGGAGAACTCGCTGGAAGCCATGCGCATTTTTGGTGGTTATGGCTATTCCAAAGAATACAACGTTGAACGACTGTACCGTGATGCACCTTTATTGCTGATTGGTGAAGGCACCAATGAAATGCAGCGCATTATTATCGCCAAACAAATGATAGAGAGAAACAAGGTATGAACCAGAACGCATTAAACAGTTTGCCCCTGAAGGGCGTGCGCATTATTGCGGTCGAGCAATACGGGGCAGGTCCATTCGGTACCCAGCACCTGGCGGATCTGGGCGCCGAAGTCATCAAGATTGAAAACCAGGCGGATGGCGGAGATGTTGGCCGCCATGTGGGCCCGTATTACTTTGGTGAAAATGACAGCCATTTCTATCAGGCCTTCAACCGAAACAAGAAAAGCATCACGCTTAATTTGAAGTCTGAACAGGGCAAGGAAATTTTTCACCGTTTGCTGAAAAATGCCGACATTGTTTTCAATAATCTGCGTGGTGACTTGCCCGAAAAACTGGGTCTCACCTACGAAGACCTGAAGCAGTACAATGAAAAAATCGTGTGTGCACACTTGTCTGCTTACGGACGTGAGGGTTCCAGAAAATCCTGGCCTGGCTACGATTACCTGATGCAGGCCGAGGCGGGCTATCTGTCCTTGACAGGAGAGCCCGACGGGCCGCCCAGCCGCATGGGCCTGTCTATTATTGACCTGATGACGGGAACCACTGCTGCCATGGGAATGCTGGCGGGTTTGGTTGGCGCCCGTGAAACCGGCAAAGGACGAGATATTGACGTCAGCCTGTATGATGTCGCCATCCATAACCTTGCCTATGTGGGTGTTTGGTACCTGAACGAAGGATTCTCCCTGAAACGCGAGCCTTTTTCAAGCCATCCATCGTTAACACCAAGCCAGTTGTACCGCACGCAAGACGGCTGGGTTTTCCTGATGTGCAACAAGGAAAAATTCTGGGGCACCCTTTGCGTGGCCATTGAACGGCCAGAGTGGATCAATCGTCCTGAGTATCAACGGTTCCCGGATCGCCTTAAAAACAGGGATGCGCTGAAAGAAGAGCTGGAAGCAGTGCTGACAACACGCACCACCGAAGAATGGATGAAAGCATTTGCTGGAAAAGTGCCTGCTGCACCGGTTTATGACGTGGCGCAAGCGCTGGATAATGACTTCATCCAGGAACAGGAACGCATTCTAGAAGTAGAGCATGCTGGCAGGAAGGTGCGCAGTATTGCGTCACCTGTTCGGGTGGGGGCACATCCGCTTAAGGCAGCGCCAGCCATGGGAGAACATAATGAAGAACTGTTGTCCGAGGTGGGTTATAGCGAGCAGGAAATCCGTTCGTTTAAAGAAGAGCATGTAATCTAGGCGAGGGCAGGAGGAATATAATGCCGACGGCAAAAAGCTATCTGTTCGTTCCGGGTGACCGCCCTGAGCGGTTTGAAAAAGCACTGGGCACGCATGCAGGAATGGTCATTCTGGATCTTGAAGATGCCGTGGCGCCCGACGCCAAAGACAATGCCCGGGAAGGCATCAGGCAGTGGCTTGAAAATACTGACACCCGCCATTTCACAGACCGGCTCATGTTGCGGGTGAATGATGTTGATACAAGCTGGTATGGCAGTGATGTGGCGTTGCTGGCAACGGGTAAATTCAAGGGCGTCATGTTGCCCAAGGCGCAAAGTGTCAATGCCCTTGAGCAACTGGCTGCCAGTCTTGAGGGTCAACAGGAAATCATCCCCCTGATTGAAACCGTACAGGGCTGGGACAATGCCCGCCAATTGGGTGAGGCCACTCGCGTATCCCGGCTGGCATTTGGTTCTGTTGATTTTGCCATTGATGCCGGGATAGAGGGGGACCATGAAGAACTGGATTATGTGCGTTCTTCCCTGGTCTTGCAATCCCGCTTGGCAGGCATTGCCAAACCGGTGGATGGGGTAACGGTAGATTTCAGGAATCTGGATGTCCTGAAAGCTGATGTCGGGCGTTCACGCCGCTATGGTTTTGGCGCCAAGCTGTGTATTCACCCTGCCCAGGTTGATACGGTGAATGAGGGCTATGCACCTTCTGCCAAAGAAATTGATTGGGCCAAAAGGGTATTGGAAGGAGTTGAAAAATTCGGACTGGGTGCTTTTGCCCTGGAAGGAAAACTGTTGGACAAACCTTTGTTTATTCGGGCGCAGCGTATCCTTGCCGCGACTTGACTGGTAGGGCTCATGAATAAAAAAGGAAGCTTAAGCTTCCTTTTTTGTTGGCCAGAAGAGGTATTACCCAGCATATTTTTTGTCAAATTCCCAAACTTCAGGAAAGCCAATCAGATGATTGAAATCGGAAAAATCGTACAGCATGGACTCTAGTCCGGCTGAGGTATGCGTGGTGGCGAGATGCTGATATGCATTGTGCAATGCTTTACCCGCGGCCAGAAAGCCGAGTGCAGGATAAATCGCAATGGCGTAGCCCATTTCCTGTAATGTAGCCGCAGGCAGAATGGGGGTGCGGCCGGTTTCCACCAGATTGATCAGCAGGGGCTTTTCAATGGTTTTGGCAATTTTCCACATCTCCTCTTCATTTTCAGGCGACTCGATAAAAATGATGTCTGCACCCGCCCGGGCATATTGTTCGCCCCGGCGCAAGGCTTCATCCAGTCCTAGACTGGTTCGGGCATCGGTGCGGGCAATAATCAGAAAATCGGGGTTTGAGCGGGCATCGACGGCCACCTTGATTTTCTTGACCATGTCGGCGGCAGGAATCACCCGTCGTCCGGGCGTATGGCCGCATTTTTTAGGAAACTCCTGGTCTTCAAGCTGGATAGCCGCCGCGCCCGATTTTTCATAGGCGCGAACGGTATGGGCCACGTTCAGCAAGCCGCCATAACCGGTGTCCCCATCACAAATCACCGGTTTGCTGGTGGCATTGCAAAAGGCGGATACCCGGTTGTTCATGTCGGTCATGGTGGCAAGTCCGGCATCCGGTAAGCCCAGATAAGAAGCTACGGTTCCGTACCCCGTCATGTAAAGGCAGTCAAAGTTCATTTGGCTGGCGATCTTGACGGAAATCAGGTCATACACACCGGGGGCAATCACCAGTTTTCCCGGGGCAAGTATTTTTTTCAGCTTGTTTTTTTCATTATTCATGGCAATCCGTCAGGCCTTGTGTGCGCTCAAGGCCTGTGTGTTTAGGGTTTAAGCAGGAATGAATCAAACGGGTTTCAAGTCAATGGCCACCGCCAGGTTGCGCCATAGTTCAAAATCTTTTTTGACCTGTTCATTGAAATTTTCAACCGAATCACCCACGGGTTCGGCAGCCTGTTTTTGCAGGATCTCTTTCATATCGGGCTGGTTAATGACCTGGGCCACGGCTTGTTGCATGCTGTCCAGCAAAGGCTTGGGTGTTTTGGCGGGAGCAAAAATGCTGTAAGTCACGTAGACGTTGTCAAACTCTTTAAAGCCCAGTTCTGCCATGGTGGGAACATCTGGCCACATTTGGGTTCTGGACTGGCCGGTTACCGCCAGTGGAGTGATTTTGCCCGATTGCACATAAGCACTGGAGGACAGCAAGCTGCCTGTGGCCATGCTGGTCACGCCACCGGCCACATCAGCCATGAGCGGTGCCCCGCCTTTATAGGGGACGCTGATCATGTTCAGTTTATTGTAGTGATTGAACATATCCCCAACCAGACGGGTCATGTTTTCGGAGCTGCCATAGGCAAATTTATTGCCGGGTTTTTTAGCCAGAGCCAGGAAATCATTAATGTTTTTGGCCTCCAGTTTGGTGCTGCTTAAAAACGCCAGGGGAGAGCGGGCAACCATGGTGACACCGATGAAATCCTTGAATGTGTCGTAAGGAATGTCTTTGGTGACCAAGGGGTTGATCAGGTGGCTGTTGACCACCAGGGCGTAGGTGTAGCCGTCCGGTTTTGATGTGGCGACTGAACGGGTCCCGATAATGCCATTGGCACCTGGTTTGTTTTCAACAATGACCGGTTGCTTGAATACTTTGGAAAGTCGGTCGCTAAGATGCCGGGCAATAATGTCTGTACCACCACCGGCCGAGTAGGGGACGACCAGGGTGATGGGTTGTGCGGGGTAAGGGTCTGCGGCCAGGGCTGGTGTGGCAACAGCAGCGCATGTACCCATAAGAATCAAAGAAAATAGCCGTGTATGAGTTTGCTTCATTTTGTCTCCTGAATAAAGTTTTTTTGTGGTATTGGGATCACCCTGGAATGGGTGGCAATACAGAGGGTTGGGCATCCTTTGGAGTGCTGCTTTGTTGGATGTCTTATAAGAATTATTATATTTGTACGTATGTTCGTAATGTACGGACAAATTTAAAGGAGAATGAATTGTCTGTCAAGAAATAATTATTTACTTGCGTGATGTAGATCAAGGTGAGTTTTTTAATGGCTGGTTGGCAGGCGTTACCACGCGGGAGCGTGGTAACGAGTATCGGGTAGCTTGCAAAAGATGACTAATGCGTTATTTACGCGCATTATAGCGTGAAAATTGCGCACATTAAAAAATAAAGAAATAACGCTTGATTGATTAACTCATTGATATCAAACGATTTTTTCAATTCATGAAAATTGGCATGTATCTTGCTGTATGTAGTATGGATTACGCGGATGCGTAAATTTTTAATGTCATACAAGAGAGTAGAAACATGAAATCGATGAAGATTATTTGTCCTAACGGTCATCTGGGTTTTGCCCCGTTGAGAACTGAAAGTTTTCATATTGGCGTTCAGGCGGCGCCGGATTTTATTGCGGCGGATTCCGGCAGTGATGATGTTGGCCCCGTGCCTTTGGGTTCTGATACCTCCACCAGTCCCGAGGCATGGCAGAAGCATGACCTGGAAGAAATGCTATTGGCTTCGCGCCGGCTGGGCGTTCCCATGATTATCGGTTCAGCGGGCGATACCGGCTCTAACAGCCGGGTTGATATGTATGTCCGCATTATTCAGGAACTGGCGGAAAAACACAACTTGCCCAAATTCACACTCGGCTATTTTTATTCCGAAGTGGATAAGGAAACGGTACGCCTGAAAATCCGTAATGGGAACAGTGTGACCGGCCTGGATGGTTTTGATGACCTGACAGAAGCTGAACTGGATGCCACTGACCGTATCGTGGCCGTCGCGGGGGTACATCCCTATATCAAGCTTCTGGAGCAGGGGGCTGATGTCATTATTGGCGGAAGAAGTTCCGATGCGGCAGTCTTTGCTTCACCAGCGATTTTCAAGGGCTTTCCAGAGGACAAGGCCTACTACCTAGGTAAGGTCCTGGAATGTGCATCGTTTTGTGCTGAGCCATATGGTGGCAAGGAAACGGTAATGGGTGAAATTTCCCATGAAGATGTCCAGGTGACCGCCATGCACCCGGAGCAGCGTTGCACGATTGCTTCGGTAGCCGGTCATGCCATGTATGAGCGTTCAAACCCTTTCGAAGAGTTCTTTGCGGGTGGCAGACTGGATATGACTGATTGCCATTATGAACAGCTCACAGAGAAGACCACCCGCATTACGGGCTCACGTTTTGAACCTGCGCAGCAGATTCGCGTAAAACTGGAAGGTTCAGGAAAAGTGGGAGAGCGGTTCATCGGGTTTTGTGGCGTTCGCGATCCTTATACCATTGCCAATATAGACCGCGTCATTGGTTGGGCCAGAGAAAAAGTACAAGAGCGGTTTGGTAATGAGGGTTATCAGCTGCATTACAGCGTATATGGCCGTGACGGTGTGATGGGAGCGCTGGAACCATTACGGCATCAGACAGGACATGAAGTGGGTGTCCTGGTACAGGGCGTTGCACCAACGCGTGAAATGGCGGAAGAGCTGACATTGATCGGTCTGCGCCAGATGTTTTATGCCCGCTTGCCTGATGTCAAAGGCACCGCAGGCTCGGTATCCTTCCCGTTGGATGAGGTGGTTGAAGCCAGTGCCGCCTATCGCTGGACACTTAACCACACCATGCCTGTTGATGATGTGCTTGAACTTTTCCCAACCAATATGATTACCGCTGGCGTATAACAAGGAGCCTTATCATGACAAGCTATAAACTGAACCAATTAGCCAAAACCATTCGCAGCAAAAATGCCGGTGTCAATAAAATCACGTTTGATATCATCTTCAGGGATCAGGAAACCTATCAGGCAGTTAAAAAATCAGGAGCGCTTTCCAGACAGACAGTATGTGATTTGTACAATATTTCTGATGAGCGTATTTCGGATTTTGTTGAGTACGATCCGGGTCTGGCGATCAAATTCACGATATACCGTCAAAGACCCAGCGGCTCGGCGGGTGATGGCGATATTTTTGGCGCACAGCAATACGCGCCATTGCTGGAGTTACCCGTTGAGCTTTAATGAATGAAATTTCATTCAAATTACGTAATCTATAATTAGCTAATATTAAAGAGACAACCATGAAATACTTCATCAGTAAAGCAACACTTATCTTAAGCTCTGTATTTTTGCTGGCTTCCCAGGCAAATGCAGAGTCACCCATCACCATTGTGGTGCCTTTTTCCACCGGGGCCAGCAATGATTCCATTGCCCGTGTTATTGCGCCGTTACTTTCTGACAAACTCAAGCGCCCTGTGATTGTGGAAAACAGGGCGGGTGCAGCAGGGGTCATTGGATCAAACCATGTGGCCAAGGCGCCCAATGACGGTTCCACTTTGCTGCTCACCTCGTCTACATTTGTCACGACCGCGGCCACGCAACCGTCTTTGCCCTATGATCCCATCAAGAGCTTTACGCCTGTCGCCATGATCGGGCAGGGACCATTGGTGATTGCCGTTCCCTCGAAGAAGCCTTATGCCTCATTGTCTGATGTCATTAATAATGCCCGCATGAATCCCGGGGCAGTCAATTATGGATCATCAGGGATTGGCTCACTGGCGCACTTGGCCACGACATTAATGGGGGATTTGGCCGATGTTAAAATGACGCATGTGCCGTATAAAGGCGCTGCCAATGCGGCTTCTGACCTTGCTGGAGAACGGCTGGATATTATGCTGGCCAACTATAGTTCTTTGGCGCCATTGCTGCCCACCGGGAAGGTAAAGTTGCTGGCGACTACTGCACCGGCAGTGCATGCTGCGTTTCCTGATTTGCCGCCTGCCTCACAAACACTGCCGGGCTATGATGTGGATATTTGGGTGGGGATTTTTGCACCCGCAGGTACATCGACTACATTTATTAAGACTTTAAATAAGGCCCTTAACGAAATCAGTCAGTCAGAACAGTTGGCGCGCTTGCTTGAAATGGATGGGACTGTTCCGTCAGCCATGACTAGTGATGAGTTTGCCCAACGCGTGGTGAGTGATCTTGAGCGATGGAAAAAACTGGCAGACGAACACCAGATCCAGGCCAACTGATGTTGTTTTCTGTGGGTTCAGGGCGTTATTCCAAGCTTGGACAGTTGGTGACGTAAGGTATGACGGGATATGCCCAGAATGCTGGCAGCCAGAGTCTGGTTGCCAGCACTGCGTTTCAAGGCCTGCAAAATAAGCGACTTCTGGAAGCGGGCGGTCTGTTCGAAATAATCATTGCTTGTCATGGCGTCATCATGACTGGTGTCGCCTGCCGTACTCTCTGGGCTCAGGGTGTTTTGTCCTTTTGCCTCCCGGATAATACGAGATGGCAAGTGTTTTTCAGTAATGACTTCCCCTTCCTCTAGAATACAAATCCGCTCCAGTAAATTGCCAAGCTCACGGACATTGCCTGGCCAACGGTATTGTTGGAAAATTTCCTTGACGGCGGTGCTTATTTCCGTGAAATGAGCATCATGCAGGGCATTGTATTTTTTCAGGAAACGGTCTACCAGTACAAAGACATCGTCTCCGCGCTCCCGTAAAGGAGGAATGTTGATGGAAACCACCTGGAGCCGATAATAAAGATCATCCCGAAACTTGCCGGCCGACACTTCATTCAGCAGTATCTTGTTGGTGGCGGCAATAAAGCGCAGGTCGGTAGACTGCTCCTGCACCGAGCCAATGCGCCGGAAACGGCGGCTGTCCAGTAAGGTCAGGATTTTGGCCTGCATAATAGGGTCAAGTTCACGTATCTCATCCAGAAACACGGTGCCACCGTTGGAGACTTCCAATAACCCCATTTTTTTATCGACCGCACCGGTGAATGAGCCCCGTTCGTGTCCGAATAGTTCAGACTCGAGCAGGTTGCCAGGAATGGCGGCGCAATTGATTTCCGTAAAGAGGTGACTGGCGCGGCTGGATTGTTCATGAAGCGTGCGTGCAACCAGCCCCTTGCCGGTGCCGGTTTCGCCGTAGATCAGGACCGTGCTGACTTTGCTGCGGGCCACCTTGGTGATCAGGTTTTTTAATTCAACCATGGAAGGATGGTTGCCAATTATCTCATTAACCTGTGTGGGGTTTGGCATGCCGAAATCCTCAAATGAGCGTGAGACGGGGAAATGACATTATAGTCTCAAGCCTTTGGATAGCAATCACCAAGCTGGCCGCATAAGCGCCGTCAATTAACCGTGATACCACTTTTCTTGATGATTTCCCCTGCCTGTTTGGCCCGCTCATCAACATAAGACTTGAAGGCTTCCGGTGTGGACGCTACCGGGTACATGCCCAGGACCTCCAGTTTTTCACGGACGGCAGGTATTTCAAGTGCTTTTGTTATCTCAGCGTTCCAGCGATTGACAATCTCTTTGGGTACGCCTGCCGGCATGATAATGCCCTGTTCCGCGCTCCCCCTGAAATCTTTTACACCCAGTTCTTCGAACGTTGGCACATTGGGCATGCTGCTTAAACGTGACGGCCAGGTAACCGCCAGAAAGCGCACCCGAGGGTCGTTCTGGTATTGCCGGGCATTGGCAACGCCAACCAGGGCAGTTTGGATTTGGCCACCAACAAGATCAGTCATGGCGGCCGCATCACCCCGGTAGGGAACGTGGACCATGTTGATGTTTTCCCGGTCACTTAAGGTTTCCATGGCAATATGATGGGGCGATCCGATGCCGGGAGAGGCATAACTGATCTTGTTCGGACTTTGCTTGACCCACTCCAGCCATTCCTGGTAATTGTTGACATTGCTTTCTGTATTGACGATCAACAATAAAGGCAGGTGCACCGTTGTTGCCACATACTCAAAATCACTCTGCTTGTAATTCAAGTTATTGAAAAGATGCCAGTTATTGAACAGTGTGCTGTTATCGGCGGTTGCCAGGGTATAGCCATCTGGGGCGGCTTTGGCCAGTGCGGCCGTACCGATCGTGCCACCGGCGCCGGGTCGGTTTTCGATAATGATCTGTTGCTTGAGCTCGTTGCCGACTTGCTCGCCCAGGATGCGCGCCAGAATATCAGAGGCGCCACCTGCGCCGTACGGCACAATCCATTTGATGGTTTTTTGCGGGTATTCCTGGGCAACCGCCATTTGTGTTTGCTGGGCAAGCAGTAAAGTCATGCCAGCGAACAGGTTGCGAACCAGGGGGCCAAAACGGGAACGGGTAAAGAAGGTTGAATGTGACATAATGAAAAAGTCTCCGGTTTTTTTATAAAAATAAAATGGTGCGCAAGCTTGTTTGCTTACCAGCCATGTTTTTGGGTCCAGTCGGTAATTAAGGTAACGGCCGAAGCAAGTTGCTCTGGCTGGCCTTTAAAGTAATGATTCGCGCCCTTGATGCAATGCATTTCCTTGTCAACGCTGCCGCAGGCCTGGTACATCAGGCCTATGTCGCGTTGCGGAACGGCATCATCTGCACTGTGTTCGATGGCTAGCAAGGGTACCGTAACCTGTTTGGCGCAAGATTCACCGTCTGCCCTGGAATGGTCAATAGACCATTGCGATAACCAGGATCGCAGGGTAGAAAAACGGGCCAGGCCCACCGGACCGGTATTGACCGTTTCGGGGATACCCATATAGCACTGCCCGATGACCCGATCATTGGGGTCTATGCTGCCGTCAAGAAAACGGGGTTCGGCCATGGTGCGATGGGTCACAAAACACCGTTCAATTTCCGCCGTATTGCGTTTTTTCAGGGTTTCCAGGGTGTCCTGTACCCAGTCGGTAATTCGGCGTACGCGTGCCAATTGCGCCTCCCGGTAAGCCAGCAACCAGTCTTGCGGGTACGGGGGTTGTACGGCCAAGTTAGGGGAATACAGGTCAAATTCGGGGTTGCGCCTGTCGGGGTTGTGTTCGTCAATTACGGATGGGTCTATCCAATCGACAAGGCAGCGTGCCCGGGCACGATGGGCGGCTTCCAGCACCATGCCATCGGCAGGTATCAGGCCTGCAGATTTGATATCAATCACATCACCAGCCGGCGTGTGGGTAATGGTAGGGTTCTGGGCCTGGGATTGAAAAAACAGCGCCAGGGAGCCGCCACCCGACCAACCCAGTAACACCACTTTCTCAAAGCCCAGTTGCTCTTTGGCGTAACGGACACAGGCACCCAGGTCCAGCAAGACTTTTTCATAGATCAGGGGTGAATCATTTTTAACGTAGCGGCTGCCCATGCAAAGCACCGGATAACCGGCAACCGCCATGGCATTGGGAAGGGGAAGCAGTTGCAGGGTAGAACTGGGGTGCATCATGAGGAAAATGGTTTTGCTTTGGTGATTCCGCGGCCGGATCAAGACGCCCTCTAGATTCACGGTGCCCTGGCTACCTACGAAACCATAAGTTTCGGTGAACTTGCTGGTTTCCTTGTAGCTTACGTGTATCCACTTTTGTTCAATTTCATGTTTCATAAAGTTGTTCATGCCTTTTAAATCATGGATGTTCTGTCTTGTGTTTATTGTCTGCCGGCCTGTTGGCGGATTTGGGCTTTTTCTCGTGTCCAGCTGTCAAGCTGTTCATGAACCGATTGCAGTTTTTCTTGGGATAAATTCTCGGGCTTCATGTCAACCGTTAACTCAAGCCGGATGCCATTCGGGTCAAAGAAGTAAATGGATTGTACAAAGCCGTGGTTGGTGATGCCCAGGACTTGGATGCCGGCCGCTTCCAGTTTCGCTTTGGCGCGTTCAAGTACTTCTAAAGATTCTACCTTAAGTGCCAAATGGTTGACCCAGGCTGGCGTGTTGGGTGATGGTAGGGCAGTCTGATCATCGCCCAAATCAAAAAAAGCAATCGTAGAGCCGTCATCGAGGCGGAAAAAAAGATGTACATAAGGGCAATGCTCGCCTGTGCTGGGGACATTATCTGCCCGGATCAAGTGAGTTAGGGGTAAGCCCAGGATATCCTCGTAAAAAGCGCGTGTTTCTTCAGCATCTTTGCAGCGCCATGCAAAGTGATGCAAGCGCTGTATGGTTTCAAAGCGGTTGGTTTGCATGAAAGTCTCCTCTTGTCATTGATTTAAATTAATAAAAGTGTCAGTTATTGATACTTTATATTATTTTTGGATTATTTGAATAGAGAAAACCCTTATAAATAGAAAAAAAATTTGAAAAATTCATGTTTCACCGTCATAAACCCGTCTGAAAATTCATTTTGAATTATGTATTCAGTCATTACATGATTATTTTTCCAAAATATATTGCAAAAGTATCAGAATTTGATATTATTTATAAAAATTATTACTGTGAGGAGCAATAATGCATACACCATCAACTGAACCACGCTTTTCCCTTTACTATAACTATCAGGTTTATCAACCCTGGCTAGCCTCGGAACATGGTCCACAATCACGTCATCAAGTGGTGATTGTGGGTGCCGGGCCATCGGGCATGGTAACCGCGCTAGAGCTGGCACGGCATGGCGTGTCTTGTGTTGTGCTTACTGCCGAACAGCAGGTGTCCGAAGGCAGCCGTGCCCTGGCATTTACCCGCCGTTCGATGGAAATCCTGCAACAGGCGGGGGTAGCCGAACGCATGACAGAAGCGGGCTTGCCCTGGCGGTTTGGCAACTCCTATTACCGCGGACAACGTGTTTTCCGGCTTGAAGCGCCGCATGATAGCAATGACCGCTTTTATCCCCTAATCAACGTGCAGCAGCAATACATGGAGGAGTTCCTGCATGATGCCTGCAAGGCGAACCCCTTGATTGATTTTCGCTGGGGCAACAAGGTCATTGGCGTTGCGCAGAAAGACGGTTACGTTGAGGTGGAAGTGGATACGCCGGAAGGCACCTATACACTGGAAACGCAATGGCTGGTTGCCGCAGATGGCGGCCGTTCGGGCATTCGTGCGGGGTTGGGCCTGACAATGGAAGGCACTTCTTATGAAGGCAAGTTCGTGATTGCCGACATTAAAATAGACCTGCCCCTGCCCACCGAAAGATTGGCTTATTTTGCCCCTGACTGGAATCCGGGTAATACCATTCTGATGCATCGTGAGCCCCATGGTATTTGGCGTATCGACTACCAGCTCCCCGAGGGAGAAGATCCTGAAGAGGCCTTGAAGCCGGAATCCATTGAGTCGCGTATCAATGCCCAACTGGCCATGATCGGGCATGCCGGCAAACCCTGGGAGCTGGACTGGTGTTCGGTGTATTCCGCCCGCACCCTGACCTTACCGGATTACGTTTGCGGCAATATCCTGTTTACGGGTGATGCGGCGCATTTGCTACCTATTTTTGGCGTTCGTGGCGCCAATACCGGTTTTCAGGATGGCCAATCCCTGGGCTGGCATCTGGCATTTGTGGTCAAAGGACTGGCTGGCAAAACACTGCTGGATAATTACAGTCGTGAAAGGGTGACTGCGGCCAGGGAAATTATTGACGAAGGAGGTAAAAGCACACGCTTCATGACACCGCCCAGCCATGGTTTTCGCTTGCTGCGCGATGCGGTGCTTTCCCTGTCACTGACCCAGGAATTTGTGCGGCCACTGTATCACTGGCGTACGTCGCGACCCCATGAGTACACGAATTCTGCCCTGAACTGTCAGGGTGACGATAATGCCTTGTTCCAGGCCGGGCCGGCACATGGTGCACCACCGCTGAATGTGAAGTTGGGTGATGACGATTATTTGCTGGATCATCTGGGCGGTGGATTCGAACTGCTTTACTTCACCCAACAAGCCAGCCTGCCCGAGTCTTTGCAGGAAGTTATCCGGGCAGCGCGTGCCAAAGGCATGCCGTTGAATGTGACGGGCATTGGCAGCGGACAGCACATCGAAGGTGTTGACCAAACCCTGAATGACGCTACTGGTGCGATCCGTGAACGCTATGGGGTTAATGCCAGTGGTACGGCCTACCTGTTACGGCCAGACCAGCATATTTGCGCACGCTGGATCAACCTTGATGCCTTGCGCCTGCAAACTGCCCTGAACACTGCATTACCTCAATAAGGAGTCCTTTATGTCTGAACAGAATCAAACCTTGCCGATTGATACGCTGGAAACCGTTTACGATCTGGTGGCAACCGCCATTGATGAAGTGGACGCGGAAAAAATTGAACTGTTTCTGGTCAAGCTGGTATTGCTAAATGCCAAAGCGATTGGCAATGCGGAAATACTGCGAGAACATATCAGTATCGCCCAAAAAGACCTTTGATCGGTTAAGCGGCAAACTTCGCCCTTCAGGGCGAGGAAGAATATCAAGCTTTCCCTGCCTTGCATGGCAGGGTTTTTCAGCTTGCAGACGGTGGCGTTGTTTGGCCATCCAGTTGTATCAACTGGGTGGCTATGTCTTGTGCCTTTTGCTTCAAGGCGGCCACAATGCCTTGCGGATTGATCATTTGCAGGCGTTCGCTGGACATGACCAGCGAAATGGCGCCCACGATGCCGATACCCTTGTCATAAACCGGCACGGCAATCCCAACCACTTCTTCGTCAATTTCAGTCATGGAAATATAAAACCCTGCCTTGCGGATATTGGCAAAGTAGCGTTTGAAGGTGGGCCATTCTGGGGCAATTTCCTGCACTTCGGGCAAATGGCTGTTTTTTTCATAAAGCTTGTGCAGTTTGGTGGCTGGCAGCAAAGCCAGCAGGACCTTGCTGGCTGAGCCTTTGAATAAAGGCAAGGGCCTGCCACGTCCGAACGACACACCGACCGGGTTATTGCTGGCCTCGTGGTGGACATTGATGATTTCATCGTTATACATGCGGCAAAAAATGGAATCGCAACCGGTTTCATCAGAAATCTGCCGCAGGGTTTTTTCGGCAATTTTTAGGACCGGATCGGCCCGCCGGATCCGGTAGTCAAGGGTAATGATCCGTGCGCCCAATGAGTAGCGCCCTGAATAATTGGCCAGGAAACCGGCGGCATTCAGTTCTTTTGCATAACGAAAGGCGGTTGGTCTTGAAACCTGCAGTTTTTCGGCAATTTCTTCTGCGGTTAAGAGCGTGTCTGTTTCGGAAAACAGATCAAGGACATCGACAATACGTGAAAATTTGGTCATAAAAATAAACAGCCCGGTCTTGAGCCTGATACGGTCTGGGCAGGCACAAAGACAAACTATACAGTGATCAGGCCGTTTTTTAAACTATAAACTAATCAAGGCAAATACGGAATAACTCGTTTTGGGAGTTGATATTCAATTTTGTATAAGCTCTTTTACGGTAAGTGAGGATAGTGTTGAGCGATAAATCCAGTTTAAGGCTGATGGATTCCGAGTTGTGGCCAAGCATGATCAGCGTGCAGATTTCGGCTTCCCGTGATGATAAATTGTTGGCCCTGTCATGCAGCTTGCGTAAGATTTCTTCTGTCATTGATTTCTTGAAAATCACGGGTGACAGATTTGAAACATTGACATGCTTCAGGACCAGGCTTGACAGGATTTCCGACAGGGATGACAGTGCATTGACTTCGTTGCGGTTGAACAGGGAACCTGAATGCTGGGTACGGTAAAAACTTATGGCATAACAGGACCGGTCATCCCGGCATAAAATTGACAGGCGCTCAAGTGTCCCGGTCAAGTTAAAGCATAATTCACGGTAAGGCGCATAGTTGATGCGTTCCCTGAACAAATGAAACACCCCCACCGGATTGGTGGAAAGCACATTGTTTATTTCCAGACGCATGGGATCGTGCAAACCCAGGCCAGAGGCGTAGCGCTCTGCGGTGAGCCGGGTGATTTCATTGGAAACACGGCTGGCAGTACCAAAATTGCTGGGGTTGTTGGCAGTGTCATAATGAAACAGCGAACAGACATCAACCGTGGTTACGGAGCGGCTGATGGCACCCATTACTGCCGAAATGAAATGCTTGTCCCCAATTTGCGCAACCAGCCCCGGCAGTTCATGTCTTGCAAAGCGTAACCAGCTTGAGTCTGTGTATTCACAGGATGAAATTCTATTTTGCATTACCGGTTTGGCTAACACGTAAAAGTCCCCAATTACCTATTTATTATTAATGGTTTGTTTTTTTAAAACAATATTTTATAGCGTGTCTTGATGTAAATGAATAGAGCTTTCCCTATCTTTTTGCAGATTAAAAGTAACGGCTGGTTTCAGCCGTGAAAACACCTGTTTGCTGCTGTCTGAAACCGGGCTTGTCACAAGCTTATGTGACAGCAGAATGACGGGAAATAAACCATACTTCCGCCAATACACAAACACAAGGAGGAATCAGACATGACAGTTGCATTCGCATCAACGGCAGACACCAAAGACCAACAATTATATTTTGAGGCCATTGCGCCGAACATTTATGCCGCTACCGCAGAAGGTGACCCTAATGTGCTGGTCATTATTGGCAAGAGCGGCATCATGGTGGTAGATACAACGGCTACACCTGATATGGCCCAGCCAGTGATTGACAAAATCAGGGAAGTCTCTGACGCCCCGTTCAAATATGTGGTTTTATCGCATTACCATGCCGTACGCACCCTGGGGGCATCGGCGTATGGGGCCGAAGCGATTATTGCCAGCCAAGGCACTTTTGACTTGATCAAGGAACGCGGGCAACAGGATTATGACAGTGAGTATGAGCGGTTTCCTCGCCTGTTCAGGGGCGTGGATTCGATTCCTGGCCTGACTTGGCCAACCCTTGTTTTTGAAAACAAATTGCAGGTTTTTATGGATGACCTGGAAGTGCAGGTCTTGCATTTGGGTAAAGGGCATACCAAAGGCGATACGGTTGTCTGGATCCCGAAATACAAAATCATGTTTGGTGGCGACGCAATTGACTACCGTTCTACCCCTTACTGCGGCGATGCTTACCTGAAAGAATGGCGTGAGTCGTTGCGCGCAATTAGAAACCTGGGGCCGGAAACCTTGGTGCCCGGTCGCGGTGTGGCGATTCGCGGGACAGATAACTGTGCGGAAGCGTTTGATGAAATGGATCAATACCTGGCGGATGTTTATGAAATTACCAAAGAGGGTGCCGCGCTGGGTGAACTGAAAGAAGCCTTTGATTATGCCTATCCACGACTGAAAGAGAAATATGGACATTGGTTTATATTTGAACATTGTATTCCGTTCAGTATTTCAAGGGCTTTTGATGAGGTTAGGGGGATAGAAGAGCCTCGTATCTGGACGGCGGAGCGTGACAAGGAGCTTTGGCGTAACGTGCACCAGACAGCGTAAAAAAACACATGGTACATGTAGCCAAAATGCGGAATTAAAAGTACAAGGAGACAAGAAAGATGATAGAAGAAAATGTATCGGGCTATCAGTTGCCCCGGTTTGAGTATCGCCGGCCGGCTGATTTTGATCAAACAGCGCAACGCTATCCGGTCGTCATTGTAGGCGGCGGGTTGGCTGGCCTGACCCTGGCGGCTGATTTGTCAACCCGCGGCATTGCCTTTGTTTTGCTGGATGAAGACAATACGGTTGGGGTCAAAGGCGCTTCCAGCCGGGGGATTGTTTATGCACAAAAATCCCTGGAGATATTTGACCGGTTGGGCATTTATGACAAAATTGCCGAGAAAGGCGTTGCTTGGTCAGTGGGTAAATCCCTGGTGGGTGACAAAGATATTATTTATGAATTTGATGCGGCCAAAGATTCTCAATCATGCCAGCCGCCTTTTCTGAATATCCAGCAATTTTATATAGAGTGGTTTCTGGTGGACCGGATCAACGAATTGAACGTGGGGGAAATCCGCTGGATGAACCGCGTCAAAGACGTGATTGCCGACGAAACGCATACCCGCCTTGAAGTGGAAACCCCCGATGGCTCTTATTGGCTGGAAGCCGAGTGGCTGGTGGATTGCAGCGGCCTGGCCAGTGGGGTGCGTGAGAAGCTGGGCCTGGAAACCTTCCCGGAAAAAGGCACCGAGCGCTGGTGTATTTCAGATATCCGCTTTAAAAAAGAGATGCCGCTAGAGCGCTGGACCTGGGTGGAATCGCCGGTGAATGACGGCCGTGCGGTTTGGCAGCACCCCATGGCTGATGGCGTTTGGCGGATTGATTTTCAAATGAAACTGGATTCGGATGTCGAGTACATTAGTCGTCCTGATGTGTGTGAAGAACGGGTTAAAAAACTCCTGGGCAATGATGAGCCCTTTGAACTGGTTTGGGTAGGTCCTTGGGCAAGCCGGACCCATTTGTTGGATGATTTCAGACATCATCGGGTGCTGTTTGCCGGTGATTCGGCACACGTTTTTCCACCACTGGGCGCCCGTGGGGGTAACAGTGGCATTCAGGATGCCGATAACCTTGGCTGGAAACTGGCCCTGGTGCTTAGGGGGCTGGCCAGTGAGACCCTATTGCAGAGCTATTCCCAGGAAAGAAGACCGGCGGCCATTCATAACACGGATTTGGCGACCCGAAGCGTACGCTTTCTGTCACCGCAAAGTGACGGGCAGCGGGTATTGCGCAATGCGGTGATTGCACTGGCTAAAAACTGTGAATTTGCACAAACCATGATCAATACCGGCAGGCTGTCAACAGCCTTCAGTTACCAAGGGTCGGATTTAAGTGTGGATGAAGGAGAATCCATACCCAATTTTTCGATTTTGTTAAAAAATGGCCAGCAACAAAAGCTGGTGGATTATGCGGTAGATGGCCAGCTTATTGCCATTTCAACCTCCCGTGAAGCATTAAACCAACTGGTTAACAATGCCTTGTTTAAAGTGCTGCATATAGGGCAAACAGATCCGGACAGTATTGTTGACCCGGATGGAAAAATGGCAGAGACATTGGGTGTCAAAGACGGTTCTGTCGTGATTTTAAGGCCAGATTTGCATGTTTTGGCACGTTTTAAACAGATGGATAGTGCTGCGCTTAATGAGATCAAGCGTCGCATCAATTATGTGGAACAGGGGGAGCTTCAATGAAAACATCAAGCCAGCTAGAGAAACCGGACCAGTTTTATGACGAACTGGCTCATGCACATCAAGATCTGGATCGGCAGGCAAGTGAGGCGTTGAATGCCCGGCTTGTATTTATACTTGCCAATCAGATTGGCAATCAAAAAGTGTTGTCAGAATGCATTGCGCTTGCGGCCCGTGTGCCCGAGTCGGCAGCCTGAACAGTTTGGAGGAGGAAGGAAAATGAACATGATCAATAAGGTAATGAATATGAAGAGACTGGCCGGAGTGCTGTTAAGTGGATGTTGTTTGTTGCCAATGGGTGTGCAGGCCCAGGCTGATTATCCAACGCAATCCATCAGGCTGGTTGTGCCCTTTGCACCCGGTGGTGGCAATGATGTGTTTGCCAGGACGGTGGCGCAGCCCATGGGGAAAATCCTGGGTCAATCTATTGTGGTTGATAATCGCCCGGGCGCTTCGGGTGCGATTGGTGCTGCGAACGTTGGCCGGTCTATGCCTGCTGATGGCTATACCGTATTGCTGTCGGAAGTAAGCATTCATTCCGTGAACAGTCATCTTCGGAGTAATCTGACGTATGACCCGGTAAAAGATTTGTCTCCGGTAAGCAAAGCAGGTACTTATGACTATATGTTGGTGGTTAATCCTAAAAAGCATAATATTAAAAACCTGGATGAGCTGGTTAATATGATTAAAAAATCAGATCATAAAATGACGTACGGGGTACCAGGGATTGGTACGCCACATCATTTGGGCATGGAATTGTTTGCCATGAAATCAGGTCTGGAAATGACGCCTATTGCCTATAAAGGGGCATCACCGGCCGTGCAGGATTTGCTGTCGGGCGAAATAGACCTGATGCTTTCAGACCGGGCTGCAGTTAGAAATCATATTAAAGCGGGTAACTTGAACGCCATTGCCGTCGCAGGAAAAAATCGCGTAAAAGAATTTCCCGAAGTACCAACCATTGCTGAGTCAGGCATCAAGGATTTTGAAATGGAGTCCTGGTTTGGACTGTCTGTTAGAAAGGGCACGCCCGATGAGATTATTGACAAGCTTGCCAACGCTTATGCCGAAGTCATTAAAGATCCTGAGATTGTAGAAAAATTGAGTGAAGCCGGCATTAACGTAACCGCCTCATCACCCAAGGAATTTACCAATTTCATTAGTGATGAAACCAAGCGCTGGGGCGACTTGATCAAGGATCGTAATATCAGGATTGAGTGATAGAGAGGCTTTGGTATCCAGCATGGTCTGCGTCGTGTCGGTCAGTAGCGATTCCAGGCCGACCCGGTTCAGTACATCGTACAACACCGAGGCCTGGGCATAAGGCCGTTCGCCCAGGCAATGGTGCCGAATTCTTCACGCATGGCTTGATTGTCCGGGAGTGTGATCCTGGAACCATCAATCGCCAGTACCCGGAAACCCCAAAAGCGCAGGTAATCACCATCACTGTACTGCGTTTGCACGACGGCGTCCTGGTTAAGTTCGATAAAGGCGGTGTGTTTCAGTTTATACCGCGCCTGCGAATAAGCGCTGGCAGTCACGGGTGGCTGCTCCTGCCACGTCATCGCCTCATTGACGACGTTTTGTAACGATTTCACGCTATTCCTCATGATCAACACCACCAGCAACGCGAAGGACAGGCGACGCTCCCGCGTGAACGCTTTGTCGCTCTGCCGGTGACGGTACTTGAAGCCATTCGCTTCAAGCCGCTCTTGGGTAATTTCAATTACCTGCTTTTTTTAGCCATGTTCAACGATCAATCAAATCCGCTTATTATCTCAAAAAATGCTTAACTTAATGGCAGTGACGCAGAGCGTGGGAACGAGTCTGTGCGAGTCTGCGAGTCTAGATCGTTGGAATTTCTGGTTCCCATGCTCTGAACTGACCCCCTAAAGTTGGACAGTTAAAAAAACTAGGCAGCTTCTAAAACTTGAGTTCGGTATTGTACCGGACTCAGGCCATTTAATTTGAGCTTGATACGCGTGTGATTATAGTAGTGAATGTACTCCTCAATCCCCGCCTCCAGCTGTTCGATATTATCGAAGTGGTTTAAATGGAAGAACTCGGACTTCAGTATGCCAAAGAAGCTTTCCATGGCCGCATTGTCCAGGCAGTTTCCTTTCCTGGACATGCTTTGCACGATACCCCGATCTGCCAGCATTTTCCGATAACGGGCATGTTGATAGTGCCAGCCTTGATCCGAATGCAGGATCGGCTTTTCAGACGGTTTAAGCCGGGCCAAGGCTTTTTCCAGCATGTCGGTCACCAACAGCAAGACCGGGCGCTGTGTCATCTGCCAGGCCACAATTTCACGATTGGACAAGTCCAGGATGGTCGAAAGATACAGCTTTG
>NZ_JBLWIS010000010.1:0-106341 GCF_048381675.1 Advenella sp. RU8
ATATAAAGCAGAAAGCACATCGGTAGGAGCAGGAATAAAACCATCTCCAAAATCATATTGCTTTACTAGAAATTGCCAAACAAAAAGCAGGATAATGAGGGGGAAGGTTCTTCGCAAGAACCTAAATGAAGGAAGCATAAAAAACACAATCTTAATAAGAAATCTAAATAAGGATTTTAAGATCGCGTACGCAAATTACTAAGGTCTATTTAATTATTTATTAATAACTTTAAATTCTAAAATAAATTTTATCGTAATAATTTTTTCAAGTTAATACGTTCTTTAGTGTAAGCAATGGACTGGACTCCCCCTGTGACAGCATAAACATGCGAAAGTGCAGGTGTTATGCAATCACGTCAACCGAAAGAGGGTAAGCGTTCAGTCAACACACATTGACTTGGCCGCGTAAGCGGCCATTGTGATTTTATTTGGACGTAGCAGGCGACAAGTTATGTGGTAATAGTTTATCAATCCGGTTGTTCGGATGCGCCGTCAATCTGTCTAGCACCTTCATCCGGCCGGGCACAACAGCAACCAGAAAGCCAGCGCGTCCACAGCACTCAGCACGAACCGTTATTAACGATAACGCCAGGAGCGGGATGTAATTTCCCGGTCTATTTTCTGCAATCTGCCCAAATGGTTGACATGATTAATACCCAAAACTTCGCGAACCAAGGCCATTAATTCAGGCAAATGCTCAAAATGCACCTTATTAATGAGCGACTCAAGTCGTGACTTCACCGACTCCAAATAATCTTTGAAATTGAACCCCGTTTTTTTAACTTCAGGCAAAATACGTACATAGGCCATGATATCTCCTCCTTGAACCTATTTTTTTTGAACAACATCTCCAGAAGCGCAAAATTCAGTGCGCGTCAATAGTATAACTTAACTTTGTTTGCGTTAAATCAAATAATATTCGTCTGGAATTTGCCCATCCCCTACAATTCGAATTTTTTTACTTTTATTTTCAAAAAACTGGGGTGAAGACTATCTGGGCGATGACGTACTGGAAAACGGCGACTCCCTGACCCTGTCTGATGTTAGCGAAGGCGACTGGGATGTTTTAGTGGTGGATGAGGACGGAGACAAATGCAAAATTACAGACGTAATCATCGACAGTTCCGATCGCAGGGTCATTACCGACAACGATTTACTAGTCTGGGAACAAGGTAGGTGCAAACCATCCGGTGCCGCACAAACCTTGTTAGCGCTGGCTATCCGGCATCCGGAAGTGTTGCGAGAACTTTAATGTTTTCTGTTACTCCGGTTTAATGCCTGCGCTTTCAACCGTTTGACGGTAATCATTAATTTCGTCCTGAATCAGGCGGGCAAACTCTCCTTGCTCCATCCCAATCGGCGCCAGGCCCAGTTCAGAAAGACGTTGCAAAAAAGCCGGTTTTTCCAGCACCCGCTGCAGGTCGGATTGAATTTTCACCACGATGTCATCGGCCATGTTGCCCGGGCCAGATACCGCCAGCCAGTTATTGCTTTCCATATCAATGCCCTGCTCTTTCAAAACAGGCACATCGGGTAGAAAATCCGAACGTTCTTTACTGGCAATCCCCAATACACGTACATCACCTGACTTTACGAATGAAAGACTTGAATTCAAAGCTACCCAGGCAGAGTCCACTTCACCGGACAACACGGCATTAACCGACTGGGCAGAACCTTTATAGGGAATATGGTTAAGCTTGATGCCGGCCATATTGGCAAATTTTTCACCGGCCAGATGCACCGTGGTGCCAATACCTGAAGTGGCATAACTGACCGTTTCAGGGCGTGATTTCGCGGCAGCAATATAATCCTCCAACGACTTGAAATCCGAATCAGCCCTGACAATCAACATATTGGGCGCAGACGCCACAAGCATAATGGGCGTGACATCCTTCACGGAATCAAACGGTAGATTGTTGCGTAGTGCAGGATTAATGGTATGGTTGCCTGCCAGCAATTGCAGGGTATAACCATCGGGTTTGGACTTGGCCACAAAGCTGGTCCCAATAATGCCTGAAGCACCTGCCTTGTTATCCACCACGACAGATTGGCCCCAGTCCTGCTGCAACTCGGATGCCAGCACCCGGGCAAGAATGTCCGAAGCGCCACCCGCTCCAAAACCAACAATCACATTCACCGTCCTGTTCGGATAAGACAGACTGCCACTGGCACTCGTCGCCATCACACCGGCAAAACTCACACACGCCATGACGGACAGAAAAAATTTTCCGATTCTCATTCAAATACTCCGAAAAATCCCAGCACCAAGGCTGGGACAAACACAAAACCTGTCACCACATAAGTGGTTTAATTGCGTGACAGACCTTTTTCCTCGATCAGTTTTTTCCAGATTTGACCTTGGTCGTGTACATAATCCTTGAAGTCTTCAGCGGTGGACCATTTGGCCTCAAGACCCAGTTTGGTAAAGTCCTCGATCAGCTCCGGTTTTTCCAGAACCGTCTTCAGGCTGGCATTCAGTTTGTCACGGATCTCGTCCGACAGGCCTGCCGGTGTAACCAAGCCTTGCCAGGCATACATTTCATAATCGTCAAGCCGTGGATCCAGCTCATGCAAAGGCTTGACGCCTTCTAAACCCGGGAAGCTTTCTTCCGATGAAATACCCAGTGCCTTCAACTTTCCGCTCTTTAAATAGCTGGCGACCGAACCCACGGAGCCGAACATAAGATCCACCCTGCCTGCCAGCAACTCCATCAAGCCAGGCGATGCACCGTTAAAGGGCAAATGGGTCATGGATGAACCGGTTTGCTGCATCAGCAATTCCATGCCCATGTGATGGGGGCTTCCCAAACCGGCAGAAGCATAGTTCAGTTTGTCAGGATTGGCCTTGGCATATTCAATCAGCTCGGAAACGCTTTCTACCGGCAAGTCGGGGCGAACCACCAGCACCAGTGGCAGGCGGGCAAGCATGCTGACCATAGTGAAATCATCGGCGGTGTAGCCCGGGTCTTTCATCAATATCGGGTTCAGTGCCAGGGTTGAAATGTCCGCATTCATGACGTTATAACCGTTTGGATTGGCACGCTTGAGTTTTCTGGCGGCATTAACCGTACCCGCCCCCGGCTGGTTTTCAACCACAATTGATTTTTTCAGTTCATCACCAAGATCCTTGGCAACTCTGCGTGCCAGGGTATCAGAGGCCGCTCCTGGTGCGTAGGGTACCACCCATTGTATGGGTTCCTCTGGATAACTGCTGGCCATCACAGGGCCTGCCTGTACCAGTGCTGCGGTACAAAGCATGGCCTTGCCAAATCCAAGTATGCTTTTTTTCAATGTCTGTTTCATCATGTTGTCTCCTTTGTTAATATGGCGCAGTAATAATTCAATCGTTACAACGGAATGTGTGTGAGGCGGTAACGATCACTGCGATTTAGTGGTGCGGTTTCAAGCAAATGCTGCATTACCTCGGCTTGTGTGGCGTTATCCCAACCCACAAACAGTGCTGCCCTTGGCAAGTCATCACCCGTCAAATATTCAAATGCCCCCAATACCTGGCCACCATGGGTCGCCAGCCGGGTATTCAAATCATTCTTGACCAATGCCTCGGCCGCTGCACTGCGGCCAATGTCAATCTTTGTAATATGCAGTTCAAGCGTTAAACGTGAAACATCCGGGTGTGCCACCCAGGGATGAATTTCCTTGAGAAAATTCAACTCGTAACGCTCCACCAGCTCACTGCCTGCATTGGTGCTTTCGCGGGCTGCCCACCATTCCGGGTCGCTATAAAAGCCGGCCCAGGCTTTTTGTCGTGTTTCCCAATCCGGCCATCGCATCAGGTAAACAAAGAATGGTGAGTTACGCCCCATGCTGGTATACCAATTGCCCAACGGTGCAATACCATGGCGTTGAAACAATGTTTGCAGCGCATCTTTCCTGCGCGCTACCATGTCAGGCATTCGCCCGCGTTCCACCTGATATAAACGCAACTCATAAAACTGACTGCTGATCATGACGGTCTTCTCCTAGCGTGCATAAGGGGGAGGTACCCCTTTTTTGGTAGCGGCCCGGTAATATTGCCAAGGGACTTCAACACTACCGTCCAGCTCCTCGGCAACCTGCCATGGCCAATGCGGGTTATTCAACACAGCCCTGCCTACCGCAACCAAGTCGGCCTGCTCTTCTGCCACAATCGCCTCAGCCTGGTTGGCCATATTGATCAGACCAACCGCAATAGTGCTAATGCCCACTTCCTTCTTGATGCGCTCGGCGTAGGGAACCTGGTAACCAGGTCCAATAGGCACTTTGACATAAGCATTGCCGCCACTGGAAACATCAATAAAATCACAACCCCGTTGATGCAATGCCCGGGCAAAAGCGACGGCTTCGTCTGCATTGATGCCTTCTTCATGCCAGTCAGTACCGTTGCAACGCACGCCCAATGGCTTTTCTGCCGGCCAAACCTTGCGCACGGCCTCAAAGACCTCTAGTGGAAAACGCATGCGGTTTTCAAGGCTGCCACCGTACTCATCATCCCGATGATTAGCCAGCGGGCATAAAAATGAACTCATCAAATATCCATGAGCCGCGTGCAACTCAATGACATCTATGCCAATTTTGTCCGCTCTTTGGGCTGCAGATACAAAAGCGGCGATCACGGCATCCATATCATCACGACTCATGGCCTGCGGTGTTTGCCAGCCCTCAGCAAAGGGAATCGGACTAGGCCCAATCACAGGCCATGCCCCCTCATCGGCCTTCAACGGCCCTCTACCCACAAATGGCTTGTGAGCGGATGCCTTTCTGCCGGCATGGCAAAGCTGAACGCCAACCGGCATTGAACTGTACTTGCGAACTGATTGCAAAACAGCGTGCAACGCATCCGCGTTTTCATCACTCCACAAACCCAGGCAATCGGACGTAATGCGGCCCCGAGCTTCAACCGCAGTGGCCTCTAGCATGAATAAACCGGCACCCGAGGTCAACAAACTGCCAATATGGATGGTGTGCCAATCACTTGCGTTACCATTCATGGCACTATATTGGCACATGGGTGAAATAACCAAGCGGTTTTTCAGCGTAAGTCCCCTTAGCGGGTAAGGTGTAAATAACTTGCTTGTCATATTATGTTTATCCCTTTGTCAAAAGCATGCAGCCCAGGCCGTAGGCACCATTGCATGTCACCGCCACTTCCGGCGCATCCACCTGCCGGGCACCACCACGGCCCAATAACTGCAGACAGGCTTCATAGGTATGCCCAAAACCATGCAACCTGCCGGCAGACAGCTGGCCACCGCTGGTGTTCATGGGCAATTCCCCATCCAGTCCAATCCGTTCACCCTTTTCCACAAAAGCACCGGCCTCTCCTTTGCCGCAAAATCCAAGTGCCTCGAGCCAGTGCAGGGTTAAAATACTGAACCCGTCATAAATTTGGGCGACGTCCACATCTTTGGGTTTCAGATCGGTACGGGACCACATCATGTTTGCGGCGGCTTCGGCACCAAACGACGTCATATCGGTTGGCTGTCGCAAGCCGCCTGTTTCAAATCGGCTGCCTATGGCTTCAATCCGGATCAGCGGATTAGGTCCGTCACCGGCTTCATCACATCGTGACAACACAAAAGCGGTCGAACCGTCAACCGGCACGTCACAATCAAACATACGCAATGGCGTGGTAATCATGCGGGAGGCCAAATAGTCCTCAATGGTAATCGGATCGCGGTAAATGGCATTGGGATTAAGCCCGGCCATTTTTCTGGCATGAACCGCAACCGAACCCAGCTGCTCGGGTGTCAGGCCGAATTCATGCATGTAACGGGTGGCATACATGGCATACCAGGGAGCGGGTGAAACCGATCCGTATGGCACGGCATACTGCCACATGCCAAACACCTGACGGTCACTGCCTCCCCAGGCCATGGCACCTTTTGCACGGGCCCGGGCCGATGCCTCACCAGTGGTACGGAACAGCAAAACGTTTTTAACCGTGCGCGCCGCCAGGGCCTGAATGGCAACAAAAAACGCACTCATCTGCCCGGCTGACTCCAGCGCGGTGGAACAATACCAGGTTGGCTGCAAACCCAGGGCCAGGCGAACATCATGCACACCCACCGGAGAGAACCCGGTTGCGTTGTCAGCGGCACCGGGATACGACATGACCCCGTCAATATCAGACGGTTTCAGACCCGCATCCGCAATCGCGGCCAGGCAGGCATCCACGGTCAAACGCAAGGCACTTTCCTTGGCAGGGCGACTCACGGCCGACTGCCCGATCCCACGAATGGCGACTTGTTTTTCTGCATAATTCATCATGCGCTCACCTCGGGCCGGAAAACGGGTAACCAGATATCATCCTGATTTTCAAACCGGACGGAAACCTTCATGCCAATGCTGACCTCTTCGGGCTCACAGTCAACGATATTGGTCATCAACCATAAGCCTTTTTGCTCGGCCAACTCCACGACGGCCAATACAAACGGGACTTTCTGGTTGGGTGCCCAGGGTTGCCAGTTCACGGTAAAGCTAACGACTTCCGCCTTGCCTGAAACCGGTTTATATTCCACTTCCTGATGACCGCATTGCGGGCATACCGGCAAGGGCGGATGCTGGTAAGTCTGGCATTGGGGACAATGGCAGATGCGCAATTCATTGTTTTTGCCACTAGTCCAAAAGGCGCTATTATCCGGATCCAGTGCAGGAATTTTTTCAAACATGCCTTGTTATCCTCTTTTGACCACGATACCCGCTTTTTCACGGTCCCACAAACGTTCAAGATCCTCGTTGGCCCAATCGCGAAGCTTGAACTTCTCGACTTTCTGGCTGGAGTTTCTGGGCAAGTCCTGCATCACGACCAGATAGCGGGGAACCATGTAATAGGCCATCTGGGACTGGCAATAACGAATCAGCTCGGCATGGTCCAACTCAACCTGGTCTTTTACCGTGATGGCCGCAGCGACTTCATCTTCAGACATCTCCGACTTGACCGCAAAAACCGCCACATCACGAATGGCCTCATGGGACATAATGACTTTTTCAACTTCGTAAGCGGAAATATTTTCACCGCGACGACGAATGGCATCTTTGGTGCGGTCAAGGAACCAGAAATATCCATCTTCATCAATCACGCCCACGTCACCGGTGTGGAACCAGCCATTGCGCCAGGCCTTGACGGTTGCTTCGGGCATTTTGTAGTAACCCTGGGAATGGGCCCACGGCATGGTATGGCGCAGCACCAGTTCACCACGCTGTCCGGGCTCAAGCTCAAAATCGTTCTCGTCAACGATGCGTGCCTCGATGCCCGCACGGGCCTTGCCACATGAACCCAATTTAGCCAGTGGTTCAACCAGGCTGTAGGCATGCGAAGGACCGAAATCGGTCAGGCTGTAACTTTGAATAAAGCGCAACCCGAAACGTTTTTCAAACTCAAGGCCAAAATCGGGAATCGGTGCCGACATGCACATCCGCAAACGGTTGTCCGCATCCGCCGGATCACGGGGCTGGCTCCATAAAATATTAATCATGGAACCCAGCAGATTGGTCAGGGTCGCACCGCATGCGCGAATATCCTGCCAGAACCTGGAAGCGGAGAAACGCTTTTGCAAGGCAATGGAGGCCCCCACCATGATGGCGTTATAAGTTGCCCCCTGCAAGGCATTGGTGTGGAACATGGGTAGACAGATATAGGCAATATCATCAGGGCGTTGACCAAATGCCTGCGCATGGCTCAGGCCCCACAGAAAACACTGTGCCTGCGTCAGAATCACGCCTTTGGATGGACCGGTCGTACCCGAGGTGTAAATAATGTATGAGGGGTCATTGAATGACACGGTTGCCTCAGGCAAACTTTGATCTGCCTCATACAGATCCGCAAAATCCACCACGTCAATGTCTGTTTTTCTGGTTGCAATCTGCGCCTTGTCAGCCCCCAGACAAACAATCTGCCTGATATTGTCCAGTTCTGCTGCCACCTCGGCATAATTGCTCCATAAAGCATCGTCAACGACCAGTGCCTCCGCATCGGAATGGGACAGCAAATACTGCAGGGACTGACCACGACTGCCCGTATTCAAAGGCACCGCCACCGCACCCAGTTTGCCCAGGGCAAAGTAAGTCAGTAACTGTTCAGGACTATTATCCATCAGGCAGGCCACGTGTGTACCATGAGCAATACCACGCTTGGCCAGGCCATGCGCCAGCTGGTTGGACATCAGATCAATATCCCGGTAAGTCAGTTGCCGGCCATCGGGCAAATAATTCAGGAATACCTTGTCGCCCATTGACTGGGCACGTTCAGCCAATACTTTTGGTGTGGTTAATTGCTGAATATGATGTCCAGCCCAGCGGTCTCCAAGACTCATTGTTCTTTCTCCTTTGTTTTTACAGGCGCCAGGGCACGCTGTACTGCAATTTCAACCCGGTCCGCATCGGCCAGTTCATTGGCAAGAATAAGAACCAGTCTCGCCAGGAAACCTTCTGTTTCAGCTTCCGGAATCTGGTCAAGCGCTTCGGTTACCGCGCGAAATGAGCGTTGCAATTCCATGTTTGATGTCTCCTTTTTTATTGCTAGTTACCCAGGGCCACATGCAGGGCCTGATTAATGTCCTGTCCAAGCGGTTTTTCCGATCTGGCCTGAATGTAACCATCAGGGCGAACCAGCAACCATGTACCTTCCTGCAGACCCAGTCTTTCACCTTCTTGCAGATAAGCCACTTTAGGCGTGTTGGCGGGTGCTGTATCCAATGCGACCGTTTCGTGCCGGAAATAACGGGGAAAAGTTGCCTGCAACTTATCTGTCTCGGATTTCAGTCCTTCAGGCAACTGGCCATTGACCGAGAAATAAAGACTGGTAAACCCATGGGGCTTGAGCAGATCGTGCAAATAAATCGTTTGAGCACCCTGCTCCAGTCGGCAATCCGGCAGAGGGTAACCGGGTAAGGCCGTGTGCCCGGCCTCGTTAACCTGATCGGCAAACAGGCATTCAGACTTGTTGGCATTGAAGGCATCCACCAGATCCAGCACAAAGCGCTCGGTGGGCAACAGATCAAAAGCGGCCTGACGCATCAGGGAGGCACCACGGGTGGGCGCTGTCATGCAAAGTGTGGCCAACCCGATATCCTTCAGGTTCTGGATAATCAGCGGACGACGCTCGGTATCGTATGAATCCAGCAAATCAGGATTAGCCACCCCGTTCATCACCATACCCAGCTTCCAGCCCAGATTGGCCGCATCAAGCATGCCCTGGTTCATGCCACGGCCACCAAAAATAGGGGTTTGATGGGCGGCATCACCCACAAAAAACACTGACTTTTGGCGATAGCATGGCAAACTTCTGGACATGGGGCGATAAGATGAAATCCACACCAGTTTGAATTCTTCCGAATCGGGGATATCCATCAACTGCAGCTGTTGCCGTACATTGCGCGCAACCACTTCAGGCCTCATGGCCTCTTCGATATCTTCACCATCATCCAGCGCATAATCCAAGCGCCATGTATTAAACGGCTGACGATGCAAAATGACTGCAGAATTTGGCTTGTAAGGTGGTGAAATCCATAAACGGCGGGCAATCGGTAAATCAGAAGGCAATTCGAAATCACAAATAATGAAATTGCGCTGCAAGACACCGTCGCCAATTTCCTCATAAGCCAGGCCCAGACTGCGCCGCACCTGTCCACGGGCACCATCTGCCGCAATCACATATTGCGCCTTCAGCAAATACTCCCCTTCTGGTGCAGTAACGGTTAGAACAGGCTGATCATTATCATCAAAATGCACTTCTTTGACTGCATTCAACCAGCGCAAGTCAATCCGGGCATTTTCCAGCACGGCATCCAACAAGACCTTTTCCGTCCAGGGTTGCTGCAGCACACTGATATCAGGGTGCTTTTCAGCTACCGACTGTTCATAGGGGGCACTATGGATCAATTGCCGGCCATGATAGACATAATTTCTATCGCGGGTAATGGCTTTTTCACGGAAAGCGCCACTTACACCCAAACGATCCATTACCTGCACACTGCGCCTGGCTACTGCCAGCGTCCTGCTGCTGTCCGACAAGTGATCTTTGGTTTCAAGCACCACAACCGGAATATCCTGTTGCGCCAGCGTCAGGGCCAACGTCAGGCCAACCGGGCCAGCCCCTACCACCACAACAGGATGCACGCCAACTTGGGCTTGTTGCAATTCTGGCGGTGTTACTGACGGGTAATGTTCCCATTTAAAGAAACCGGGTTTTTCAACTTTCATTTGTCTCCTCCGTTTTGACCGTATGACGGACGTTTAGCCGTATAATGGTTAAAATTATATCGATGAAGACTTATAAGGTCAATCTGGTTTTATAATGTTTATGATTCCGTTACACTTTTCCGATTCATGGGCCCTAACGGAAAGACCAACCAACAAGCAGGTAAATAATGAGCATCAATGAGGATCACCCGGATTTTGTAACCGCTTTTGCACGGGGCTTGAGTGTTATACGTTGTTTTGAAAAAGGCGCTGACCGCCTATCGTTAAATGAAGTCGCGACTCGCACCGGATTGGCGCGCGGGACAGCTCGGCGCTTTTTACTTACCCTGGAAGCTATCGGCTATGTGGGCATGGAAGATAACAAATTCCGCCTGCTGCCCAAGGTCCTGGACCTGGGCTATGCATATCTGTCCTCTATCCCCCTGTCGGAGCTGGCCCAGCCTTTCATGACCAGCATTGTTGAGAAAATAGATGAATCATGTGCCATGAGTGTGATGGATGGCACCGATGTGGTTTACATTGCCCGCATCCCGCCCTCGCATGTGTACACCATTCCGGTACAGGTCGGCATGCGCATGCCAGCCTTCATCAACGCCATGGGCCAAGTGTTGCTAGCCGACCTGAATGAAAAACAACTGGATGAATTTTTTGCCAAAGCAGAACTGCGCAAGCTGACCAAATACACGGACGTAGACCCTGTTTCGATCCGCAACACCCTGAAAAAGATCAGGGAACAAGGCTACGCCATGCCGGTAGACCAGGTATATGAAGGCCGCGTCTCACTGGCCGTGCCAATCAGGAACCGTGAAGGACGTGCGATTGCCGCCATGAACGTAAGCGCCATGCTCAGCCGTATTTCGGTTAAACGGATGACCACTGAGTTTTTACCTTTATTGCTTGATGCGGCTGAAAAAATGCGTAGTGGGTTGTGAGAAAATTAAAGCTTGAACTATTTTTTCGGAGTGCAAAAAAGTTGGGCTGAAGATAGATTATCCAATTCCATCCCCGAAGCAAAACGGGCATTTTTCCCGCCATCCCAAAGCAGGTAATTATTATCGATTGCCTGTTGATAGGCCCAATAAGCAACGTGGTGAGAACGCTTGAGATCCGTCAAAAACCCCTGCCTTGCCAGCTCGGTGGTAATCAGTGAATCATGCTGGTAATTACGTTCCAGCCATTTCTGTAAAAATTGCCCGGAAGCCAGGAAATTGCTTTTTTGCGAATTACACGTATTGTCTGCCAAGACAAAATTGTGGCCGGTATCAGCTGAATATAAAGACCAGGGAATGAAATGGTCCACCGCGATTTTTTCATTCTTGAGTGGTTTATTACAATAAAAACAGCGGCACTGCTGTAAATCAACCAAGAAGTCAGCCACTTTACGTAATTGGTTGCGGCTAGGTGCAAAAAGAAAGGTATTCAGATCGGGCAAGCCATCCAGGACAGGCAGGTTCTTCTTGTTTTCCCGAACAAAATCCACCCAGCACTTTTGGCAAAGCTCTTCAATAATATCGCCAAACTGCCTTAGGCAATACATTACCTTGGGCAGTAACCGTAAATGATGTTTCGATTCTTCCAAATGATATAAAAACTCAATGCTTTGGCCATTCAGGTTTTGCAAATACACCACCGGCATTTTCTTGACGATAGCAGCAACCGATTTTTTCAGTTTCAACCAATAAGCGGTGCTTTGCCTGGCTGATGCCAGGGTTTTAAACTGTTGTTGTGCAGACAGAACCAAATTGACGATGCTGGCCTGTGGGCCAGTACTTTGTTGCAGCACAAAAGATTCTTGCTGATTAAACTCATATGGCCTGACCTGCCACCAATACAAATCAATGAATTTTTCTGCAATATCCAGATAATCCAGTGCCAGCCCTTCCCCGGTATCTTTGCCCTGCTCGATGGCAAGTCTTGACAGGCTAATCAGCAAGGCAAATTTATAAGTCGATGTAAAACTGCCTGATTGCAGTATTTGCTGAATTCGCTTCAGGAATTTTAATTGTTCTTGTGGCGTGGGAATCGAAATATCTGCAAGCATGAAATGTCCATAACTGATCAACAATATTCGACCATTGCTCAACGTCACATGGAAGTTGAAATTGATAGAAAAGGGTTATATTGATTTTAAGGACATTTTGGGCTGTTGTGGGAAATACGTAGAAATAAAAAAACGGAACCCAATGTTTCAAAGGATTCCGCTTTTATCACTGCAGGTATGCTGAGTATTTTCAGCACACGCGCATTCAGATCACTTGGATCTGGGTAGCGCAAGGGCCTTTTTGCCCTTGACCTGTCACGAATGACACACGTTGATTCTCTTCAAGAGATTTGTGGCCAGTGCCTTGAATTTCGCTGTAGTGTGCGAAGAGATCCTTGCCGCCAAACTCAGGCATGATAAAGCCGAAGCCCTTATCGTTGTTGAACCACTTCACAATACCGGTTTCTGTCTTCAATGTAAGTCCTAAATGTACTAGGGAAAAATATCCCTCGACCCATTCTCGTCGTTTACCTCAACAATAGATAGCTCTGTTTCAAAATGACACATCTATCTGCTGCAATTCAGTTTGACTTCGCACATTAACTACTAGTGAGACATGCCATCGTTTTTGAACACCCCCACAACACGCCCTACGGGTGGTGGCTAAAATTTCTTCAACATCCAAACATCGCACCCGCCATGAACGGTTCCGTCCAATGGGCAGTCAAGATGATGAAACCCTAGTTTTTCATATAAGGCTATAGCCGATTTCATACCAGACAAGGTATCAAGATAACATTCCTTGTACCCCTTTTGGCTTGCATAACTCAAACATCTACTCACCAATTCCTTGCCAATACCCAAGCCACGGGCTTCTTTTAAAAGAAACAGTTTTCGCAATTCGCATATCTGGCTACTGCCGTTGAAAGGGGCAATACCACCACCCCCCACAATGCGTCCATCCAACAGGGCCACCAGATACAAGCTGCCGCGTTGATCGTCATAATGCGCACTCATTTCCAGCACTTCCGCATCAGAGGGACCAAAACCGTCACCGATTGCGCCGAACTCTGAACCAACCGTTTTGATGATGTTGCAAATGACCTCATCGTGTGCCGGTTGGATTTCCACAATTTCAACAGCCAATTACTGCTCTCCTTTCTTTTTATTGGTGATCCACCGACTTGCCAAGACACTCGAATTTATAGCGCCCTAGCTTGTATAAGTCGAAATCAGATTGACTTGTTCCTTTGGAGCAATTCCCAAGCCTCGAGAAAAATAGTCCGAGATGTTTCCGTAGGTGCGCTTTAGAGAAGCGAATCCAGCCTCCAGATATTCCGGTCGCACCAGTAACAGGTTTTCCACAACGGCCCGATCACCGCCTGATGCAACAAACGCTTCCATGATTGAAGAATATCCCTGAAGCAATTGCTCATTACTCGCCAGGTAGTCTGCCAAAACATCATCACGGTGAACACCCAGCAATAACAACAGCATCGCCGCAGCCCAACCGGTTCGGTCTTTGCCTGCGGTGCAGTGAAAGACACGCGGTATGTCAGGATCCCTCAGCAAAGAGGAGAAGAAGGCACCGTAAGCTTTACATGCGCTGGGCAGGCTAATCAAATTCCCGTAAATGGTTCTGTACAGCGTCTGCACCTTGTCTGGTGTCATATCCTGACCGAACTTGCGAGGATCCTGCAGCACAAGTTGCATCATCGCCGCTATCGAACCCGAGTCATCACTGAGCACATCGAGCCATACGCTTTGAGCGCCTGGCATAGGGACGTCGGGGGATCGTTCCCTTTCTGCGGCCGTACGAAAGTCGTAAACGAACCGTATGCCCAGCCCCTCAAGCCATCGAACCGACTCCTCCGGTATGTTTGCAAGTTGACTCGACCGGAATATACGACCAGGAATTACGGCCGTTCCGTTGGCTGTGGCATGCCCGCCAATGTCTCTGAAGTTGGAAGGAATAGTGCGTGTGTTCATATATCGTATTCAGTCATCCCTGATTTGAATTCACGTAAAGCTCCATGTGTTAAACGATGATCACGCTGCCAATGTCGCGTTATCAATCACAAAACGGTACTTGACATCACCCTTGAGCATGCGCTCATAAGCCTCGTTGATCTGGTCTACCCGAATCATTTCGATATCCGCCACAATGCCATGCTCGGCGCAGAAGTCCAGCATTTCCTGGGTTTCAGGAATCCCGCCAATCAACGATCCGGCAAGGCTTCGCCTTTTCATGATTAGACTGAACACATTGGGTGAAGGATGCGGTGATGATGGTGCCCCCACCAATGTCATCGTGCCATCCCGCTTAAGCAATGCAAAGAAAGGATCCAGATCATGCGGAGCGGCAACCGTGTTAAGAATGAAGTCAAGACTCATGACATGGGCTGCCATTTCATCAGGGTTACGGGAAACCACCACCTCATCGGCCCCCAGCTTTTTGGCTTCGGCACGCTTGGACTCCGAAGTTGTGAACGCAACCACATGGGCGCCCATGGCATGGGCCAGTTTAATGCCCATGTGTCCCAACCCGCCAATACCCACCACACCCACTTTCTGCCCGGGCCCCACTTTCCAGTGGCGTAATGGAGAGTAAGTCGTAATGCCTGCACATAGCAAGGGGGCTACGGCAGCCAACTGGTTTTCCGGGTGACGGATACGCAGCACATACCGCTCATGCACCACAATCTGCTGGGCATAACCGCCAAGGGTATGTCCCGGCGCATCGGGCGTGGGACTGTTATACGTGCCCACCATATGATCACAGAAATTTTCCAGACCTTCGTTGCAATCTGGGCAATGCTGGCAACTGTCAACAATACAGCCCACCCCAACCAGATCGCCCTTCTTGAAACCGGATACATGCTCGCCCACTGCCAATACCCGGCCAACAATCTCATGACCCGGTACGCAGGGATACAAGGTGCCTGCCCACTCGGCGCGAACCTGGTGAATATCGGAATGACATACACCACAAAAGGCAATATCAATCTGTACATCGTGCGCCCCCGGCTGACGCCGGGTAATATCCATAGACTCAAGGGGCAGATCACCCGCCCGGGCACCATAAGCTTTTACATCCATTGCAATACTCCTTGATAGTGTCATAACAGGACTGTTTTCAGATTATATAATCAGGCGCTGTCCAAAAACTCACCCACATAAATCATATGTTCAAAGGGTAAAACTGACTGCTTGTTTGCCCATTGGCATCCAAAGAAAACATATTCATTCCTATCTACTATTTTTTTAACATTCAAATCTTGCGACAACTTTGGTGTTTAGGTGGAGAGTGTATTAGCGTTTATCCTGCTCTTGCAGCCACTGTTCCCTGCCATAGGCATACCCCGGAAATTCGTGTTCAAGCGTGGTTTGTCCCCGAAGCAGGCGGTTTGCAAGATCGATTACGTTTTTAAGTTCGGTTTCATTACGCACTTCCAGCGGCGCCACCAGATCTACCCCAGTCGCCCATGAAAGACATTCACGTTGCCAACGGGGTTTCACGATAAAATCCATCCCCTCTTTTTGCAGTCGCTGCTTGATCGTATCCAGCCTGTCATAATATTGTCGGGTTTCATCCGTGCCTAGGGATACGGTATAGCTGATGATTTTTTTACGAGAGCGACCAACCGGTTTATGGTTGGGGATGCCATCCTCAAAACACTGTCCATTTAATGGTGAATGACCGGCTTCCTGGCGGGCCTGCTCATCAAGCGCATCGGCATAAACAAAGCGCGGATGCTGCCACCAGACCATCACGCGTCGGTCTCCCAGAATAAACCCGGCATCATCCCACCATGACAAGTCATCCGGTTTTTTTTCATCATAGGAATGGATCACATATATGCCATTTTTCATCACCCATTTACAGCGGCGGTGATAAGCCTTTTGCGCCTTACGCAGGCGTTCAAATCGTTCAAGTTTCATAATGGCACCTTTGAAAACGGATGTTTTTCCCACCCTCCCAAAGCAAGTAATTGTTATCCATGGCCTGTTGGTAAGCCCAGGACGCAACACGGTGAGAGCGCCGGTTATCCGTCAGAAATTTTAATTGTTCTTGTGACGTGGAAATCGAAATATCTTCAATTCAGTCATCCCTAATTTGTTCATTTCTTTCAGGTGCAGCCAACGGCTGCCCTCCTTCGTTTGATAAAAACATCCCAGATTGGGCATTAACCGGGTAACCTTATCCAAATTACTGAATGGAAAAGCGGCAATCAGTGCTGAAATGGCTTTACGCTTGCATGCATGGTTAGGTAAAGACAACCTATCGCCAGTGTGCCTGCCATGATAATAATGGCCATCAAGGTCAATCAAGATACCCCCTGAAAATGTATTAGTTTTTTAGATTGTTACCCATGTTCGCAACAAACCCGGGCCCCTGTTTTTAATAGCGAATACCAATATAAAAAGCGGCTTGAAATAGAAAGAAAAGCACCAACCCATTAGCATTCCTAATATGTTAACAAAAAATTTTAATTAGTCCATGCTGCCTGATATCTCTATACTTACAGAAAATCAAAGGAGAAAATTGATGGAAAGCAACATCGGCAAGCAAAACGCCATTAACGAATTTATGGCGCTTGCCAAACAGCAAACAACACCTGAACCCAACCGCAAAGGACTGGACGCCGTACGCGACGCGCTAATTCAACTGGCCGCCAATACAAACTGGTGGTCTGAAGCCGATTACCCCGCACCAGAGGGCGAAGAACTGCAAGCCCGCTACCTGATTCATTCAGAACCCGATAACAGCCTGTCGCTGTACTTGAATGTCATGAAACCCGGCAAAAAAATCGTCCCACACAACCATACAACATGGGCCTGCATTGCCGCGGTGGAAGGCACGGAAAGCAACTACCTGTACGAACGCACCGATGATGGCAGCACGCCAGGCAAGGCAACCATCGTTCAAACGGGCATGCAAAGTATTGGCCCTGGTCAAGGCATTGCGCTTATGCGAAACGACATCCACGCGGTAAGAATTGAAGACAGCCAGATCCGCCACCTGCATATGTACGGCAAGGCACTGGAAACCTTAACGGAAAGACTGGCTTTTGATGTGGAAAACAATACCTGCAAGATCATGGACATTGGTGTGAAAACCCGCTAGGGCCACATGTTGACTATGCCAAATTGCCCGCCCTTAAAATCTGCCACGCCCCAATCCATGAAAGAGATTGATGCCAAACAGCTGAAAAGCTGGATTCATGATGAACATGAAATTGCCATTCTGGATATCCGTGAACACGGCCAGTACGGAGAAAACCACCTGTTCTTCGCGGTCTCTTTACCCTATAGCGTGCTGGAGTTGCGGGCAAAAAAACTGGTTCCCAACCCGAATACACGCATCGTTATTTATGGCGAAGGCAGCAATGCCGGCCATCAAACCGTAATGGCTGCCGCTACGGCCTTGCAAAACCTTGGCTACCGCCATATTCATGTACTGCAAGGCGGTATCCAGGCATGGCAGGCAGCCGGGTTTTCCACTTTTGCCGGTGTTAACTTACCTAGCAAAACATTTGGCGAACTGGCCGAACATGCCTGCCACACACCCAGTGTTTCAGCCAGCCAATTACAGGAAATGATCCAGTTTGCCAATGGCAATCTGGTCATTCTGGACGGGCGGCCCGTTCCTGAATACCGGAAAATGAATATTCCCGGCTCAATCTGCTGCCCCAACGGTGAGCTTGCCCTGCGTGCCAGCCAGATTGCCGATGATCCTGATACAACTATCGTGATCAACTGCGCTGGCCGCACCCGCAGCATTATTGGCGCACAAACCCTGATCAACCTTGGCTTACCCAACAAGATTTATGCACTGGAAAACGGCACCCAGGGTTGGTATTTGTCGGGGTATGAACTGGAACGCCAGGCCAACCGCCTGTATCCAGAACATATCAACCCGTCCTTGCTACCGCTATTAAAAGAACGCGCAAGCAATCTTGCCCGGCGCTTTGGCCTTAGCCATGTTTCTTTCGAGCAGGTTTTGCTGTGGCTGCAAGAGGCTGATCGCAACACGTTTTTGTGTGATATCCGTACCGAACAAGAGCATCAAGCAAGCCAGCTGCCCGCACTGATACGGCATACCCCAGGCGGACAACTGGTTCAGGCAACCGATGAATACATCGGGGTAAGAAAAGCCCGCATTGTTTTAGCTGATTTCGACCAGATCCGTGCCCCCGTGGTGGCCAGCTGGCTTAAGCAGCTTGGCTGGGAAGTTTACCTGCTTGCCGAAACTGACAAGCTAGCCACATTACCCACGCTGCCCACGACGCTTGTTTCCCTAAGTCATGCTCGCCAGATTTCTGCGGCTGCAGCGGTTGACTTCATCAAACAGCATCCGCAGGCCATCGTCCTTGATGCCAGGCCCAGCATGCAGTTTCGAGCTTGCCACTTGAAAAACAGCTTCTGGGTGATTCGCCCAACCTTGATGGAACACGCACCCGATCATCCTCAGGCTTGCATTTTATTGCTTGGCAGCGAAGCGGAAAAAACCATGCTCTTGGCCCGTGACTTGGAAGACGCGGACTACCAGAATATCCAATTTGCCGTTATTGATGAGGACTTCTTCGAGTCATCCGGTTTGCCGCTGGAACATGACAGTGAACAGCCCCCCGATGCAGCGTGCATTGATTTCCTGTTTTTTGTGCATGACCGGCATAACGGCAACAAGGAAGCCGCCAGAAAATACCTGGAATGGGAAACCAATCTTGTTTCTCAAATAGATGAGCAAGAGCGGGCGACTTTTAGATTTTTTTAAAGCGCTAAGCATCGTTAAACAGCAAACGCAGGGTAACTTCATTCCCCCAGAATGTCGAGTGGTCTCCCGCAACGGCCGTGCAAAGCGTGATCAACCCGTAAGGTTGCCATTCTTATCCAGTTCAGTTTGTGTTTTCGAACTGTGCCTTCAGCATTTCAAAAATGCCCAACGTTAGCGGGTTAATCGTGTCTTGTCGCGTCAGTAAGCGATAGGTCATCAAAGGCAAGGGTGGCAATCCTTCCTGCTCGGCCAATACCCGCATGTCCGGCCCCAAAAATTCAACGCTACGGGCCGTCACACCCAGGCCTGCACGCACTGCGGCCTTGATACCCGCCAAAGAAGGGGCAAGATAGTTAATACGCCAGTCAATTTGATGCTGCGCTAGCGCGGTTAAGGCCAGTCGCCGGAATATACTGGGTTCATCGGCCAAAATCAAAGGTAATGTTGAATGACGGTTGTAAGAAAAATCAGCCGCGCATATCCAGACCGTGGGCGAGGTACGCACTACAAAGCTGTTCAGCCCAGGTGCATCACGGGTAGAAATAGCCATGTCTATATTACCCGAGGCCAGCAAAGCCATTAAGGCTGGACTGCGGTCAACCTGTATGTCCAGTTTCACCTTGGGGGCATAGCGGGCAATATGCGTGAGCACAATGGGCAGAATCGTATCCGCCACATCAAAGGTTGCCCCGAAGCGGATATGCCCTTCCATTTGCTGACGTCCCACCGTGCGCAGCACTTCATCATTAATAGCCAGCAGGCGGCGGGCATACTCGGCCAATTGCTTGCCTTGCTGGGTAAGCTCCCTGTGCCGGCCACGTTTTTGGAACAAGGGATAACCCATCTGCTCTTCCAGCCTTTGCATTTGCTGGCTAACCGCTGACTGCGTTTTAAACAGCGCCTCTGCCGCCCCCGAAAAAGTATTGGTTTTTTCAACGGTTACCAGAGTTCGCAATAAACCCAGATCCAGGTTATTCATAGTGAATGCCCATATAAAAAGCGGCTTGAAATAAAAGAAACAGCACTAAGTAATTAGTATGCCCAAGATGTTAACAAAGAATTGGAATTGGTTTATTCAGCTGGATATATCTATCATTAAGAATACACACTGGAAATAATTAATATACAAAAAGGCGATTTCTTAGTTTTTTTTCATTAAGCCTTGCTGAGGGCATTAAGTAACTCAATGGGCAAAGCACCATTTTATACAGGTCAAAAAAAATTGGCAGCCTAAGCTGCCAATTCCATTACTTCACTATCCACCTACTATTGCTGGTTTATTTTTGTGCGGATTGATCTACAAAAATAAGGTTTTTGGTGTTGAATCCCAAGCTGTCCATTTTAGCGATCAGCTCTTTTTTAAGGTTTTCATCAATGGTTGGCGTCCTGGACAACAGCCATAAAAAGTCCTTGTTGTGGCTGGTGATCAATGAATACTCATAATTTTTGCCTAAATCAAAAATTACATAAGAGCCGTAGAAAGGCCCAAAGAACGACACTTTCAAATAACCCTGCTTGCTATCTTCCACAAAGTAGGCCTTGCCTTCGGCTTCTTTCCATTGATTTTTGGCCGTATTAAAGCCACGATTAATAACCTTGATGCCGCCATCGTCACGCATTGTATATTCGGCGCTTACTTGCTGCAATCCGCGCTCAAAGGAATGATCAAGGCGTGCAATTTCATACCATTTACCCAGATAACGCTGGTAATCAAAGTTCTGGACTGGCTCTATCCCTTTAGGTATGCCAGTACAACCGGTTAAAAACAAGAACAAACAAACAAAAAAATAGCGCATTTGGCCAAACTCCCTGGATTGATGTGCAAGTGGAACGCTTACACGCGCTGGTCAATACTGATAAAACCAGGCCACCGTCCCCTTCTGCCATACAAAGCAATAGAAAGGGGCGTTCAACAATCAGAATATATCCCTTGATAGCCGAAGTCAATGATATGCATAAATCCGTAAACGGATACTTGTGATTTCCGCCGGTAATACTGGATTGGATTAAATTTCAAGTGGACCGGAATGACATAGCTAGACAATAGAACTGTAAGCGTATACCGCCCAGATGGCTTCTTCAATAATGGCAAACGCAGCAAAACCTCTATGAAACCCGAGTTGCTTGCTGCGTATGGCAAAGCCGCACAACACCACAAAAACACTGATATGCAAAACATAGGGCAGCCCCAAGGAAAGCAAGTAATTGGTTCCTTTCAAGGTGGTATCCAACAAATCCGTAAGGTTAAGTGCAATCAGCAAGCCAAAAAACCAGGCCCGCCTGGAGAGGAAGTAGTCATCCATTCTGTTGATATTGTCTATTTTGTCGGGGTATAGAATGGTGCAGGTAAAGAAGTAAAGCGAGGCATAGAAAAGAATGAACAGGTAAAGCCCAAAGTTCCAGGTTACCGTATTGGCCAGCCGAATCTGAAACCACCAGAAATTGACCATATCCAGCAACAGAAAGAACGTCCAGCCAATGTGCACAAAAAACACATGATCTTTATTGGGTTGCTGGACAAAACGGCTTAACCCGTTCAGCAAACGGGTCATGCATAAGCCGGTAATCATGCCGACAACTATCCGGACATGGGTAAACGTATCGGCTTTCAGTGGGGAAGACAGGTCTATCATCCATTGCTCCGGGCAAATATTGATTTACTTCCACATTAGATAAAGCAGCTTAGCGATTATTCTATGGGGATGTAAAGTTATTCCTGTTGCTTTTTTCAGCCAGTTTACCTTGGCCCAAGGAAATTCTCTGGATAATGGGCTTACAGCCCTCTAGCAGCAGTAACAGCACAACACCCAAGCCCAGCGCCAGCACCATATCTTCCCAGGTAATCATGCCAAACTTCAACAACTCCTGTGCAGCAGGCAAGAACAGGATTAATGCGGTAACGCCCGCCACAATCAGGACAACATACACCAGTGCCATATTCTTTCGGGCAAAGGCCTCCCTTAACGATGCAGTGAATGAGCGATTGACCAGAATCAGCGCCATGATCTGGGCGATCAGTGCAAAGAAGACCAAGGCACGCGCTTCAACCTCGGGCATGCCAGACGCCGTTTTATAAAGAAAAACGCCAGCCAGCATCGCAAAGGCAACACCACCCTGAAAGACGCTCCATACAACCATGGGAATCGAGAACATATGTTCAGACGGATCACGTGGCGGGCGTTGCATGGCATCATCCTCTTCGCGCTCCGCTTCAAATACCAGTGTACACACCGGGTCGATGACCATTTCAAGCAATGCAATATGAATTGGCCCCAGCAAGATTGGATAACCAAAGAACAAAGGGAACAGCGCCAACCCGGCAATCGGCACATGAACCGCAAAAATGAAGGCCATCGCCTTGCGCATGTTATCGTAGATTCGCCGCCCCAGCCGAACCGACTGAATGATAGAGCCGAAATCATCGTCAAGCAGTACCATGGCGGAAGCCTCACGCGCCACATCGGTTCCCCGCTTGCCCATGGCAACACCAATATGCGCCGCCTTGAGTGATGGCGCATCATTAACGCCATCTCCAGTCATAGCTACAATCTCACCCTCGGTTTTGAACGCCTGGACAATACGCAGTTTTTGTTCTGGCATGATCCGTGCAAATACGGTGACGGTTTTCAGGCGTTGCTCAAGCTGTTCGTCCGTCATCTTTTCAAGATCGCTGCCGGTTAATACATCGCCATCAGGAATGCCTGCCTGCATGGAAATAGAACGTGCCGTTACCTCGTAGTCTCCGGTAATCATGACCACCCGGATACCGGCACGCCGACATTCGGCAATCGCACCGGGCACACTGGCTCGTATTGGATCAACAAACCCAACCAGACCTTCTAATGTATATGCATAAGCCCGTTGGGATTCAGCCCAGTTACGATCGGTAGCCGTCGCGGTAGCAACCGCCAGCACGCGTATGCCACGCCTGGCCATTTCTTCAGCGGCCGCCTTCATTTGCGCGATTTCTTCAGAAGAAAGCCGACACAGTCCAGCAATCGCTTCAGGCGCACCTTTCGCACAGATTTTCAGGGTTCCGTTATCGTCCCAGATATTGGACATGGCCAACAGCTCTGGGCGCAATCCATAGTTATATACCAATGCAGCAGTCTGTTTCTCTGTGACCTTGCCCATCCCATGAGCGCGATGCATAGCAATTTCCATTGGATCAACCGGCTCTGCGGCACTGGCCAGCATTGCTGTTTCAATCAGCTTGTAGTGGCCATCAGATAAGGCCGCTTTCCCATCCAGAATCCCTGTTTCGCCCGATGGCAGCCAAACTTGTACAAGTGCCATGCGATTTTCTGTAAGGGTACCGGTTTTATCAGTGCACAGTACCGTTGCCGAACCCAAGGTTTCAATGGCAGCTGCCCTTCGGGTAAGCACACCCACCTTGCCTATCCGCCAGGCACCCATCGCCATGAATACCGTCAGTACAACCGGAAACTCTTCGGGAAGCATGGACATGCCAACAGCAATGCCAGCCAGCATTGCCTCTAGCCACTCGCCGCGCGACAAGCCATAAAGCAGCACCACCAGCAAGGCCACCAGACTGCCCCCCATTGCACACCATGTGACAATCCGGCCCGTTTCACGCTTCAGGCGGGGTGCTTCGGTATCAAGTTCGGCAAGCGACTGGCCGATTTTGCCAATTTCGGTATGCGGGCCGGTTGCCAGAACACGGGCAATCCCGCTGCCACGCACAACCAGCGAACCGGAATAAACATAGGGCTGGTCTTCACCACCCGGACGCGGATCCTTGTGCTCTTGTGTGTTATTGGTAAACGTTGAGGCCTTCTTGCCAACCGGCAGGGACTCTCCGGTAAGCAGTGATTCGTCAGTCTGCAAGTCGATGGCGTCAAGCAATATGGCATCGGCAGCGATACGGTCCCCTTGCTCCAGGATAAGCAAGTCGTCACGAACAACTTCACGACCGGCAATGCGAATGCGCTCTCCATCACGAATCACCAGCGCACGCGGGGAAGACAAATCGCGTAATGCTTCAAGCACACGTTCAGTGCGGGTTTCCTGGATTACCGTAATGGCAACCGAGAAGCTGGCAAAAGCAAGCAGGATACTGGCTTCAGTACGGTCTCCCAGCAATAGGTAGACAAATCCGCCAACCAACAACAGCAAGAGCATAGGCTCTCGCAAGACTTCCAGGGCAATACGAAAAATTGATCGTTTGCCTGCACGTGGCAATTCGTTAGGACCTTCCAAACGCAGCCGTTCAACGGCCTTGTGAGTACTTAGTCCATGAAGATGATTTTCATTTTTCGTTGCCACGGCACTTGATTCCTTGCAGGAAAATTTGATCTATACGATCATAGCACCGCAGCATTGCAAAACAAAACGCTTAAATATCCAAACTCAGGTATTTAATCTCGATGTATTCCTCGATGCCGTATTTGGATCCTTCACGTCCCAGGCCCGATGCTTTCATGCCACCAAAGGGGGCCACTTCGGTAGAAATAGCACCCGAATTGATACCCACCATGCCATACTCAAGCGCTTCGGCAACCCTGAACACGCGGCTGATATCCCGCGTGTAAAAATAGGCGGCCAAGCCATACTCCGTGTCATTGGCGTAGGCAATAGCCTCTTCTTCATGATGAAAACGGAAGACGGGTGCCAGGGGACCAAACGTTTCTTCCTTGGCAACAACCGCATTAACTGGCACATCAACCATCACGGTAGGTTCAAAGAAAGTGCCGCCCAGCGCATGGGGTTTACCGCCGGTCACAATACGGGCACCTTTCTCCAGGGCATCAGCAATGTGTGACTTGACCTTGGCCAGCGCATTTTCATCAATCAAAGGACCCATGGTGGTTTCCGCTTCCATGCCATTGCCCACTTTGAAACCCGCTACCGCAGCAGTCAATTTCTGTACAAAAGCATCGTAAACCTTATCGTGCACATACAGGCGGTTTGCACACACGCAAGTTTGGCCGTTATTGCGAAACTTTGAAATAATCGCGCCCTGAACAGCGGCATCAAGATCAGCGTCTTCAAAAACAATAAACGGTGCGTTACCACCCAGCTCTAGCGAAACTTTCTTGACATCATTCGCGCACTGGGCCATTAATAAACGGCCCACCTGGGTAGAACCAGTGAAAGACAGTTTGCGCACAATCGGGTTGCCGGTAAGCTCTGCACCAATAGCAATGGCATCACCCGTTACTACATTAAACACACCGGCAGGAACACCCGCACGTTCCGCCAGCTCTGCCAAGGCCAGCGCGGAATACGGGGTTTGCGGTGCCGGCTTCAGCACCATGGTGCATCCGGCGGCCAGGGCCGGTGCCGCTTTGCGGGTAATCATGGAAGACGGGAAGTTCCAGGGGGTAATCGCTGCGGTAACGCCCACCGGCTGTTTAACCACAATCACACGCTTGTTGGCCTGTGGCCCGGGAATCACATCGCCATAAACCCGTTTGGCCTCTTCCGAAAACCATTCCACAAACGAAGCGGCATACAGGATTTCCCCTTTGGCTTCTGCCAGGGGCTTGCCCTGCTCCAGCGTCATCAAACGGGCCAATTCATCCTGATGCTCAATCATCAGCTCAAACCATTTACGCAATAATTGCGAACGTTCCTTGGCGGTTTTTGCCCGCCAGGCCGGCAAGGCATTATTGGCCGCTTCAATAGCCAGCCTGGTTTCAGCCGCACCCATAATTGGAACCGTACCCAGTACCTCAGCAGTGGCCGGGTTCAGAATGGTTTGTACCTGACCTGAATCGGCATCCAGCCATTGACCATTGATGTAAGCCTGCTGATGAAATAAACCTGTATTTTGCATAATAGAAACCTTGAGTCGACTGGTAAAACCGAAAACGCACTATTCAGATAATAATTCAGTTCTCAATCAGATACACCATTGTTATGTTCGTTTTTCTTGAACTCGTAAAGATCCTGATTCTCAAGCTCACCCAGCAGTTTATTGATTTTTTCAAGAAACTGGACATTTCTCAGTAACTCTTTTTCTTCGAAATGACCAACCAGATAATCCTGCACGGTTTGGCTCAAATGATTGCAATCCACCGCCAGTTCATGTCCTTCTTTGGTCAGTTCAACCATCACCGAACGATTGTCTTTTTCAGAACGCTTGCGCTTGATCAGTTTACGTTTGTTCAGTACCTGCAATTGCGTTGAAATGGTGGATTGCGGCAGGCCAAGCCGGCTAACCAGATCACCCGTTTTCATTTCCCCGTTATCCATCAGGATAACCAGCATTCTGGCTGAATAGTGGTTAAGCCCCAAATGACGGAAATGCCGGTTGCCGATCTGCAGAAAACGGGCACCAATCAAATGGAAAAGATACGAAAGCCGTGAATCCAGCCTGTCTGATGATTTATTGTTTGTAATATCCATTATCGTCCCAATGAAGGTATTCATGGCATTGTGGCAAACAACGCATGGTCAGCGTTAAAATGTGCCAGGGTAGAAGCCGCCATCAAGAAGAATGTTTTGTCCCGTTAAATATCCTGCATGGGCGCTACACATTGATGCGCACATCATACCAAACTCTTCCGGCTTGCCGTAGCGAAGAGCCGGTATGGTTTGTTGATGCTGCTGACGATAGTCCTCAAGCGTCGTGGATGCCTGTTTTGCCAAATAATCCAGCGTATTGCGTAATCTGTCCGTATCAAAAAAACCGGGCAACAGATTGTTGACGGTGACATTATGCTTAACAACCTCACGAGCCAGGCCCGCCACAAAACCGGTCAGGCCCGCCCTGGCGCCATTGGACAACCCCAGTGCGGGAATGGGTGCTTTCACCGCACTGGATGTTATGTTCACGATACGGCCAAAGCGGTTCTGGATCATGCCATCGATGGTCATGCGAATCAGCTCGATTGAGCTGAGCATGTTGTCATTGAGGGCACGCGACCAGTCATCGATCGACCATTCCCGAAAATTTCCCGGTGGCGGACCTGCTGCATTGGTGACCAGAATATCGGGACGGCTGCAGGCCTGCAAAACACGTTCACGACCTTCTGCGGTAGTAACATCAGCCACCACATAATCAACCCTGCCCCCGGCCGTTGCCTGAAGCGTGGCAACGGCCTGCCTCAAGATGCTTTCCGTGCGGGCCACCAGGATAACATCAACACCTTCCTTGGCAAGTGCCTGGGCACAGGCAAAACCCAGGCCTTTGCTGGCACCGCATACCAGTGCCTTTTTCCCTGCAATACCAAGATCCATTGTTACAATCCTTTAATTCCAAACTATTTACTTGATTGGTGAAAATGAAGTCGGCTGCAGGATTTTGCTTTCCTGGCTGATCAACATCGGGGCCACCTTGGCAAAAAATGCCTGCCATTGCTCATTGGCCGCCAAGGCAGCCCGCCTGGCGGCCCTGTCTTCAAAATTTTGATATTGCCACAAGTGCACGGTCTGGTTCAGGGTACCGAATTCAGAAGTGAAATAGCCCACCATATTGCCCAATATTGACTTCTGGATAGCCAACCCCTCTTCTTCATACAAGGCCATAAATTGCGGCACCGTGCCAGCTTTGAAAGTATAAGTTCTTTGCTCTATAAACATGCTTCCCCCTATTCACCGGCAAAATGTTTGACCCATTTATGGTAATGCTGAATCGCAGGCTCATTACGGCCAATCGTAAAGACACGGTTGCCCCCTGCCGGCAGCCCCTGCTGGATTTTATACCCCATAGGATAATCTTCCTGCTGCACCGCCTGCAACACGGTTGCACTAAAGGCCTCGGATTTGTTTTTTTCTTCTTCGGTCACGGGTGCTTTGGCCACCAGGACCGTTTGCAGGGTTCGGGTTGTTTCGGGCGTTGCCCCGGGAAAAACATGACTGACCAGACAATGGTCACCCAGCACACCCGAGATGGAAAGGTTTGGAAAAACCGAATGGATTTGCCGCAAGTGCAAATCGGGATCCCAGTCTTTTTCTTCCTGCGCTTTCATTTCCGCCAGCGTACGTCTGGCAAAGACCAGGCGCTGGTGGGGGCCATACGTGTCATGCAGCATTAAGTTGCCAATCGTGTAGCGTCCAACCGTGTTGGCATGCAAGGTATTGTGATGATAGGCCTCAAGATAACCGTCCCAGGCCACTTTCCAGCCGGGGCCATCCAGCCAGCGTTGCTCGTAAATCTGCCAGTTGTTTAACTGCAGTCCATCCAGCTGTTCTTTAAAGTCTTGCAGCCACTCATCAATATCAAACACTTTACCCGGGGTCAGGCAAACCCAGATCAAACCACTTTGCTCGGCACAGGGTAATTCGGTCAGTGAATGTGTCGCCGGACTCACATCCCCAAACGTATTGGAGCCGTAAATGCCTTTCAGTTGGCCATCAAGACCATATTGCCAGGCATGATAGGGGCAAACAAACCGTTTGCCCTGTCCTTTACCCTCCTGACATACCGGTGCCCCACGATGACGACAGGCATTAATGAACGCATGCACCTGACCGTTCTCATCACGTGAGAGCAAAACGGGCTTATCCATCACGGTCATGGCCTTATAGCTGCCAGGCTCAGGCAGCTCGATACTCATTGCCAATGCCAGGGGCAGTTCCATGAAAATAGCCTGTTTTTCTCTCTGAAAACGCTCAACATCGCTATACAAGGTAACGGGCAACTCAAGGGTGCTGGCGGCCTGATCAGTTCCTTTCGTGTCAAAATGCGCCAGGGCCCGTCTGGCCAGCTCAATTTTTTCCATTCTTGTTTCCATGATCCTTTCCTTATTTCCAGTAAAACCGTGCTTATCAGGCATGGCTTTTTTTAAATTCCTGCCAACTGGGCAATGATTCGGGATAGTCTGCTGGCAAACGCTTCCCGCCCACCACAAGCCGATCCTTTCGATTCAGGATCTGGCCATATTCGCTGATGGGGGTGTAATACAGAAAATGAATGCTTCTTCTGGCGTATTTCCACTGTCCATTTACTCTTGCATAAACATCTTCATATTTCATCGCTGCCATGCTTCCTTGGCCATCCGGCGAAGTCTCTGCATGGCTTAACACAATACCCGTTGCCCTATCGGGATCATCACCATCAAATTCAACAATATGATCATGTGTCCAGTGATAGGCAGGGCCCCGAATTTTAAACATGTTAATAAACATGGCCTCGATGGCCCCCTTTCCATGGGCCTTCATGACACCACTGGGCGAGTCAAATACGGCATCTTCGGTGAACAGGGAAAGCAATGCAGGCATATCATGTTCATCACAGGCCATGGCATAACGCGTACCCAATTCAACAATGGCGTTACGGGACTCCAGGCGATCTATTCTTTTAACCAGGCTGGCAATATCAGTCATTTTTTTTCCATTAATAAAATTTGTTGGGCAACCAAAGAATTATCTGGGGAAAGATGGTTACCAGCACAATAAGAAGCAGCATCATTAATACAAAAGGAATGGACCCCACGCAGACATCGTTAAAAGCGCCGCCATTTTTCCGGATCCCCTGCACCACAAAAAGATTGACCCCGATCGGTGGCGTAATGAGCGCAATTTCCATCAAGATCGTTAACACAATCCCGAACCAGACCGGATCAAAGCCCAATGAGGTCATCAAGGGGAAAACCAGTCCGATGGTCGTCAGCATCATTGAAAAGGTTTCCATGAACATGCCCAGGATCAGGTAAAAAACCACCAGGATCACTAGGGTTTCCAGGGAAGTCAGATTCAATGTCTTGATGAATTCGGTTGCTGACTGGATGACCCCCATATACCCAATCACCACATTCAGCAGCATGGCGGCAAAGATGATCAGCATGATCATGGCGGTTGTTTTGACCGTATTTTCAAAACAGGCCAGCAACATCGGGACAGTCAGTTTCTTTTCCCACCAGGCCAGTAACAACGCAAACACCACGCCAAAGGATGCCGCTTCGGTAGGTGTGGCAATACCGGCATAAATAGAGCCAACCACCCCCAGAAACAGAATCAGCGGCCGTACCAGATCAAGCAGCACCGTCATTTTTTCCGCCCATGTGCTTGACTGTTTCTGTCCGGAATAAGAAGGGTTGATCAGGCAGGCCACAATGATCACCAGTGAAAACAACACCACCAGCAACAAACCTGGCAAAATACCGGCCAGATAAAGCTCGGGGATGGAAGTCTGTGTTAACACACCATATACAATCAGCACCACCGAGGGGGGAATGAGAATACCCAAGGTACCACCGGCAGCGATAGACCCCAGAAATAGGGACTCTTTATAACCCCGTTTGCCAATTTCAGGATACGCCACGGTACCTATGGTGGCGGCGGTTGCCACGCTGGAGCCGGAAGTAGCTGCAAAAATGGCCGAGGAGCCGATATTGGCATGCATCAGGCCACCAGGCAGCCACGACAGCCATTTGGACACGGCCATATACATTTTTTCAGCCAAACCGGCACGCAGAACGATTTCACCCAGCAAGATGAACAAAGGTACCGAGATCAGGATGAATTGAGTGCTGGCATCCCAGATAAAACCGCCAAACGTCAACGACATGCGTCCGTCAGTGTATGCCTGATCGAGCCACATTGTCAGCAACCCCAGCACAGACGCCACGGGTATGCTCATGAAAACCAAAACAAGCAAAACGGCGACGATGAGTAAAAAAACCATGATGATGTTCCTGTATTTACCAATTACTCATGAGTTGATGGAATGGAAGCCACTTTTGCAGCGGCCTGCCTGTCGCCAGCCAGCAGTAACAAACCCGTATAAACCACCAGAAAGGCGGCATTCAGGGCAAACATGATGAATCCAACGGCCCATGCCAGTTGCGGAATCCATAAAGGCGTCTGCAAGGCACTGGTCGACATGGATGAAAACTCAATGGACTCCATGAAAGTCATCCAGGCCTTGCTGGCCAATAAGACCGAAAAAACCAGCAGGCTTAACAGGGAGAGCCAGTCCATGACCCCCTGAAGGGGTTTGGGCATATGTTGATAGGCAAAGTCGATCCGTACATGGGTTTTTTCAAACAGGCAATATGAAAACCCCCATGTTGTTGAGATGGCAAAAATATAACCGGCCAGTTCACCCGAACCGCTGAATTTTGTTTGAAACAGATAGCGCATCAAAACCTCAATGAACACGCCTATCGAAATCAATAAAAAACCGCCACCACAAATCCACACACCGAACCGGGAAATCCGATGCAGGAAACGGTATATATCTGACAACATATCTCTTACTCCAGAAGACATCGGCGCTGACTCATCAGCCACATCATGCCTGTTTATTCTGCACGCATGCCTACCACTTCACCTACTGTGCTGTTCCAGTCATCCACGCAAGTGGCGCTTCTGGTTTTGCATCGACTTGCCCAATTGCGCACCACCTTGTCATTGATTGACTGCTTCAGCGCTTTTTGCGCCTCATCTGTCAGCCTGACCAGTTTCATATTGCCATTTTCGGTATCACATGAACCAGAAGTAATGCAATTGAGGCCTTGCTCGTTATTCCTGGCCGTTGCCTGCCACATTTCCTCTTCCAGTTTGGCCACTTCACTTTCAATCAATTTTTGCGTATCTGGAGACAGCTTGTCCCAGACTTTTTTGTTAACGGCCAGGAATGAAGCGGTGTACCCCAATGACAGGTTCACATTATGTGTGGCCACCTGCCACCACTTGGCATCATAGGCAGAGCGAACGCCCGAAACACCGCAATCGATGGTGTTTTTCTGCAGGCTTTGCAGCACCTCACCAAAAGCGACCGGAACCGGCACGGCATCCAGCGATTCCGAAATGAAGTCAGAAATCGAGGCACCAAAACTTCTGATTTTCAGGTTCTTGAATACATCCAGACCCACTTCAGACGGCGTGTTTTCCGGCAACTTGCATTGCATATTGGTTTCATCAAAGGCATACAGCATGAGTATTTTAGAGTTGAACTTTTGTTCAAACTCTTTGTTCAGCACCGGAAGATAGGCGTTCATGGTTTTGCGGAATGTTGCCAGATCAGGCGACACCCCCGACAGGTCCCCCCCTTCAATGACAGGACTGTCACTGGAAACATAAAGAAAAACCCCATGGGCGAAATCGAAGGCGCCTGCTCTCAGGTCACGCATGATCTTCTGGCCGTCCATACCCAGTTCGGTCAATGGCTTGGCATTGGCCGTCAACTTGCCCCCTGAAACAGCAGGCAATGTCTGGTTCCAGAATTTGTCTTCCCTTTTCCAGTGGTCAAGCTGCCCCCATGTTCCGACCACGGCAAATTTTTTCGTATCAATGGATTGTGCCTGTGCGGTACAAGCCAGAGTAAGCGATAAAGCGGATGCCATCAAAAGTGTACTGATAGGTTTCATATTTGTCTCTTTGATAATTGGTTTAAGTCTGTATTAATGTCTTGAAACTGCAAAATCAATTGAATGCCGGCATGACCGCGCTTTTGCTAATCCGCTGCCCCATAGTGGGAATATGCCATCCAGACAAACGCGTATGCGCGGGTAATGGAGAAAGATCAAGCTGTTGGCCATTCTTGATCACATGGTGAATAAGCCGGGTTTCACCCAACAGGGAAATTTGCTGTGATGGGTCGCCCTCGATACACAATATGTCGGCATAGCAGCCGGGCTTGATCAGGCCCAGCTCACCGGACATTTTCATGGCGAAAGCATTGTCTGCGGTTGCGCTACGAATGGCCTGCAAGGGCGTCATGCCAAAATATTTGACAAAAACCTCCATTTCCCGATGATGCCAATCTCCGTAAGGCACAGCGGTAAAACCGCTTTCACTGCCACAAATCAAAGGAACACCGGCAGCAATCAGGCGTTTCATTGGCTCGACCGATTCCTGAATCTCATTCTTGAACAAGTCGATCAAGGCCTGGCTGGTACCAATTTGCGCACCAAAATCAGCGATATTGGCCTGGAATGTTAACGATGGACAGACCGGTATGCGTTTGTCAATCACCGCCTTAACGGCCTCCTCATCCATGCCGGTCGCATGGAACAGCATGTCAAAATCAGCCTTGACGGCACGTTTGACCGCTTCTGCCCCCCGGCAATGCCCCATCACCGGGACACCCATGTCATGCGCAACCTCACACACCAAATCCAGTTCCTTCTGGCTCCAGCTGCAACGCTCACCCAGGTGGGCATAATGTGGCACTACGCCTGAAACATGTACCTTGATCCAGTCCACCCCCTCTTTTATCTGGCGACGCACTTCCCTGATAATTTCATTTTCCCCATGCACCACACGGTAATAACCGGTCACACCCTCATCGGCGATTAAATTGCCGGCGGTTCCACCCACACCGGTGATTAAGGCATAAGCACCACAGGCCATACGCGGACCTTCCACATAACCGGCATTGATGGCATCACGAAGATCAAGCGAGTTGGCAAATACCGAATCGGGATCAAGAATTGAAGTCACCCCGGCACGCAGCACTTTTTTGGCGTTATACGAGGCAACCAATGCCGACAGGGCATTGCGCCGTTGATGAAAAATCTCAAGATTCGAAGAGGCGTCATCAAAGCTCAAATGGCAATGTGAATCAATAAGCCCCGGCATAACGGTCAAACCACTGGCATCAATCCGTTTGACCTGATCCAGATGCATCACCTGCTGATCAGCTTCCTGCCCAACCGCCACAATTTTGTCATCACGCACAAGAACAGAAGCGGCAAAAGGTACCTCACCGGTCCCATCAATGACCTGTCCACCATGAATGTATAAATGCATTACCATATTACTCTCTTGATATCAGTGCCTGTTCAGGTCCGGCAAAGCAATTTGCGGGCGTTGTCTGCCAGAAAATCAGGAAGTGCATGACTGTCCAGATTGTCAGGCATATCCCAACCGGCAAAGTTGGTGCCGTAAACCAAATGATCGGCACCAAATGTTTCGGATAAAAGCTCTATCGCCTTGGGATGCCCAATATGCGTGTCCACCCAAAGCCGTTTGAGCATGGCTTCAAAATTGCCTTTATCCCTTAGCGATGCCGGTGACCAGGGTCGCTTGCGTGCCGCCTGCGCCATCCGGTAACTGGTCATGGCCACCGCACCTCCACCGTGGCTAACGCAGATCTTAAGGTTTTCGTGCCGCTCCAAGACGCCGCCATACACCAGGGATCCGATGGCAAGCGTTTCCTGACAGGTAAACCCTGCCACAATATCCAGTTCAAAATGGCGTAACACCGGATCCCCTTCCGGACCATCAATGCCTGCCGGGCCCGGGTGAATATAAAGGGGGACACCCAGTTCAGCCGCGGTTTTATACACAATATCCAGGGCAGGATCATGCAAACGCAACGGCATGTCTGTGCCAAAAGCGGCCCCCATCAGGTTTAATTCATTAACGGCGCGTTTCAACTCCTCGCTGGCTGCTTTGGGATCTTGCATTGGCAATGCGGCAAAGGCTCCCAGTTTTTGACTGTTGTTATTAACCAGACGAGCCACCGCATCATTGTGAATCCGGCAAAACCGGATGGCTTCCTGAGCAGGAATAAAATGAAAATAGGTAAGCGGATTAGGAGAAAGCACTTGGTAATCAATGCCGCTTTCTGCCATTTTTTCAAGACGGCAATCCACATCCATGAAGGGACTGCCTTCATACTTCACACCATTCAGGCGGTATGTTTTTCCTATTTGAAAATAAGGCGTATTATCCGGGTTTTTCCCCAGGAATGGACCATACTCCCCTGCTGCTCCCATGGTTTCAGCCAATACGATATGGGCATGCATATCAATGACTGAAGCGTGCTTCAATCCTTCCTGCTGATTCATTTTGTCTTCCTCACTGCCTGCGCAATTTATTCACATACACACGTGAATGTATTTTTAATTTATTCTATCGATATCGATAATATCGTAGTCGATACAAATTATTGATTAAAAGACAACATCACCATATTGGTATTTATACCTAGCTATAAAAATGTGTTTTTTTTCAGCCCGTTAATTCATGGTAATCTGTAAAAACATACCAGTCCCCATTCATCCGCAACTTGTTAATACCGTGTTTCCAACCCCTTCCACGACCCAAGGAGTGAACAATGAGCGATACACCCGAACGTTACGGCAGTTTGTCCCGATGGTTTCACTGGGGAATGGCCATACTGATTGTCTGGCAATTCCTGAAAATAGGCGACCTTATTAATGAAGGCGAACACTGGGTAGGCCAAACCCTGGTGCCATGGCATATTTCCATCGGTTTTCTGATCCTCATTTTGGGGATTTTGCGTGTGTACTGGGCAATCAAACAGTCTGCAAATCGCCCGAAATTAAGCGGCCCAATGGCACCACTGGCCAGAATCGGTCATTTCCTGCTGTATCTTGTCATGCTGCTGCTACCGGTTCTGGGTATTTTCTATATGGTTGGCAAAGGTTACGGGCTCAAGGTTTTTGGCATGCAATTAATCGCAAGAAGCGAAACCGGTATCGCCTGGATGGCCTCTGTGGGCAGCCTGCACGCGCCCGTGGCCGTGCTGTTTCTTTTGCTGGTAATTGGTCACATAGGTGCGGCGTTTTACCATCATTTTATTTTACGTGACGATACGCTTAAACGCATGACGCGTTAAAACAAACAAAATAAAAAAGACCCCCAGCCTTCTGCTATCAAATCCAGCAGGCTGGAGGAGTCATTCATGACGGCTTATGCGTGACAAAATTTCACCTTTGTGCCTTTCCGGCATCTGCCGGCCAGAACCTTACCCAAGCAGTTTTGGCAGCCACAGCGAGATGGCCGGTACATATGTCACAAACACCAGGAAGCCCAGCAACAAAATCAGCCATGGTGAGGCAGCTCTCATCACTTGGCCAATTGTCATTTTTGTAATGCCTGCCGTCACAAACAGATTCAAGCCAATAGGCGGTGTTACCAGACCAATTTCCAGGTTAACCACCATAATAATGCCCAAATGAACCGGGTCTATACCCAGCTCCATGGCGATCGGAAACAGGATAGGCGCAAGGATCAAAATAATACCGGTGGGTTCCATAAACATGCCGGCAATCAACAGCAGAATATTGACGACGATCAGAAACTGCCAGGCGGCCATGTCCCAGGCAATGATCTGTTCGGCAATGATTTGCGGAATGCGTTCAGTCGTTAACACGTGAGCAAACAGCAATGCGTTAACAATAATGAACATCAACATGATCGTTACCTTGGAGGCATCCAGCAAAACCCCGGGTACTTGCTTTAAGCCAATATCACGATAAACGAAAACGGCCACAACAAAAGCATATACCGCCGATACTGCCGCAGCTTCGGTTGGCGTGAAAACCCCGCCGTAGATACCGCCCAGGATAATGAAGACCAAAGCCAGCCCCCAAATCGAATCCCGCCCCGCCGCCAAGAGCTCTTTGGATGACGCCCTGGGTTGCAGGGGAAATTTCTTGATACGGGCAATGATATAAATGGCAATCATGAGCAGCAAACCCAGGGTGAGGCCCGGTATGACGCCCGCCATAAACAATGCCCCCACCGAGGTTTCGGTGGCCGCACCATACACCACCATCACAATGGACGGTGGAATCAAGATACCCAGTGTACCTGCATTACAAACCACACCAGCGGCAAACGGCTGCGAATATCCGGCACGTACCATGCCGGCAATAACAATAGAACCCACGGCAACCACCGTTGCCGGAGAAGAGCCGGAAACCGCAGCAAACAGACAGCAGGCCAGGACCGAGGCAATCGCCAGACCGCCATGCAAGTGCCCCACCGAAGCATTGGCAAATCGGATCATTCGACGGGCCACGCCCCCTGTTGTCATGAAGGCGCCTGCCAGCACGAAAAACGGGATGGCCATCAGTGTGAAATGTTCGGATGTCTCATACATTTTAAGAGACAGCGAAGCCAGCGAGTCTGTACCGAAAAACAGGATGGTAAGGATGGAAGAAAGCCCAAGAGCCACCGCTACAGGCATGCCTATGAACATGAACACGAACAGCATGACAAAAAGTGCGATAGTGGTCATTTGCGCTCCTGCTGGTTATCGGAATAGTCATCATCATTGCGATGTTTAAGCGCGTCTTCAGCCTCATCACCCAGCAACTGGCTACGGTGCCCGCGCAGCATATGAAACAGCACTTCGGCAAAGCGAATGAAGAGCATGGCAAACCCGATGGGAAGCACAAGCCTTGGTACCCATTGAGGAATGGGGATATCCTGTGCAAGAATGCCGATCATGTACATTTTGTCCACATAGACCCAGGCGCCGTAAAAAACAATAACGGTATAAGCAAGACAAAGCAGGCAGGCAATAATCCCCACCACATGCGCAGTTTTTTTAGGCAGGATTTTGATCAAGGCATCCACCCCGATATGGGCATTCACCCGCACCCCATAGGCAAGGCCCAAAAAGATTAACCCGGCAAAAAGGAAAATGGACAACTCAAGCGCCCAGACGAAACTGTAATTGAATATGTACCGCGCAATGACCTGAGCAAAAGTCACCAGCGTCATTGCTGCCAGCAAAAAAGCAATCAACCCTTCTTCAAGTCGATGAAACCAGCGGACATTCATGGTTGTACTCCATGTTTTTAGAAATAAGAAAAGGGCCTTTTCGTCGGTATCCCTTCAATGCAAAATAAATGGCTGATTACAGACGTCTCTATTAAACACAACACCCCGTCCGTAACCAGCCAACATTTTTTATTGGTTCGCTTCCTGGGCCGCCTTGATCAGGTCTGCGCCAATATCACCCTCAAACTTTTTCCAGACCGGTTCCATCGTTTTACGCCAGGCCTCTACATCTTCCTTGGACAATTGAACAACCTTGGCTTTGTTGTCGGCGATAATATTTTGCTTGTCCTGTTCATTCAGCTTGGCGGCCTCTTCGTTGGCAAACTTGGTGGCTTCATCCATGGCTTGTTGCAAGCCCTCACGAACATCAGCAGGCAATCCATCCCACCACTTCGCGTTGGTCACCACCATGTAGTCAATCACACCATGGTTGGTTTCTGCAATGTTTTTTTGAACCTCATGGAATTTTTGTGAGTAAATATTGGACCAGGTGTTTTCCTGGCCATCCACCACCCCGGTTTGCAAGGCCTGATATACCTCGCTGAAAGACAGTTTTTGCGGGTTGGCACCCAAAGCCCGAAACTGGGACTCAAGTACGTCAGATGCCTGGATACGGAATTTAAGGCCCTTGGCATCCTCGGGGCGTTGCAACGTGTCTTTGTTGGTGGATAACTGTTTCATGCCATTGTGCCAATAAGCCAGGCCCTGCAACCCACGATTACGCATGGAATTCAGCAACTCTTTACCCTTGTCACTTTGCTGAAAGCGATCCACGGCTTCCATGTTATCGAACAGGAAAGGCAAATCAAACAGCTGCACTTTTTTGGTGTAACGATCAAACTTGGACAGTGACGGCGCAATTATCTGCACGTCACCCAGCAACAGGGCCTCCAGTTCTTTGCCATCCCCAAACAACTGTGAGCTTGGGAAAACCTGAACCTCAACCTTGCCAGGCAACAGCTTTTCAGCCACCTCTTTGAATTTGAGGGCCCCCTGCCCCTTGGGAGTTTTGTCGGCAACCACGTGACTGAACTTGACAACAATAGGCTTATCAGACGCCAGGGCACTGCCGGAAAAAGCCAGTGCACAGCTCATACCCACTGCACTCAGGATGCGCATAGCAGTAATTTTCATGGGAATAGTCTCCGTATTATTAAAATCAAATATTTTCCGTGCACCGAGAACTGTTTATAGCAAATACACGAATTAATAACCCGGCTTCAGTGTAACAATCTGGAGCAAAAAAATTACTTAGGGCTTACCATAAATGGGGCTGCTTAATCCCTATGCACTGCCAACCAAATCGTGGCCTCATGTTTTACTGTAAGATACGCTGTCAACGAAAATACACGCAAATATTAAAAGATCTTACACGGAGCATGCAATAAAATGAGGAAAGCAGTAGATGGCAAAGCCAGCGCAATTATGGTGTTGCTTTGCCTGATATGGGGGCTTCAACAAGTCGCCATCAAAGCCGTTGCCACAGATATCCCCCCCATATTGCAAGTTTCCGTCCGCTCCGGCGTCGCTGCTGTACTGGTTTTGCTCTTTACCCGCCTGCTCTCTCGCGACCAATGGCTTGAAGGCGTGGCATTTCGCTCTGGGCTGGTGGTTGGTTTTCTATTCGCGACCGAATTCATGCTGGTTGCCGAAGGATTACGCTGGACATCAGCATCACATATGGTTGTTTTCATGTATACAGCGCCCTTGTTTGCCGCTATCGGACTACATCTGCGCTTACCCGAAGAACGCCTGAATCCGCGTCAATGGTTTGGCATGGCACTGGCATTCGCGGGTCTGCTCATTACCTTTCTGCTCACCCCGCAAGCCCAAAACGACGCCATCCCCAACCAATTACTGGGCGATTTGCTGGGTTTATGTGGTGGTTTTGCCTGGGGCATGACAACCGTGGCGGTACGGGTCAGCCGCCTAAGCGAAGCGCCCCCCACCCAAACCCTGTTCTACCAGTTATTCGGAGGATTCATCTTCCTGATGCCGGTGGCATTTTTCACCAATCAAATAACGTTCAACAGCACGCCACTGGTTTGGGCCAGCCTGGGCTTCCAGACACTGGTCATTTCCTGCGCCACTTATTTCACCTGGATATGGCTGATGCGCAAATACCTGACTGGACGTCTGGGTGTGCTGTCATTCATGACGCCCCTGTTTGGCGTACTGCTGGGCATACTGCTGCTGGATGAACCACTGGAACCCACTTTCCTGGTGGGCTCGGTGCTGGCCCTGAGTGGACTTATTATTGTGAATACGGGCGGCAAACAAAGTTAACAATGGCCATTGCAAACATTATTGCGCCTTTGCACTTAACAAATGCCAAGTTAAAAACAATATACTTCAAGCTAAAAAACGGCCGTTGTCACTTAATTGATATTTCGCACGCATTTTTAGTACCATACTTGCACAACATGACGCTTAAGCCGGCCTAACAACCCGGTATAAAACAAAAACACCCTGCCAGGCATTGCTGCTTTGGCCAGGAGACACACATCAAGAGGAAACCCATGCCTGCTTATTATCAATTTCTGGAAAGAACTGTTAACCCGGACGGATCGGTAACCACCCAATATTGCTCAACCATACACGCCCAGGGAGCCTGGAACCCGCATGAACAGCATATGGCACCGGCCAGCGGTGTCATGGCCGTGGAACTTGAACAGTTTGCACCACGTGCAGACATGCGGATAGGTCGCATCAGTTTTGATATTTTCGGCTTGATCCATTTTGGCGAATTCAGTATTACTACCCGCATTATCCGTGCCGGCAAAACCATCGAACTGCTTGAATCCGTCATGCAGGCCAATGGCAAAACCTGTATTGTTGCCCGGGCCTGGCGCATGGCAACGCAAGACAGCAAACACATCGGCGGACTTGAAGATCCGGCAATCCTTCACCCGGAAACCTACCCGCTTTGGACCGGCCTGCGGCGCTGGCCAGGCGGCTATATTCACAGCCTTGAAACCAGAGCCGATGAAAACAACCGTACTGGCAAGGGTATTGTGTGGTTGAACAATGATCTGGCTATGGTTGAAGGCCAAGCAACCACTCCCTTTGCGCATTTAATCGGCATGGTAGATACCGCCAACGGCATTGTACCCAGACAGGATGGCGAATTTTCCTGGGCTTTCCCCAACCTGGACTTGCAAATTCATATGCACCGATACCCCACCGGACAATGGCTGGGTCTTGAAACCGTGCAACAATATGGCAACGATGGAATAGGCTTGACCAGCTCGGTCCTGCACGATATCCATGGTCCTTTTGGCCGTAGTGAACAAATTCTTACGTTACGCAAAATAGCATAAAACATTTTATTCAGATGATGCAAGCCCTGCCCATACAGCGCTTAGGCCAGGCTTGCATAAATCAGCGGCTTTTACTTATGTCTTTTTTTGTAGAGGTACCCCCAACCTAAGCCAACGATGGCTGCAGTCAGGGAAGCCAATAATACACCCAGCTTTGCCGCCCCAAGCAGGTTGGGATCCGCCAATCCAAGTGTGGCAATAAAAATCGACATCGTGAAACCAATTCCAGCCAGCAAACCAACCAGAATAACCCCTCCCCAGTTCAAGCCCGGTGGCAGCACACACCATCCTAAACGAATAGCCAGCCAACTGGCGGCCACTACCCCTAAGGGCTTGCCAAGCACCAATGCAATCAAGATACCAAACAAGACGGATTGTGAACCACCCATTGATAAATCAACTCCATCAAGCGTAACACCCGCATTTGCAAGCGCAAACAAGGGCATGACACCATACGCCACCCATGGATGCAGGGCCATTTGGATGCGTGTGACAGGGGCCATCAGTTCACGCTGGGCACGCCTAAGCTGCTTCAGTGGCACGGCAAGGTGATTGGTGCAGGCCTCTGTCTTATTAAGCTCAGAAAACCTATTAATAGCCTCACTAGCCAGCACTAATGGGTGCTCTTTCATTCGACCCGGCAAGACGGGGGTCATCAGACCCAGTACGACGCCCGCCAGGGTTGGATGCGCTCCTGTTTGTAACAAGCCGATCCATAACACGGCACCCGGCAATATATAGGCATAGGCAGAAGTTGTACCAATCATTTGCAGCCCAAGCACCATTATGATTCCCAATGCTGCAATCAACAAACCGCTGTAATCCAATCCGCCAGAGTAAAACGCTGCAATAATCAACACAGCCACAATATCATCGATAATAGCCAATGCCAACAGAAACACCCTGACATTACCGGGAATGGATCGACCAAGCAAAGCTAGTACGCCAACGGCAAAAGCAATATCAGTGGCCGTTGGCACTGCCCATCCAGCACTGTTGGGGGGAGCCTGATTAAATGCCAGATATATCAGGGCCGGTGCTACAACACCCCCCAGTGCTGCCGCAAGTGGCAACGCCGCAAGCCTGAAATTGGATAAGGCTCCCTCATGAATCTCACGACGAATCTCCATGCCAACCACCAAGAAAAAAACGGTCATCAGCGCATCGTTAATCCAAAAATGTAACGACTGGGAAAATACATAGTCGCCAATACCAATTGAAAATGGCGTATGCCAAAGATCGTGATAACTGGCTGAAAAAGAGGAATTGGCCCAGATCAATGCAATGGCTGCGGCCACTAGCAAAACTATACCGCTAACGGCTTCAATGTGAAGAAAACGGTCCAGACTTGAAAAAGCGCGCTCAGCCAAAATTTGCGCACGCGGCAATGGCTGCCGTGACGGGTGTTGGTTCATTAATAAACTCTCCGCGTGGCGGCCCGACCATCACATTAACCTGTTTCACCGCACACCGCAGTGCTAACACCCGCGAAAATTCTACCTTAAAGAATGATAAGGCACAAGCCATTAGCAAATTTTTATAACACCCTAACAAAGAGAAAATTAATCTATTGCGATTAACTCAGCACGCCCACCAACCGCTTCTTTTATTAATTCGTTACCTTTAACAAAAAGGGGATTAACAACTTAAATGATAAAATTATTACTATTATCCAAAAGCAAAATAGACCACCTATGTTTCCAAAAAAACTTTCCGAAGGCTACGCTTCTTTCCTGAGCGGCCGACTTGAACGCGAACATGCCCGTTACAAAACACTTGAAGAAGAAGGACAGAGTCCAGAAATCATGGTTATCGGTTGCGGCGACTCCAGGGTTGCACCAGAAACCATTTTCGATGCAGGCCCGGGTGAAATCTTTGTTATTCGCAATATTGCCAACCTGATTCCTCCCTGTGAGTCTGATGTTGAATCTTCTTTTCACGGTACCAGTGCCGCCGTTGAGTTCGCGGTTAATGCTTTAAAGGTTAAGCATATTGTGGTACTGGGACATGCCAGTTGCGGGGGTATTGCGGCCTATGCCAACAAGGCAGCACCACTTTCCCAGCGGGATTTCATTGGCAAATGGATGTCACAGATTGCACCCGTAGCTGAAAAACTAGGCCCGCCACAAGGTGATCGCCAAACCTGGATACGCCAGTTTGAATGGGCTGTCGTGGAATACAGCCTGAATAACCTGATGACCTTTCCGGCCGTACGCGAACGGGTGAAATCTGGCGAACTAACCCTGCATGGCGCTTACTTTGGCATTGCTACCGGCTTGCTGTTTGTACGCGACCCCATCACCGGCAACTTCAACGCGCATACTGAATAGCGTTTTGACTTATTCCCTCCACTAAACAACGACTAATTTTAGTGGAGGAAAGCTTTGCATCCCATGCAAGCCATAGGCGTAGACCTTTCCCTTCCCATAATTGAATCATAAATATTCATAATGTATACTTTGCAACAAATTTAATCTTGCAAAATTATGGGAAAAACAATGAGTTTCAGCAAAAAAGCATCCATTACACTTTTATCAACAACATTAATATTTGGGGGATGCGCTACTAACGGTCAGGGCGGATGGGGTTCCAAACAAACTACCGGAACCGCAATTGGTACCATTCTGGGGGCAATTGTTGGTGCCCAGTTTGGCAGTGGAAGCGGCAAAACCGTTGCGGCTATTGTTGGTGCACTGGCCGGTGGTTTATTGGGTAATATGATCGGCTCCAATCTAGATGAAAAAGATCAGATGGCACTGGCCGCAAGCACCCAAAAAGCATTGGAATCAGGAAAAAAAACCAACTGGAAATCAGACCACAGTGGTGCGTCAGCCGTTATCACCCCGGTTAGTAACAAAACCGTAACGCAAACAACAAAAATAAAACGCGCTCAAAAAATCGCACAGGTTGATAACCTGCAAATCATTAACCAACCGTATCAAGCAAAGAAATCAGCCATTTTACGCGCCGCTCCCGATAATACAGGTGAAAGAATTGGTGGATTCAAGGCAGGCCAAACCTTCACCGCACTGGGCAAAACCGATAATAACTGGATTGCCGTGGGCCGCAAGGGCGTCACCGTTGGTTATGTATACGCACCTTTAGTTACTGCTGCCACTCAAAAAACCGATACAGCAACCGATCTGGACAAAATCACCGTAGCATCTGCACAGCAACAAGGTTTTGATCTGGACGCCATCGAACCTGCCAAAACAGTTACCCAGCAAGTAAGCGTACAAACACAATGCCGTGAAATGAAATACAGCCTGAAATCTAGTGCTGGCCAGGAAGATAAAACCTTCCAGGCTTGCCAGGACACTAATGGCACATGGCAAATTGGTTAAACCGTCAAACGCATACAAACCGGAGTAACTTGTGAAGAACAAAAAAATAGCGTTAGCGCTTGCCTGCGCCTTTATGATGACGGGCGTTACTGCCCATGCCGAAGAATATCGTTTGGCCTTTTCCAAAAGTGAACAAATTGAAATTATTGTTAATAATGCCAATGTCGATAACTGGTGTAGCGCCAATCTGAAACTGGAAGCACGCTATAAAGCTGAGCCGAACCCTGAAGGACTTGCCAGACTCATGCCTAAAATCGGCCAGCTTATGAAAAACCAGTGCCCACAGGCAACAGAGATTAGCTGGGTCAGTACGAACCGACAGGGAAAACAGCTTGCCTCAGGCAACAGCGTTGCAGCAACTGATTGGGTCTTGAATATTGACTCCTCACCACAAGAAAACAAACCCACTGTGGTAGCTACCACAACACAGCCCCAGGAGCCGCGCCCTTCTCTTGCCATTGAAACCCAAAACGAACTGGCAATCGCCCCAGTTCCTGAACAGGTAACAGAACCGCTGGAACAGGTTAATCCAATAACTGCTCCCACCAGTGAAAAAACCGTAGCAACAACCGAAAAAAAAGTTGAAGCTAAAAACAATACAACAGACAAAAAAGTAGAAAGATTACAGCAAAATGCCGTAGCAGAAACGGAAATAAAACCCAAAGATCAATCTGACGAAACCGCTTTACCTGCCACCCCAAAATTGGCTTTTGAAGTTAACGGCTGGAAGCCCAATGCAAATAGGCAAGAAGTTCTGACAACAGCCAAGCTAACAGAGGTTAAAGACCAGAACGGTTGCAAATTACTTGTCTATCTTGAAAACTCATCCTTAAATCTGGAATATACCCATTTCAAAACAGAAGGCCTGAACTGCAAGGACCACTTTGCGCAAGGTCCCGGCAAAGCCAGTATTGTCCGCTCCGACGGTAACATCCTAAACCGGGCCTCCGACTACCATTTTTCAAACGGGCTTGCGCTTAAAGCCGATTTGGCGAATATCGACTCACTGAACATTGTCGCCGCCAAAGAAAATGGGCAGCAACTCTGGCTTTATCTAGGTGAAGACGCCGAAGAAAAATCCTATTATTTATTAGGTTTAAGCAAAGGTTGGGGCTCTTCGCCATTCGGACCTTGGTTTATTAGCGGCCTTGATATCATCACTGAACAAAATGAAATTTTCAGAAAAGAAAACCACATACGTGAACAAATCAACAAGGCACTCAGTCAACATCCATGGCTACAGGAATCAGCCAATGACCTGAAGGTTTCCTTCTTCAGCGATTTCAAGCGCGGTATTCTGGAAAACCAGTTGCAAGGCAAACTGTATTCAACCACTCTTTACCGGAGTTACGACTGGAGAAAGAAACAGCTTCCACCATGGGAACTCACTTCGATTCAGGGCACCAACTATCTTTTCCAAAGAGATGAAGCAACCAAACGTGAAGAAGCACGCATCGCACAAGAGGCCGCCTGGAAGAAACAACGTGAGGAACAGCAGCGCATTTATGAACAACAGCAACTAGCCCGCCAAAAACAGCAAGAACTATATGCTACCGCCCGTAAGGAAGCAAGAAACATCGAGCAATTTAACGGTTTTGAAACAGCCCTGCAAAACGGGAATACAAACCTGCTTGCACAGAACCTGTCTGGCATTGAATTTACACCCTTTGGTCGCAGTGACTATTACAGGCTAATGCATGATCATTCCAAAGAAGTCAGCTTGCTGGTACGCGTCGACAAGACTGACAACACTATTGCACAGGTTAACTGGCCCTACCCACTCGAACTTAACAGTCCAGCCCAACTGGAAAAAGGATGGTACTGGATTAGTGGCAAGGCCTCATTGGATAAGAGCCGAACAGATGCAAACAAACTGCCTGTCATAAAGGTTGCAATTGATAGTCTATCCCACCTGCTCAAGTGCGAACAGGATCTCTGTAAAGACCTGGAAAACCCGCTAGCCTTAACCCGTATAGCATTAAAAAATGCAAACTGGGATATTGCCCAAGCGCAAAGTGTTATTAAGGAATATGAAGAGGCTAAGAAGACCAGTTACTAAGCAAACCAAACCCTCTTTTTAACAAGCAGACACATTAACAGAAAACAAAATGACGACCATTCTTAGCAAAAAATTACTGTCACTTATTGGAGCAGGCTTACTGATTCTGATCGCGGCAATATGGTTTCTAGGTAATAATTACGCAACCCGCACAGCCGAAGAAGAAATCTCGGCAACCCTTGCTGCTACACCGCTGGCCAATGAAATTCACTGGGAAAAACTAAGTGCCAATATTTTGGGTACTGTTACCATAGAAAATGTGACCATTGGCAAAAGAAAACCATTTCTGAATATTCAGAAACTGCAACTGTCGGGTTTTGAAAACTCGGCATCCCGCCTGCAAGGCCAACTGGTTTTAACCGGCGTGACTGATGCCAACGGACAAAGTCCCTTGCTGGAAAACACATTGCTTCAAAATGCCGGCTATGACAAAGCGGATCCCCTTAATGTAAGCCTGGATCTGGATGCCTTAAAAACCAAAGGCACGGCAGAAGTCCGCTTTAATCTTGATCAACGCGAAGTGATCAAGATAGACAGTTCTTTTTCCATAAGCCAGGCACAACAGTTAATGGCAGTACTTTCTTCTGGCCTTGAAAACAGTAAAGAGGCATTCTCTCCTATGATGATGTTCAGCATTGGCGCAATGCTTGAACCAATAAACATCAACAATACGGAAATCGAGATCGAGGACCAGGGATATATGAAAAAGGTTAATGCCCTCACTAACCAATATAATATCCCACTATTACCTTCGGAAAAAACGTTGGATACTGAAAAATTTGCCAAAGAGCAGCAACAGGCAAACATTGAGCAGGCAATACAACAATGCGCCCTACCCGACCCTGAAAACCAGCTTTTTGAGAAACCGGTTGAAACCTGCAAAGCAATTGCGAAATTCATGTTTCAGGAAAGCAATAAGCTTACGCTGAAACTGAAGTCTTTCCGCCTGAAAGAGCTTGATAAACTGGCTCCAAATATGTTGTAGCACCTTTCATCCGACCTTGGAATATATAAAATCGTATTCTGCTCAGGCTACAACAGCCTGAGCAGCCTCAGGCTGCCCCAGCGCCCTAAAGCATTCACAAATATTTATATTCTTTAATTCTGCTGGACGCTGTCATATTTAACGGCGAAAATGAAAAAATCCAGTTAATTTAATAACCGGCTTTTGACACTTTATGCATTACTTATGCATTTTAAATTTTGGCGGGTTGGGGGGGATTCGAACCCCCGAAACGTTTCCGTTTACACGCTTTCCAAGCGTGCGCCTTCAGCCACTCGGCCACCGACCCTTTTTTGTAAAGCTGGCTTTGCACCAGCTATACTTGCAACGCTGCCTTAAACAAACAGCATCAACTTAATCAATTATTTTAGCATCCTTTCCACATATCGTGCAATCATATCCACTTCCAAATTCACTTTATCACCCGCTTTGGTGTTGCGAAGTGTTGTATTCTGGATGGTATGGGGAATAATATTAATGCTAATAATGCAACCACTGTCATTATCGCTCACGCTGTTGACTGTCAGGCTAATGCCATTAACGGTAATAGAACCTTTATAGGCCAGGAATTTGGCCAGTTCCTGCGGAACCTGGATTTTAAGTTCATGAGACTCGCCCACCGCATCAAATGACACAACCGACCCCAGGCCATCCACATGACCTGAGACAATATGCCCATCCAATGAATCACCCATTTTAAGGGCGTGTTCAAGATTGACTTCACCTTGGGTATCCAGTCCAACCGTACGGTTCAGGCTTTCGCGGGAGACATCCACTTCAAACGTCTGCCCGGCAAATTTCACCACCGTCATGCAGGCCCCCTGAATGGCAATCGAGTCACCCAGTTTAGTTTTTTCCATATTAAAGCCTGGTGCCTGGATGGTTAAATGCACGCCATCCTGGCCAGTGCTTCCCAATGGTTCAACATTTGTGATTTTGCCCACAGCGGCAACAATTCCGGTAAACATATTTCTTCCTTGATGATCTTACTTGTGTAGAACGCTACTCAAGAGCGTGTTCCAGCGGTTTTGCAAACGCGCACGCAAACGCAAGTCGGGCGCAAAGGTTTGGGTTTCAAAAAAATCAAACTGGTAAGCCTGATCCAATGCATTCAAGACAGGCAAACGGAACAGGCTATGGGCATCACCCAGTATTTTAGGTGCCATATACAGCAGCAGTTCATCTAGCAAACCTGCCTGCAACAAGGCTCCGTTAAGTCCTGGCCCGGCTTCTACATGTACTTCGTTAATTTGCTGCCCGCCCATCCAGTCAAGCACAGCATCCAGATCAACATGGCCATTTTTTTCAGGCATGGCAATTACCTGCACGTTTTTGGCTTGCAGGCGTGCCGCCTTGGCTTCATCCAAATGGGTAGTAAACACCCATACCGGATCGCCATTAAATATCCGGGCAATTTCCGGGACCACAAAACGGCTGTCGATAATGGCACGAACTGGCTGGCGTGGGGTAGCGATTGAACGCACGTTCATGAGCGGATCATCATGCAAGACGGTACCCAGACCGGTTAACACCACACAACTTCTGGCACGCCAGTAATGCCCGTCGGCACGGGCGGCTGCACTGGTAATCCACTGTGACTGCCCATTGTACAAGGCCATGCGCCCGTCCAATGAAGAAGCCAATTTGGTCCACACCCAGGGACGGCCAGTTGTCATGCGCGAAATAAACCCAGGGTTGAATGCCAGCGCCTGTTCGGCTAACAGGTTACTGGCAACTTCTATGCCTGCTGCCTGCAATTTGGCAATTCCCCTGCCCCCCACCAAAGGATTGGGGTCTGCCATGGCAATGACCACGCGGGCAGGCTTGGCCGCAATAATGGCATCCACACAAGGCGGGGTTTTGCCATAATGACTGCAGGGCTCTAGGGTTACATAAAAAGTGCTGCCTGCCAGGTCATGCGCTTTTTCCTGTGCATCACGAATGGCACAGACTTCGGCATGAGGGCCACCCGTTTTTTGGGTTGCTCCCTGCCCCAGCAATTGCTGGTCTTTAACAATCACACAACCCACACGGGGGTTGGGGGTAGTAACAAACATGACTGAAGCGGCCTGCTCAAGCGCCTTGTTCATCCAGTAGAAATCATCAAGCTGGGTCAAAACAGATTCTTCCTATTTCTTTTCCAGTTTGGCGGCACTAACCGGCACCTGCATTTCCTGAATGGCCTTGACGAACTCGCCAATATCCTCAAAACTTTTATAAACCGAGGCAAACCGCACATAGGCAACCTGGTCCAGCTGCTTGAGCTCATTCATGACCAGTTCACCAATATGCCCGGTTGAAACTTCCTTGCCGGGCGTATTCAGCAATGCTTCCTGAATGCGATAAACGGCGGCCTCAAGAGCCTCGGTAGACACCGGGCGCTTGCGCAAGGCCAGCTTCAGGCTGGCCTGCAATTTTTTAATATCAAATTCTACGCGCGTTCCGTTTCTTTTGACGATGGTTGGCATGGACAGCTCCACCCGCTCATAGGTGGTAAAACGCCTGTCGCAATCCAGACAGCGGCGGCGCCGGCGTATGGTATCACCGTCTTCGGAAACCCTGGAATCTACCACCTGGGTTTCAGAGTGAGCACAGAACGGACATTTCATTTGATGGGAACCTTAACGTAAAACGCCTGCCGAAGCAGGCGCTGCTTGTCAGCAAATTATTTGTAAACCGGGAACTGTGCGGTCAATTGATTGACTTTTTCACGGACAGCCGCAATATTGGCAGCATCACGTGGATTATCCAGGACATCGGCAATCAGGTTAGCGGTCAGTTCGGCTTCTTTTTCGGTAAAGCCACGGGTTGTCATGGCAGGTGTACCCAAACGGATACCGCTGGTCACGAATGGTTTTTCAGGATCATTCGGGATTGCGTTTTTGTTAACCGTGATATGGGCATCACCCAGAACAGCCTCGGCTTCTTTACCGGTAATGCCCTTGGCACGCAGGTCTACCAGCATGACGTGACTTTCGGTACGGCCAGACACAATACGCAAACCACGTTTTACCAGTGTTTCTGCCAGGACTTTGGCATTCAGGGCAACCTGTTTGGCATAGTCTTTGAATTCAGGTGCCAGGGCTTCTTTGAAGGCAACGGCCTTACCGGCAATCACGTGCATCAAAGGACCACCCTGGATGCCAGGGAAAATGGCGGAATTAACGGCTTTTTCATATTCGGCTTTCATCATGATGACGCCGCCACGTGGACCACGCAGTGATTTGTGCGTGGTGGAAGTGACGAAGTCGGCATGTGGCACGGGGTTGGGGTACTGACCACCGGCGACCAGGCCTGCGTAGTGGGCGATGTCAACCATTAACAGGGCACCGTTATCGTGGGCAATTTTAGCCATGCGCTCGAAGTCGATACGCAGTGAGTAAGCAGAAGCACCGGCAACGATCAGTTTTGGCTTATGCTCTTTGGCCAGTTGTTCTACTTGTGCGTAGTTCAGCTCTTCGTTTTCATCCAATCCGTAAGGAATGAAGTTGTACAGTTTGCCAGAAGCGTTAACAGAAGCACCGTGTGTCAGGTGACCACCTTCAGCCAGGCTCATGCCCAGAACGGTATCGCCCGGTTTCAGGACAGCCATGTAAACACCCTGGTTGGCTTGTGACCCGGAGTTGGGCTGAACGTTGGCAGCTTCAGCACCAAACAGTTCTTTCAGGCGGTCGATAGCCAATTGCTCGGCAATATCTACAAACTCGCAACCACCATAGTAACGCTTGCCTGGATAGCCTTCAGCATACTTGTTGGTAAGCTGTGTGCCCTGTGCCTGCATAACGGCAGGACTGGTGTAGTTTTCAGAAGCGATCAGCTCAATGTGCTGTTCCTGACGTACATTTTCTTTCTGGATGGCAGCCCACAATTCGGGGTCAACTTTGTCCAGGGTAAGGGAACGATCAAACATGTGTTTTCCTAAATTTATAAAAAGCAAAAAGTTAAATGGTCACTTTAGGATTGAGTGTATACAAGCCGGTAATGCTGTCGCTGGCCAAAATATGCGTATTGATGACCTTGAGGACATCTTCGGCAGTAAAGCGGCCTTCGAGTGGAACCGTTTCTATATCCAGGGCATAAAGCGTAAATTCATAACGGTGGACCAACGCGTCATTGAAAGGGGGGCAAGGGCCATCATAGCCGTAGTAATCGCCTTTCATGTCGTGGTCGTTGGCAAACCAGGAAGTGTAGTCATTGATCCCTTGACGCATATTACGTGGCGCCATTGGGCCATTCTTGCCTTTAGGGGTTACCTCATTGGAGAACTCACCTTCTTCAATGACCGTAACATTGGCAGGAATATCAACCAGTACCCAGTGATAAAAATTAACGCGGGGCAGATCGGCCGGCACTTCACGGTCTTCCTGGTTTACATCATCGGGTTTACTGGGCACATCCGGGTCACGGCAAATCAACACAAAAGACCGGGTGCCTTCAGGTGCGCCTTCCCATGAGAAATGCGGACTCAAATTATCGGACAGTGCAATATGTGCCACCGCATCTTGTTTGCCAAAAGCATAGCGAGGGTGAATGGCCTGCCCGTTGACGATTGACTGACTGAGTAATTTCATAGATCCCCCAATAAAACCTGATGTTAATAGATGGAATACAATTAATTGACAGTAATGCGGGCAAATTTGCGTTTGCCTACCTGCACAACATAAGTTCCTGCGGCGAGCTGCAGGGATTTATCTTCAACCCGCTGGCCATCAACCCGAACGCCACCCTGCTCGATATTGCGCTGGGCTTCGGAGCCGGAACTGGAGAGGCCCGATTCCCTGAGCACCTTGACAATACCCAATGGGCCACCCGGCAACTGGATTTCCGGCATGTCATCGGGGATGGCGCCATCACGGAAGCGGGCTTCAAAGTTGGCCAAGGCCTCTTCTGCCGCCTTAGCTGAATGGAAACGGGTAATAATTTCCTGGGCCAGCATGACCTTGATATCACGCGGATTGCGCCCTTCTTCAGTTTGCTTTTTAAGGCCGGCAATTTCTTCCATGGAAAGGAAAGAAAGCAGCTCGTAGTAGCTCCACATGAGCGTGTCTGAAATGGACATGAGCTTGCCGAACATGGAGTCAGGCGCTTCGGTAATGCCAATGTAATTGTTCTTGGATTTGGACATCTTGTCGACGCCATCAAGACCCACCAGCAAGGGCATGGTTAACACGCACTGGGGATCCTGGCCATATTCTTTTTGCAGCTCACGACCCACCAACAGATTGAACTTCTGGTCGGTACCACCCAGTTCAAGGTCGGACTTGAGCACGACAGAGTCGTAGCCTTGCAGCAAGGGATATAAAAATTCGTGTACGGCAATAGGCACGCCGCCCTTGAAGCGCTTGGTAAAATCATCGCGCTCCATCATGCGGGCCACCGTATAGCGTGAGGCAAGCTGGATAAGGCCACTGGCACCCAGCTGTTCACACCAGTCGGCGTTGTAACGAATTTCGGTACGCTCGGGGTCTAGCACCATGCTGGCCTGGGCGTAATAAGTTTTTGCGTTCTCTTCGACCTGTTCTTTGGTCAGTGGCGGACGGGTTGCATTGCGCCCGCTAGGATCACCAATCATCGAGGTAAAATTGCCAATCAGGAAAATGACATTATGCCCAAGGTCTTGCAACTGACGCATTTTGTTAAGGACAACGGTATGACCCAGGTGAATGTCAGGAGCGGTGGGATCCAGGCCTAGCTTGATACGCAAAGGCGTATTGGTATCACGGCTCTTTTGCAGCTTTTTGACAAACTCTGACTCTACCAGCAGCTCATCGCACCCGCGCAAAACAATACGCAAGTCATTTTGTACTTCTGGTGAAACAGGTGATTCGGAAGATGACATAAAAAACTTTATCCAATGCAAAACATAAACATCCCGGAGACAAAATGTAACCAGGATGATAATCAGGTAGATCTGCTATTATCGCTTTTTTCCTGCGATTCAGTGCTAAATTATACCTTTTTATCCAAATTCAAATTGCATATGCCTCAGGTACGGGACACTCAGTTTTTCATTGGCCTCATGTCTGGCACCAGCACCGATGGCGTTGATGGGGTCATTGCCGCATTTTCACCCGAACAGCGTCCTCGCATCCTTGGCCAGGCCAGCCTGCCCATGCCTGCCTTGCTAAGAGAGCGCTTTCTTGAGCTCAATGCCGCAGGCCACAACGAACTGGAAAAATCCTGCCTGGCCGCCAATGAGCTGGCGCATTTGTATGCCGGAGTTTGCCAGTTACTGCTGCAACAGGCAGAACTGGCCCCCGAACAAGTCACGGCGATTGGCGCACATGGCCAAACCGTACGCCATCGCCCTGAACTGGGTTATACCATTCAGCTGAATGCGCCCGCATTATTAAGCGAGCTTACCAATATTGCCGTCGTTGCCGATTTTCGCAGCAAGGATATTGCCGCTGGCGGCCAAGGTGCGCCACTGGTACCCGCTTTTCATCAGGCCCTGTTCAGCACTCACCGGCCCGTAACCGTGTTGAATCTGGGCGGGATGGCCAATATCAGCATCCTGCACCCTGAAAAAGAAGTCACAGGGTTTGATACCGGACCGGCCAATGTACTGATGGATTTATGGTGCCAGCGCCACACCGGCAAAGAATACGACCATAACGGACAATGGGGTGCCAGCGGCGTCGTGAATGAATCTTTGCTGAATTTCATGCTGAATGCCGAACCCTGGTTTGCGCTGCCACCGCCCAAATCAACTGGGCGTGACCTGTTCAATCCAAACTGGCTCAATGCCATGCTGGCCCGCTTTGAAGAAAAAGTTTCCGCCCCTGACGTACAGGCCAGCCTGCGCGCACTAACCGCCCAAACCATTGCCTGCGCAATTCGTGCGCATGCCCCTGAAACACAGGAAATCATTGCCTGTGGCGGTGGCGCCCTGAACGGCCCCTTGTTGCAGGAACTGGCAGTGCGTACGGGCCTTCAGGTAAGACGCTGTGAAGATTACGGAGTCGCCAGCCAATCCATGGAAGCACTGGCTTTTGCCTGGCTGGCCTGGGCCAATTGCTACCAGGTTCCCGCAGGCACGCCTTCAGTCAGTGGTGCCAGGCGCAAAACCGTTCTGGGCGCCTATTACCCGGCCTGAACGCCCGCGACAATTATTTTATTTGTGGTAATTTGCTGCCGGCCAAAATGTTTTCCAGCAAAACGTGATCCTTGAACCTGTACAAGCGAGCCGGCCTGCCACGATCCTGCGCAGTCATTTTTCCGGTTTCTTCCACCAGGTCCTGATGCTGCATCAGCCGGCGAAAGTTCTGCTTATGCAGTTCTACGCCCGCCAGCCCCTCAATGCTTTTTTGCAATTGAAAAAGAGTAAATTCGGCTGGCATCAGCTCGGAAATAACAGGCCGGTATTTGATTTTTGCACGAAGGCGTGACATGGCCGTGGCCAAAACCCGACGATGATCCCGCTGCATAGGGAACCCAATCTCGGCGTGCCCCAATCCGATATCCCGGCAATTGGGGGCCTCGGGAATCAGGCCAGCCTCATACATCAGCTCATAACGCAGCAGCACGTGCTCTTCTACCCAGTCAAATCCGTTCAGGCCCCAGCACATGTCCACCCGGCGTTGCCGGTTGATACGGGCCATGGGGTCGCTTTCCTGGCTAATCCAATCCTGCAATTGCGGCAATAACGTTTGGGTTACCCAGGGCACCAGTCCTTGCCGGTGGTCTTCCCAGGGAAAATAAAAATACCAGTCCTGCCAGCTGGCATGTGCCTCAAGCTGGCTTTCATCAATTTCCTTAACCAAACCCAGGTAACTGACATACAGCACCGGATGCCCCGACAAACGGGTTCGGGTGGTGTCCACAAACGTGTACAGCTGCTCTACATATCCCATGGGCTGCCGGGTCTGGGTTTTAACCCATTGCCTGACTCCTGATTGCAAGGAACGGTGAACCGGAGACAGGGCACCAAAGGGCAAGGATTGTCCATCAAGCACCGTTAAGACACGGGCGGAAAAGCGGGTGATGGCAATTAACACGGCAACCAGCTCGCTGGCGCCCTCGTTCTGGGTAATGGAGGTTTCTGAAGCCGGCATATTTTATGGCTATTGATGATTGAATATTGGCATAGGCATTGTATCTGGAAGTGTCTAGCCGGGCAAAACTATTTGCAACAGCCTTAATGAAGAAAAAAAGTCGATACATAAAAATATTTTGCGTTTTATACTCATAAAGAGCATAATTGGCTTTTTTAAAAATCACTATTTGAAAAACCATGGGACACACCGAACAGAAAGCCTTTGAATTTGACCAACCCTTGTTGCAAACCGCCACGCTTAACGGGCAAACCTGCATGGCCTCTGTCCTTCCTGACAGTCAGGAAGCCACGATAGTCGGCAAGGCCTGGGCCAAGATACCCGCCCCGCTCTCTCTCAAGCAAGAGCAGCAATATATTCAGGAAATCAGGCAGCTCATGCAAAGCAAAAATGCCGTTCTGGTGGCCCATTATTATGTAGATCCCGTGTTGCAAGACCTGGCGCTTGAAACCAATGGCTGTGTGGGAGACTCGCTTGAAATGGCCCGATTCGGCCGTGACCATGAAGCCTCTACTCTGATTGTGGCCGGTGTTCGCTTCATGGGTGAAACCGCCAAAATGCTAAGCCCTGAAAAAACCGTGCTGATGCCCACCCTGGAAGCCGAATGCTCACTGGATCTGGGCTGCCCTGCCGACCAGTTCAGCGCTTTCTGTGATGCCCACCCAGACCGAACCGTCGTTGTGTATGCCAATACCAGTGCCGAAGTAAAAGCGCGCGCCGATTGGGTTGTCACCTCTTCCATCGCCCTGGAAATTGTCAGCTACCTGCATGAAAAAGGCGAAAAAATCATTTGGGGCCCAGACCGTCACCTGGGTCAATACATTCAGGACAACACTGGCGCCGATATGCTTTTATGGCAAGGTTCCTGTCTGGTCCATAATGAATTCAAGGCCGCCGAACTGGCCAGCCTGAAAGAACAATATCCCAACGCCAAAGTGCTAGTACACCCCGAGTCACCGGCATCAGTAACGGCACTGGCCGATGTAGCCGGATCAACCAGCAAGCTTATTCAAGCCGTCATCGATTTGCCTGCAACAGAGTTTATTGTGGCCACCGATGCCGGCATCATGCACGAAATGCAAAAACGGGCACCTGGCAAAACCTTCATTTCAGCTCCCACTTCCGGCAATAGCGCAACCTGTAAAAGCTGTGCCTTTTGCCCATGGATGGCCATGAACGGATTGGCCGGCGTCAAGCAATGCCTGACAAACGGCTCCGGCGAAGTCTTACTGGATAAAGACATGGCCCAACGCGCCCGCCTGCCAATTGACCGGATGCTGCAATTTGCCGAAGCCCATAAAAAATCGGTCAAGGCCAGCGGCGACCTGGTCCAGGACATGAAACTGTTCCAGCATATCGGAGCCGCATAAGCAGCATGAAACACGATTTTGATACCATCATTATTGGCAGTGGCCTGGCCGGGTTGTCGGTGGCGCTGTCATTGCCAAGCAACCACCGCATTGCCATTTTAAGTAAAGATGCGCTTATCAATACCGCCAGCGACAAGGCGCAAGGCGGTATTGCCGCCGTTTGGGACAGCCAGGATTCATTTGAGCGACACATTAATGACACCCTGGTTGCCGGTGCCGGTTTATGTGAAAAAGAAGCAGTTACCCACATTGTTGAGCATTCGACTGATGCCCTGCAATGGCTGCTGTCACACCAGGTGGATTTTACGCGTAATGAATCCGACCAGCAGTTGCATTTAACCCTTGAAGGCGGCCATTCCTGGCGGCGGATTGCCCATGCGTCGGACAAAACCGGGCATGTCATTACCCAAACCCTGCAATCCCTGCTGGGCAAGTGCCCCAATATTCATATTTTTGAACAGCGCACCTCGGTCGCACTGCTGACTAGTCGCGAAAATGCGTCCGAATGCATTGGGGTCAAGGTGCTTAACCGGCAATCTGGCGAAATGGAAACTTTTCTGGCGCCCAATACGGTACTGGCCACCGGCGGTACCGGCCAGCTGTTTACCCATACCACCAACCCGGAAATTGCCACCGGTGATGGCATTGCCATGGCCTGGCGTGCCGGCTGCCGGGTAGCCAATATGGAGTTTATCCAGTTTCACCCAACCGCCCTCGCACTACCCAATGCGCCCACTTTTTTGATTTCAGAAGCGGTACGGGGTGAAGGAGGCGTATTGCTGCGCCCCGACGGCAGCCGCTTCATGCCCAGCTACGACAAACGTGCTGAACTGGCACCGCGCGACATCGTTGCACGGGCCATTGAATCAGAAATGAAGAAAAACGGCACCAGCCATGTCTTGCTGGATATTTCCCACAAACCCAAAGAGCAGATTTTGCATCATTTCCCGATGATTCATGAAACCTGCCTGTCACACGGGCTTGATATTTGCACCACCCCCATTCCGGTTGCCCCGGCCTCCCATTACACCTGCGGCGGCGTGCTGGTTAATCGCAATGGGCAAACAGACCTGAAGGGACTTTATTGCGCCGGCGAAACGGCTTACACCGGCCTGCATGGCGCCAATCGCCTAGCCAGCAATTCTTTGCTGGAATGCATTGTGACCGGCAGAAGTATTGCCAATAGCATTACGGCCGGCCTGCCCTGGGAAACACCTGCGGTTTATGAGCATACCATTCATATCAGCCCTGCACCGGCAAGCAACAGCCAGCCAGAAGCCAGCCATGCGCCAAACAAAAACAGCCTAAGACAACTGATGACACAGTGTTTTGGCATTGTGCGCAATGATGCCGGCATGCAGACGGCATTAAGCCAACTGAAGTCATGGAAAGCACAATTACTCAACAATAGTGTGGCAAAAGATTATGCATTCCCAAGCAGAAGCGTGGAAACGAGTAGAAAAGTAGCCCATTTTTCCGCATCCAATTGTTTACAAGACTCAAACTTGAATGAAATAGAGCTAAATAACATGCTGGATGTTGCCTGCCTGATGTTGCAATGCGGACTGGCACGCAAAGAAAGCCGGGGCCTGCATTACACCACCGACTACCCAAATAAGGCCGAAACCGCTAAGCCTACCGTGCTGTCACCGGTTTTTTCCTGAACCATAAAAAACGGGCCCGTGTAAAGCACACGGGCCCGTTTTTTTATTTATACACGCCAGATGTTATGTCCAGCATGGCATAAGGGAAAAATTACCGTTTAGGCAATTAAACCGAAAAAGAAGAACCACAGCCACAAGTTGTTTGGGCATTCGGGTTACGAATGACAAACTGAGACCCTTCAATATCTTCTTTGTAATCGATTTCGGCACCCACCAGATATTGGAAGCTCATGGGATCTACCAACAACTGAACGCCGTCTTTATCGATAGAAGTGTCGTCGTCGTTGACGACTTCATCAAAAGTGAAACCGTACTGGAAACCTGAACAACCACCACCCTGCACAAAGACACGCAGTTTGAGATCAGGGTTACCTTCGTCGATTAACAAATCTTTGACTTTAGCTGCAGCCGCATCGGTGAAAACCAATGGCACTGGAGGAGCCTGCAAGTCTACTGACTCTAAAACGCTACTCATATACTTACTCCTGGTGAGATACAGTCACCCAAATAAAACAGGCAGACATGCCTATAACAAAACTATTTTAGCATAACCACAAACTAAGACTTAAGCTTTAGCGTACGTGTCACACGTGTATTTTTACCCTCTACCACTTTCAGGGTGATGCTTTCGGGGGTAAAACCGTCAGGAATAACCAGCAAGCCCTGCGCCAGCTCAATTCTGCTGAACTTCAAATTAAGGACATTATTGGCCGCCTTTTCTGTTGACGACTTACCGTTTCCTTCCGGCTTGGTAACCGGTTCAGGCTTAAGGACCACGGTTGTGACCTTGCCATTCATCTTGCCCTTGGCCTCAAAGTGCAGTCGCCCATTGAAAACCGGCGGCTGTTTCTGGGTGCGCGTTAGCATTACCTTGTAACGGATTCGGGCACCTTCCTTGACCGCATCAAACTCCCTGACGCTCACGTGCATATTGCTTTTGGAAGGAATAAGCTGCTCATAGCGCAGCAATTCCTCGGTACTTCTGCTTAACTCATCCTGAAGCTTCGAGACCTGCCGGTTAAATTCAACAATCGTACCCTTGTCTACTACCATTTGTGCATTGGCCGCATCCAGTTTGCCCTGCAGTGACTGGATCTGCAATTCTCCCTGTTTGACCTTATCAGTCAGCAATGCGATCTGTTCGTTTTCCATACCCAGCATTTTGCGCTGAACGACATTTTGGGTAATGTAATAGCTACTGGTTGCTCCGACCACGACACCGACGGCCAAAAGAAAAATACGTGCTGCCATTGTTTTACGGCCCCTTAAGGGAGAATAGCCACTTGATTCAGACCTGTTTGCTCATCCAAACCAAATAACACATTCATGTTTTGTACTGCCTGGCCGGCTGCACCTTTAACTAGGTTATCCTGTACGACCACCACAATCAAGGTATCTCCGTTACCTGGACGATGCAAGGCAATGCGCAACTGGTTGGAGGCGCGAACCGAACGGGTTTCCGGCAGGCTGCCAGCGGGCATGACATCAACAAACGCTTCATGCTGGTAGCGCTGCTCGTACAATGCCTGAAAATCGGTATCCATGGCTTCAGGTTTGATTTTTACATAAATGGTGGACAACATACCCCGGATCATGGGCACCAGGTGAGGCACAAAGGTAAGGCCTACCGGCTGGCCAGCAATTTTCGCCAGTTGCTCGACAATTTCCGGGTGATGGCGGTGGCCTGAGACGCCATAAGCCTTGAAGTTGTCACTGGCTTCGGAAAACAGGCTACCCACTTCGGTTTTACGGCCCGCTCCGGACACGCCCGATTTGCAGTCGGCAATGATGTTGTCCACATTGACCAGGCCTTTTTCAAGCAAGGGAGTCAGCCCAAGGATCACGGTAGTAGGATAGCAACCGGGATTGCCAATGACCTGTGCTCCAGCCACTTTTTCGCGGTTAAGCTCAACCAGACCATAAACACTGTCTTTTAACACATCGGGACAGGCGTGAGGCATTTTGTACCATTTCTCAAAAACCGCAGTATCTTGCAAACGAAAATCGGCAGCCAGGTCAATCACTTTTACACCAGCATCAATCAGGGCACGGGCCTGGGCCATGGCGACGCCATGAGGCGTTGCAAAGAAAACCACATCACACTCTGACAGTGCGGCATTTTCAGGGGCGGAAAAAGCCAGGTCGACATGCTTGCGCAGGTTGGGGAACATGTCTGCAACCGGCATGCCTTCTTCCTTGCGCGAGGTAATTGCATGAAGCCTTGCATTGGGGTGTGCAGATAAAAGACGCAGTAATTCCACGCCGGTATATCCAGTACCACCGACTATGCCAACCTTGATCTGGGCGGAAGAAGATGCCATTGTTAAATCCTTTGTTAATTGAATATGGGCTTAAACGTTTTCTAAACGGTTATTGCACCACATTATGAGTGTTTTTACACGAAATTGGTTCAACTTGCCTGAAAATTACATGCTGGCTTTGCTTCACTGTGTTTCACAGCACAAACATCTGCAGCCACAAACAAAAAAGACCGCATAAGCGGTCTTTTTTTGATTCGTAAACAGATTAGCGTTTGCTGAACTGTTTGCGACGACGTGCTTTGTGGAAACCGACTTTTTTACGCTCGACTTCACGTGCGTCACGGGTTACATAACCCGCTTTGGACAGTGATGATTTCAATGTTTCATCATAGTCAATAAGGGCACGGGTAATACCATGACGGATTGCACCAGCCTGACCGCTTTCACCACCACCGTGAACATTGACGTGGAAGTCAAATGCTTCGGTGAGTTCTGTAAGGACCAAAGGCTGACGAACAACCATGCGGCCTGTTTCACGGGCAAAATATTCATCAACAGGTTTACCGTTAACAACGATAGCGCCTGTACCTTTTTTCAAGAAAACACGAGCCACTGAAGTTTTGCGGCGGCCTGTTCCATAATTCCAATTACCGATCATGATTTATCCTTAGAAATCCAGCTGTTTAGGCTGCTGGGCAGTATGAGGATGTTCGGCACCAGCATACACCTTGAGTTTTTTGATCATGGCGTAGCCCAGTGGACCTTTGGGCAGCATACCTTTAACGGCTTTTTCAAGTGCACGGCCTGGAAAGCGCTCTTGCATCTTTTTAAAGTTCGTTTCGTAAATACCGCCTGGGTAACCAGAGTGACGGAAGTATTTTTTGTCTTCTGTCTTTTTACCGGTAACAACGATATCGGCAGCATTGATAATTACAATATAATCGCCGGTGTCAACGTGAGGGGTGAACTCGGGTTTATGTTTACCGCGCAAACGGCGTGCAACTTCGCTGGCTACACGACCAAGGACTTTACCTTTTGCATCGATAACAAACCAGTCACGTTTGACTTCATGCGGCTTTGCCACAAAGGTCTTCATGATAGTTATTCCTAAATAAAAAATTGAAGGGCAGGCTTGTGCCGTGCCCGGTACGCCCAATTTCCGGTTGTATTCACCGGATGCTGCCAGGCCGTTATTGTAAACAAGTAAAACCTTACTTTTCAGCCGTACAGTTCTGGGTTAGCCGATAATGTTAACACTATGTTTTTATTTTTTCAATAAAAACAATGAAATAGAATTGAATTTTATGAAAAACCGCCCATACAAGCCTTGCTTATTGTTGTATTTTGTATGGGCAGCTTCTTTTCTTAAGCTACAGCGGCATTTTGCCTTTAGCCAGATTAAGCTTTACGGCTTTGTGCAATCGCATAAGCCAGGTAACGGGTATAAGAGCCTTCTACCAGGTTAAACCAGGGGGCCAGGTCATCACGGAAAGCCATATAGTCATCATGGATTTTCTTGAACATTGGGTCTTTGTCAGAAAACTCTTTGTACAACTGGACCGATGCCTTGAAGCCAGCGTCAAGCACGTCTTTGGGGAACTCTTTAAGAACGGCACCACCGGCAATCAGGCGACGCAGCGCACCAGCGTTATGGGCATCATAAACCGCTGTCATGTTGGCCGTCGCGTACATGCATGCCGCTTCAACAATTGCTTGGTAATTCTTGGGCAGTTTTTCAAACTCGCCTTTGTTCATATAAGCGGACACTTGCGGGCCACCTTCCCAGAAACCTGGGTAATAGTAGTATTTAGCCACTTTATTGAAGCCAAGTTTCTCGTCATCATAAGGACCCACGAACTCAACTGCGTCAAGCGTACCCTTTTCCAGAGAAGGATAAATATCACCGCCGGCAATTTGCTGGGGAATCACACCCAGGCGTGCCAACACTTCTCCGGCAAAACCGGACGTACGCATTTTCAGGCCTTTCAGGTCTTCAAGGGAGTTGATTTCCTTGCGATACCAGCCACCCATTTGTACGCCTGTGTTGCCAAGCGGGAAGTTGACGATATTGACGGGCGCGAACAATTCACGCAGCAAAGTCTTGCCGTTGCCTTCAAGAATCCAGGCCATCATCTGGCGGGCGGTCAAGCCAAAAGGCACGGCGGTATCAAAGCAGTAAGCAGGGCTCTTGCCAAAATAGTAGTAGCCGCAAGTATGACCCGCCTGAACGGTACCGTTGGACACGGCATCCATGACTTGCAGGGCAGGCACAATTTCACCGGCCGGGAAAACATCAATTACAAATTGGCCATTGGTGGCTTCATTGACATATTTGACGAATTTTTCAGAGGTACCAAACAGTGCAGGCAAGCTACGTGGAAAACTGGAAGCCATACGCCATTTAATGCTGGGATTTTCCTGGGCCAGTGCCGGTGCACCAACTGCAGCGGTACCCGCCACCATGCCCATACCGGCTTTTTTAAGAAACGAACGACGTTGCATATTTTATTTCTCCAAACGTTTTAAACGTTAAAAATTTTATACGATAAATAGTAACCTGCCGCCCTGGCTTGGGACGGCAAGCAGAATTAGTGGTTTTCCCTAAAACCGGGCATAACCGCTGCCTACCGCTTAACTACCCGCAACCGCCATGCTTTCAATCAGGATAGAACCTGATGTTTTGGCGCCTCGCGTAATCACATCGTTACCAACAGCCACCATTTGCATGAACATGTCTTTCAGATTTCCGGCAATCGTAATTTCCTGCACGGCATGCTGGATTTGCCCGTTTTCCACCCAATAGCCAAACGCACCACGGGAATAGTCTCCGGTTACATAATTGACACCCTGGCCAATCAACTCGGTAACCAACAGGCCGGTACCCATTTTCTTCAGCATGGCCTCAAAATTATCACCGGATTCGGTAAGCGTGGACGTTAGCAGCAAGTTATGCGAGCCACCTGCATTGCCCGTACTTTGCATGTCCAGTTTGCGAGCGGTATAGCTTGACAACAAATAACCCTGCAAAATCCCGTCTTGCACCAGATCGCGGGCATGGGTTTGGACGCCTTCATCGTCGAAGGCGGAACTGCCCATGGCGCCCGGAATGTAGGGATCTTCGTGAATCTGAACATGACCCGCCATGACCTGCTGGCCCAGGGAGTCCAGCAGGAAGCTTGATTTACGGTACAGCGCGCCACCACTAATGGCCTGGGTTAACGCCCCAATCAAGCCCAGGGCCAGTGGCGCCTCGAACAGAACGGGATATTTTCCAGTTGGAATTTTACGGGCGGATAAACGGGACAAGGCACGCTGGGCCGCATACACACCCACATCATGCCCCTTGGCAAGCCTTTCTGGATAGCGATCTGAGGTATACCAGTAATCCCTTTGCATGCGATCACCCTTGCCAGCAATGGCTGCCACAGAAAGGCCATGGCGCGAATAAGGGTAGCCCCCCATGAATCCCAGCGAATTGGCAAACACGAAACGCCCTTCACTGATATCAATGGAAGCACCTTCGGAATTGGTGATTTCCTTGCTATACCCCAAGGCGCCCTGCTCGGCCTCGATGGCCAGCTTAACGGCTTCATCAGCGGAAATATCCCAGCTTTTATGCAAGGCCAGGTCTGGCAAATGGGTAGCCAGCAATTCGGGCTCGGGCAAACCTGCTGCCGGATCGGCCGCAGTATATTTGGCAATATTCCAGGCTGCCTCTACCGTTTCGGCAATCGCTTTGCCTGACAAATCCGAGGTGGAGGCAGAGCCCCTGCTTTGTCCTGCGTAAACAGTCACCCCCAGGGAACGGTCATTGGTTTGCTCTACCGTTTCAACACTGCCCTTGCGAACAGATACGGCAAGCCCACTAGACTCGGAGACCTCGGCTGCGGCACTGCTTGCTCCCAGCTTGCCGGCATGTTTCAGCGCCAGCTGAACCAGTTCTTCAAAATTAGACTGACTATTAGGATTCATAGATAAAAATATAAGTAGTTGTTCTGTTCATTATGACTGTAATCGCATACACGGTTATGATATCCAAATATCAACCATTTTTCGATTTTATTTATGCATACCGACCAAACAGATCAGGACGACAACGATTTTTACGACCGGCCCAGCAAATCCCAAATAAAAAGAGAGCTGCATGCCATTCTGGATCTGGGCAAACAAGTCATAGACTTGCCTTATGACAAAGTCAAGCAATTACCCCTTGACGAAAAACTGCTAGATGCCATTAAAACCGCCCAAAAAATTAGCGGCCGGGAAGGCAAGCGCCGCCAAATTCATTATGTCGGCAAATTAATGCGCAATGCGGATACCGATGCCATTCGCGAGCAACTGGACGTCTGGGAAAACGGCTCAAAAGCCATCACTGCCCATATGCACCGGCTGGAAACCCTGCGTGACCGCCTGCTTGCCAATGATGAAGAATTAACGGTCCTGCTTTCCGAATATCCCCAGGTGGATATCCAGCAGCTCAGGGCGCTTATTCGTGCAGCCCGCAAAGAGCAGGCTGCCAACAATACCCTGGCAGAAACCCAGGAACCACAAAAAAAACATTATCGTGCCCTGTTTCAGGCGCTCAAGTCTATTTTAACAACCGGGGAATAAACCAACATGTCAGATCAAGTACTGCTCGATTGCCTTGAAATCAATACGGGCAATCACATCACGCACGCGATTATCTGGATGCATGGCCTGGGTGCCGATGCCAACGATTTCGTCCCGGTCGTTCCCGAGCTTAGGCTGCCCAAACCTTCCAGCATTCGTTTTGTTTTCCCCAATGCCCCTGTTCGCCCGGTTACCCTGAACAATGGCATTGCCATGCCTGCATGGTTTGATATTATTTCCCTGGATCGTATTAACGGCCCGGAAGACGAACCCGGTCTTAGGGAAGCGCAACTGGCGATTGAAGCCCTGATTGCCCGTGAAAATGAACGCGGCATCCCTACCGAAAACATTTTCCTGGCCGGCTTCTCGCAAGGCAGCGCCATGGCCCTGTTAACCGGCCTGCGCCACCCCAAAAAACTGGCGGGCCTGATCTGCCTGTCAGGTTTTCTGCCCCTGGCAGCCAAAACTGAGGCGGAACGCAGCCAGGCAAATATTGATATTCCGATTTTCATGGCACACGGCACCCAAGACCCGGTCGTTGTCCCCGAGCGTGCACTAAAAAGCAAGGCAAAGCTGGAAGAACTGGGCTACCGGAACCTCCAATGGTGTACCTACCCCATGCAGCATTCGGTTTGCCTTGAAGAAATACGGGATATCTCCGCCTTCATCCAGAACCATATGGCCTGATCAGTCTTCCTGATTTAACGCCATCCAGACCCTTCGCATTGAAGGGTCTTCTTCATCGGGATCATTTTGCAAGCCCAGGCTGGTCATTAAATGCAGCATCGGCTTGTTGTTGGCCAGCACTACACCCTCTATGTAAGCCAGGTCCTGTTTGCGGGCAGCCTGGATCAGCTTGCTCATGAGTGTCCTGCCCAAGCCGCGCTTTTGCCAACCATCACCAATCACCAGGGCATACTCGGCCCCCACGCCATCGGCATTGCGCAGATAGTGCGCCAGACCAATAATTTCTTCCCGTGGCAAGCCACGGTTGGCCTCGTTAGGCACCTGAATGGTAGCCACCAGCGCCAGTTCACGATGATAGTCTACATAGGTATAACGGCTTAACATTTTAGGCGTCAATTCACGCATCATCGACACAAAACGCATGTAGCGCGACTTCTCGGACAAGCCGCGGATAAAGGCTTGCAAGGCTTCGGCATCTTCTGGGCGGATCGGTCTCAACACCCATTCCAGGTCATCATCAAAACGCCTGTTTTCAATCAGGTAATGCGGGTACGGAAAGATCGCCATATGATCATAGCCGGACTCCCGTGGCGAAACACCCGCTGCCTCTTCATCAAGCACGATCCTGACATCCCTTGCATGGACTTCACGGTAACCCAGGATGATCGGATTGATTTCCAGCGTTTGAATACAGGGAAATTCGCTAACCAGATCAGCAACCGATTCCAGGATACGCTGCAGTTTCACGAATATGTGCGGCTCTACGTAGGTTTCCAGTTCCTGGCGCCATACCCGGCTGCGCTTGATGAGCTGGCCTGCCAGATAAGCATTCAGGGGCGGCAAATCAAGCCCCTTGTCGCGAGATGAAAACACCACCTTGTGCCCGCCCTCGCCAAAACGTATCCATGGCCCGAAAATGGGATCCCGCTGGACCTGAATCATCACCGCAGGCACCCCGTCTTCAACAGAAAACTGCTCATCCTGCTCGTCTTCATCCCAGGATATCCCGGCATTAAAGCAGTCCAGCAAGCGCATGGCTTCCGGTGGCTCAAGCGTGGTTTGGTTTTCCTTAAGGGCAGTATCCAGCAAGGCGCGGGCAGCCGTAATGTCGGCAGGCCGGGAATCAGGCTGCGGAATCCTGAGCTGGTGCAACAGTTGCTGGTTATAGAAATAATCACATAACGACATCATGGCCCCAAGCGCCGTTTCCGGTGTCCTGAAAGCGGGCATGCCGGCACGGTTAAGGAGCCGTCGAAACGGCCGCATAGTGGCCTCACCTAGGATGCTGGTCACAATGGGCTTGAGCGCCTTGCGGGCATAAGCCGCCAGCTGCTCCACCAGCTTCTGCATGTCCACCAGCTCATCGGGGGCCAGCATGACCATGACCGCATCAACACCAGCGTCATCCACCAGCACTTTCAGGCTGTCAATAAGCTGCTCACCGGTAAGGGGCGCATAACTGATGGCCGGATTGCCGACAATGGCGCCATTTCCCAAAATATGTCGCAAGTCACGCACAGTGGTTGATGATAAGGATGCCTTGGACAAGGCGCTGCTGGCACCCATTGCATCAAAGGTCAAGGACGTTGAACCACGGCTATTGCCAAAAACCACGATTCGCCCGCCTTTGGGACGACGGGCATAAGACAGCGCTTTCAGGGCGGCAAACAACTCGACAAAATAACCCACCCGAACTGCACCGGCGCGTCGGATGGCCGCATCGAAGACGGCGTCATTTCCCTTGAGCTCGGGACTTGCACGTCCAGCGCGTAAAACCAGCACCGGCTTAACGCTGGAGGCCATGCGAATGGCACTAACCAGTTCGCGTCCGGAACCGAGCTTGTCCATATACAGGGCAATACTGTCGGTACGGGTATCGGTGGCCAGGTACTCGATAATTTCAGGCAGGTCGACATCAATGACCTCGCCTAGCGAAATGGCTGCAGACAACCCCAGGTCTACATCATTGGCCCAATCCATGACCGACATCAGCAGCAACCTAGATTGTGAGACAACGGCCACCCGGCCCTGATGCGAAAGGATTGGATGCTTGCTAAGGTTCAAATTCAGGTGGGGACGCTGGATCCCGAACGCACGGGGCCCCAGCAACAGGCAATCATGACGCCTGGCCCAGTCCAGCACGAACTGGCGAATCTCAAGGGGGTCATCATCAACAATCATGGTCGGCAGCAGAATCATGGCGCGCGCTGGCCTGCGCTCCAGGAATGACAAAACCATTTGCAGGCTGTCAGGCTGCACGCACAACACAGCCAGATCTTTTCTTTCTTCACTTTCAATCTGCTCTTTATCTGCCAGCTGTGCAAATGACTCTGGCGAATCAAATCGCATCAGGGTGGTGTTGCGCACCAGGTAGGCCGGCACCGATTCGCAGACCGGCAAAGAGACATCTGAAATCACTATTAACGATCTTGGCTCAAAGATGGAGGCGAGGCGATGACGCAGCATATGTCCACTCACAAAAATGTTAAGTTAAAATGAAGTTTTTCTGAAGCCTGCAAAGTCATTGTAAACTGTCTTGCCTCTTCTTTTACTATTACTTAACTGTTTTAACTATCCATGACCTCTTCCTCTGTTAGAACCCGTTTTGCCCCATCCCCTACCGGCTATCTCCATTTGGGTGGCGCACGGACGGCACTTTTCTCGTGGGCTTTTGCCCGTCATCACAAAGGCACTTTTGTGTTGCGTATCGAAGATACCGACCTTGAACGCTCCACCCCGGAAGCGGTACAGGCCATTCTTGACGGTATGCAATGGCTGTCGCTGGAAGCCGACGAAGGTCCTTTCTATCAGATGCAACGCGCCGAGCGCCACAAAGAGGTCATCGCCAAAATGCTGGCTGATGGCACTGCCTACCATTGCTACAGCACGCCTGAAGAAGTTGAGCAAATGCGTGAAAGTGCCAAGGCCAAGGGCCTGAAGCCCAAATACGACGGCACCTGGCGCCCTGAACCTGGCAAAACCTTGCCGCCGGTTCCCGAAGGCCGCAAACCGGTTGTGCGTTTCAAAAACCCTACCGAAGGCGCCGTTTCCTGGGATGACATGCTCAAGGGCACCATCACCATTGAAAACGCCGAGCTTGACGACCTGATCATTGCCCGCCCCGACGGCACGCCCACCTACAATTTCTGCGTGGTGGTTGATGACTGGGACATGCGCATCAGCCACGTCATTCGTGGTGATGACCATATCAACAACACACCGCGCCAGATCAATATCCTGAAAGCCCTGGGCGCTCCCATTCCCGAGTACGGACACGTCCCCATGATTCTGGGCCCCGATGGCCAGAAACTGTCAAAACGCCATGGCGCAGTCAGCATCATGGACTATGACAAGCAGGGTTACCTGCCCGAAGCCATGATCAACTATCTGGCCCGCCTGGGCTGGAGCCACGGTGATGATGAAATTTTCTCGCGTGAACAACTGGTTGAATGGTTTGATACCCGCAACCTATCCAAGTCCGCCGCCCAATGGGACCCTAAAAAACTCAACTGGGTCAATGCGCATTACATCAAGGCACTGGGCGACAGCGAACTGCTAGAGCACGTCTTGCCGCGTATTCATGCCCGCGGCGGCCAAACACAAAACCTGGACATGACAGCCGTCCTGAACCTGTTCAAGGATCGTGCCGAAACACTTGAGCAACTGGCTGACAGCGCCATGCTGTTCTGCGCCCCCTTCCAGCCCGCTTCCGAAGAACTGCAAACCCAGTTCATGACTGAAGATGCCAAACGCATTTTGGCCGACTTTGCCCAAAATGCAGGCAAGCTGGAAAGCTGGACAACCGAAGCCCTGGATGCCCTGATCAAGGAAACCTTAAACACGCATGGCATCAAAATGCCTATGCTGGGCATCCCCCTGCGCCTAGCCGTAACCGGCCAGAAACAAACGCCATCAATTGGCGCCGTACTGGCCATCATTGGCAAGAGCACCGTTCTTGAACGCCTGCAAAACGCCATATAGCGTTCTCACAGGCCAATAGCCGGTAAAAAAACCGCATTCACCCAAAGTCACAGAACCCTCTGTGCACGACTTTGGGCAACGCGGTTTTTTTATACATCCAGTCAAATGCCAAACCGGTTTTGTTGGTTTTTCGCCAATCGTTTTTTTATGCTTCAAACAAAAGGCAGAATTTTTTTCTTCCCCAAAACGAAAAAAACAGGACGCCTGATACCCACCAAAACCTTTCGGCAACCAGCGGCCGGGCCAATGACATTTGGCACTTGCGGAACGATGTTTGCGCATTGCAAAAAACCACAAAAAAACCTTCAAGCAAGCCATAAGCCTTTATTTTCAATGCTTTCACAAAAGCACCGGTTTGCAGGGCAAGCGTTATGCCATAAAAAAAACCGGTTTTTCACGCTTGATTCATTTGGCCAAAACAAGGCTTGCCATTTTTTTACGCCCACCACCAAGACAGTCAATCCTGTTTTTCTGCCTTTTAAAATTGTTTTTGACGATTTGATTAACCGCTAAGGTCTTAATATTGATAACAATTATTTCATTTCCTTTGGTCATTATTTCAAAAGTATTTCGTGCGTTAAATGGCGTAATGAGTTACCCTTGCGGTTATAACGGTAAATAAAATAATTTGTCGTTATAACCATTTGAAATGTTCCGCACTGAATGCGGGGAATATATCAAATGGTGCTACAAAGGAAGTAGAGTTATCCGTTGCCGGATTTATACTTTGACCTTGAAATTATATCTGTACAGATGTATTTAATTTTTTTCATATCCGGACCCTTTTCCAAGGAGTATTGCCATGGCAACAGCAGCCAAAAAAGCAGTCAAGAAACCTGCAGCCAAAACCGCTGCAACCAAAACGGTAGCCAAAAAAGCTACCGCCGTTAAAAAAACCGTTGCAGCTGAAACCCCAGCCGTGACCAAAACAGTCGTCAAGAAAGTCGCTGCTAAAAAAACCGTTGCAAAACCTGTTAGTAAAACAGCCGCTCCTGCCAAAAAAGCAGCCGCTAAAAAAGCTGCCCCCGCCACAAAGACAGTGGCAGCAAAAAAAACCACCGCTACAAAAACCGCAGCAGTGAAGAAAACAGCCGTCGCTAAAAAAGCGGCACCTGCCACAAAAACACCTGCAGCCACTAAAGCGGCACCCGCTAAAAAAGCAGTAGCTGCCACTAAAGCCGCACCCGCCAAGAAAGCGGCACCCGCAAAAAAAACAGCAACAGCCACTAAAGCAGCAACAGCAAGCAAAGCTGCACCGGCAAAAAAAGCAGTAGCAGCCAAAAAGGCAGCGCCCGCCAAAAAAGCAGTAACGGCTACTAAAGCAGCACCTGCCAAGAAAGCGGCAAGCGCCACAAAAGCACCGGCAAAAAAAGCAGCAACCGCTGCTAAAGCCGCACCAGCGAAAAAAACCGTTGCCGCTGAAATCCCAGAGACAGAAGCTGCCGTCGCGCCCAAAGCAAGCGCCAAAACAGCTGCCAAAACAGGCACCAAAACTGCCGCAGCCAAAAAAGCACCCGCCGCCAAAAAAGCGGCAGTGAAAAAAACAGCTGCCAGCAAAAAAACCGCCGACGCTGCCGCCAAAACAGGCAGCAATAGCAACTCATCCTGGCCATTCCCAACCGGCAATCGCCCATAATAGGTTGAAGTAATTGCAAAAGCCGTCTAAATTAAACACTTAGACGGTTTTTTTTCGGTTTTTATTTTTATATGATCAATTCAATACTTAGTTTTTTACTCGGGACCTTCTTTTCCCTGTTTGTTTCTGCCCTATTAGTCAGGGCTTGGGTGTTCTGGACCAGGGTTCACCCCTTCAATCCTTATGTCATGATTGTTTATAAAGCAACCGACTGGCTGGTTCAGCCTGTTCGCAAAATAATCCCGACCAGCAACAAAATAGACTGGACCAGCCTTGTGCTTGCATGGGTTTGTTCAATGTTGCATGTTTTCCTGGTTTTTTCGCTCACACCGGCCAATGTCTACATCCAGACAACGCTGGCAACCCTGCCCCTGGTTGGTCTTTTCATGACCATCAAATGGGCACTTACATTGGTTTTATGGCTGTGTATTTTACAGGCAATATTATCGTGGGTCAGCCCCGCTTCACCCATCATGCCGTTGCTAAGGGCCCTGCTAGACCCAATGCTGAGTCCGATCCGGCGGTTGCTGCCCAGCACCGGCGCTTTTGATTTTTCTCCGCTGGTGCTGATACTGATTACCCAGGTGCTGCAAATTGTTTTACAGCACCTGATGTTCGGGTAGCGTTACAAGGCCGGCAATGCCGTGCCAAATGCACTAATGAAACGTGAAGAAATTTCTTCACGGCTTAAAAAGTGATTCTGGGGGCCTTGCGAAGCAATCTTGATGGCCCCCATCAAACTGCCCAGACGGCAGCAATCTTCCCAACCCCAGCCCTGCGACAAGCCATACAGCAAGCCTGCACGATGTGAATCACCACAACCGGTAGGATCGGTGACGGCTTCCGCTTTTACCGGCGGTATGGCGATCTGGCTGCCATCATGATACAGATCCGAACCTTCGGCACCACGGGTAACCACCACTGCTTCAAGGTGCTCGGCAATTTGCGCCATGGTTTTTCCCATGCGTTGCTCAATTACCGATGCTTCATAATCATTGACAGTAAGCACATGGGCAAGGCCCAGCATACGTTCAAGATCTGCCTTTTCGAAAAGCGGCATGGCCTGACCCAAGTCAAAAATAAATGGAATGCCGGCTTTGTTCAGATTTTCAGCATGGGCAAACATGCCATCTTTTGAGTCGGGTGCCACAATCCCCCACACCGCCTTTTCCTGACTGATGTCGTTGTCTGCCGACTGCATCATGGCACCGGGATGAAACGCGGCAATCTGGTTACCATCGAGGTCTGTCGTGATATGGCACTGGGGCGTAAAGGCATCAGGCAAAACCTTGATGGCACGCGTATCAATACCCATGTCACGCATGCGCTGCAAATACTCTGCAGCATCCTTGCCCACTGTAGCAACCGGCACCGGGTTGCCACCCAGCATGCGCAGGTTATAGGCAATATTTCCCGCGCAACCGCCATACTCTTTGCGCATGGTTGGCACAAAGAAAGAGACGCTGAGCGATTTTATATGTTCGGCAAGAATATGATCCTTGAAACGTCCCTCAAACAGGGTAATGGTATCAAACGCGACAGAACCGCATACCAGTACTGCATTACTCATGACAATTAAACCTTATGGATAAACTAAACTAAGTTCGAAACCGGACACAGCCACATTGAAAACGGCAAGCGGCACATTAATGAAGACCTCGGTACCCGGCTGGAATTTCTGCCCAAGCAGGTTGGCTTGCACATATTCTTGGGGCTCAAGGATTTTGGTAATTTCAATCAGCCCCTGCTGGTTCTTTAAATGGATGACCAGCAAAGGCCAGACTTGTGCCCTGGCATCGTTATTGCGCAGGGTAAATTGCAAACGCAAGGCGGTCACCCCTTCCTGGGGTTTGGCAGCCAAATCAGGCTTGAGAACCCAGTTTTTAAGTTGCAGGCTGGCCAGGTTTTTATCCGAGCCCAGTTCACAACCAGTCACCTGGCAAATATGCTGCAGGGTTGGACGCAGGGAAGGCGCAATGTTAACCAGCTGGTTACGATACACCACCAGGCCTTGCCCAATCAGCGCAATGATCCCCAGGAAAATGCCCAGAATCCAGAAGATACTGGTATTACGCGGCTGATAACTGTCGGCCACATAATTTTCCGTGTCATCGACATCCATCCTCAGGGGTTCATGATCATAAATCCCGGACGGCTCGTTATGAAGAATAATGGGCTCAGGTTCATCTTGCCAGGATTGGCCACCTAAACGGGGCTCTTTTGACTCGTTGCCGTAAATGCCAGCATCATGACTCATATGAAAATCGGGCTCATCTTGCAACACGGATGGCTCAGGCTGTTCCGCCAGATCCGGTTTCCTGGTTTCCCGATTATTTTCAGGATAAATATTGCTAACTTCATGCCCCGCAACGACCGGTTCTTCAGGCCATACCGCTTGTTCATGCTCAAGAACCGGAAAGTCATCCACCTCTTCAGGCAGCAGGGCTTCCTGGCCATTAAAAACATTCTTGCAAATGCCGCAACGAACCAGGCCATCCCGCAAGGCAAGCTGTTCTTCGGTAACGTTGAAAATGGTTTCACATTTCGTGCAACGGGTTCTCATCGGAGTGATTCCTTGTGTTTATGCCCGCTGGCCATGTAGGCAAACCCAACCCTCATGGCTGCGCCAAACACTCATTTTAATCCAGGGTGCATAAGCCTGTGCCACTTCATCGGCCTGGCGCTCCAACACACCAGACAGAACCAGGTGACCACCAGGTGCAACCCGGCCAGCCAACATGGGTGCCAGTACTTTCAGCGGGTTTGACAGAATATTGGCCACTACCACGTCAAAAGTACCCGCTGCCAATCCATCAGGCAGGCAAACGTCAATTTCAACATCATTGGCCTGCGCATTGTAATGGGCTGACTGAACTGCCTGTTCATCAATATCGACACCAACAACCTGTGCCGCACCCAGCTTTTTGGCCACAATAGCTAAAATGCCTGAGCCACAACCATAATCCAGGACCTGCACATTGGCGGGCAGGCAAGCCTCAAGCCATTCGGTGCAAAGACGGGTGGTGGGATGGCTGCCGGTGCCAAAAGCCAGGCCAGGATCAAGCTCGACCAGAATGTTTTGCTGGCCATTTTCGGGCGACCCTTGTGGCACGATGGGATTATCCTTGTGCCAGCTGGGTACAATCCAGATCCGGCCCGCAATCTGGATCGGATCAAACTGTGATTGTGTCAGCCTTACCCAGTCCTCATCGGCCACTTCACGCAACAGGCTGTTAGCGGTGTAATCCACCCCGGTTTGCGCCTGCAATTGCGCCAGAAGGGCCTCGGGTTCAATGTCATCAGGCAACAGTGCCACCACCCTGTTATGTTTCCAGGCCTGCACTTCCGGTTCGGTACCCGGTTCGCCAAACAAAGGCTGTTCAATATCCGTATCGCGATCGGCATCTTCAACCGAAACCGACAAAACACCCTCTTCAAGCAACAGATCCGACAGTTGCTCAGCGTCATTTTCGGCACACATCAGCACCAGCTCACGCATCATTTTTCCTTATTATGAATTAAGCCGAGAATAATCTCGGCCTATTTGTTCGAAACATTGCAAACTTATGCTTTACCACGTTCGCTTAACTTGTGTTCCAGATAGTGAATACTGGTTCCACCGTCAGCAAAATTGGTATCGGACATAAGATCACGATGCAACGGGATATTGGTTTGAATACCCTCTACCGCCATTTCAGACAACGCAATTTTCATGCGGGCAATTGCCTGATCCCGTGTATCGCCAAAAGTGATTAACTTGGCAATCATGGAGTCGTAGTTTGGCGGCACTTTGTAACCGGTAAACACGTGGGAATCAAGCCTTACGCCAGGACCACCCGGTGTATGCCAGCTGGTAATCAGGCCAGGGCTTGGCATGAACGAGTAAGGATCTTCGGCGTTGATACGGCATTCAAGCGCATGGCCCCTGAACTGGATATCCTTTTGTTTCAGCTTGAACGGTTCGCCGGCGGCAATGAAAATTTGCTGCTGGACCAGATCAATACCGGTAATACACTCGGTAACGGTATGCTCAACCTGAATACGGGTATTCATTTCAATGAAATAGAACTCACCGTTTTCATAGAGGAATTCGAACGTACCTGCACCACGGTATGAAATGCGACGGCAGGCATCAGCGCAGCGCTCACCGATTTTTTCAATCAGCTTGCGGGGAATGCCAGGTGCCGGTGCCTCTTCAATGACTTTCTGGTGACGGCGCTGCATGGAGCAATCACGCTCTCCCAGCCAAATCGCTTCCTTGTGGCCATCAGCCAATACCTGGATCTCGATATGCCTTGGGTTCTCGAGATACTTTTCCATATAGACTTCAGGGTTATTGAAAGCTGCCTGGGCTTCGGCCTTGGTCATTTGCACAGCCGTCAACAGCGCGGCTTCGGTATGGACAACCCGCATGCCACGACCGCCACCACCACCGGCAGCCTTGATGATAACCGGATAGCCAATTTCACGGGCCGTTTTCAACACGTATTCATTGTCGTCAGGCAAGGCACCTTCAGAGCCGGGAACAACCGGCACACCCGCTTCAATCATGGCTTTTTTGGCGCTGACCTTGTCTCCCATCATGCGAATGGTTTCAGGACGCGGGCCAATAAAAACAAAACCGCTGCGCTCGACACGCTGGGCAAAATCGGCGTTTTCAGCTAAAAAACCGTAACCGGGATGAATGGCTTCAGCATCGGTGACTTCGGCGGCTGAAATAATGGCCGGCATATGAAGATAGCTTTGCTGGGGCGATGCAGGACCGATGCAGACAGACTCATCAGCCAGCCGCACGTATTTTGCATCGCGATCAGCTTCGGAATGCACGACAACGGTTTTGATTCCCAGTTCCCGGCATGCCCGCTGGATTCGCAGTGCAATTTCACCACGATTCGCAATAAGAATTTTTTCAAACATATCAGGCAATCACGAAGAGAGGTTGGCCAAATTCAACAGGTTCGCCGTTTTCAACCAGAATTTCCTTGATAACGCCGGTTTTGTCCGCTTCAATTTCATTCAGCAGCTTCATTGCTTCGATAATGCACAGTGAATCGCCTTCTTTCACGCTGGCGCCCACTTCAACGAAAGCGGGTGCATTCGGATTGGGTGCACGGTAGAAAGTGCCCACCATAGGTGCCTTGACGATGTGGCCGGTAATGACCGGTTCGGCACTGGCTGCAGGCGCTGCGGCAGGTGCGGCGGCAACAGGTGCGACAGCCACGGCTGCACCTGGCGCAGCAACGGGTGCAACGGGTTGCACTTGCGAGAATTTGACGATACGAACTTTACCTTCGCCTTCTGTAATTTCCAATTCAGCGATTCCTGACTCGGCAACAAGGTCGATAAGGGTTTTTAGTTTTCTAAGATCCATAACAATTTCCGGTTGGAGGTGTTTAGTTAAGTCGGTTTGCAATGATAAACGCAAACGTCATTTTAAATAATGTTTTGCCGCATAATACATGGCTGCCGTGTACCCGTAAGCCCCCAGGCCGCAAATGACTGCGACAGCCTTGTCTGACAGGTAAGAATTGTGACGAAATGCTTCGCGCTGGTGCACATTTGAAATATGCACTTCGATGAACGGAATATTGACTCCGGCCAAGGCATCGCGAATGGCTACACTGGTATGGGTATAGGCACCGGCATTGATAATAATGAAATCGATATTGCCCATGGCCTGCTGAATGCGATCGACGAGACCACCTTCATGGTTGCTTTGGTAAAATTCGCAGCGCACGCCCAAGCTGGCGGCCGTTTCTGCCAGTTCACGGTTGATATCAACCAAGGTGAGACTGCCATAAATTTCAGGCTCTCGTGTACCAAGCAAATTAAGGTTGGGCCCGTTAATAATAAGCAAGTTTCGAGTCATTTAACATATTATACAAACAAATAAACTCGTATTTAACGTTAAATTCTTGCTTTTGTCTATTAAATTATCATATTCTTGCATATTCGAAATCAGCTTGAAAGTGTTTTAAGTATTTGTTCAAGCTCATCTTTTTTAATCTGGCCAAGAATTTTGTACCTGAGTTTGCCACCGGCTTCAAAGATCAGGGTAAACGGCAAACCACCCGATTTGTTACCGAGCTTTTTCATTAGGCTAATGCTACCCATGCCGGCGACCAGCAGGGGATAGGAAACTTTGACTTTTTCTTCGAATTTGCGCATGTTGCGTTCGGTGTCAGCGGCAAAGCCCACAAAATTGACATCCGGATAAGCCTGGTGCAAGGCCTCAAGATCGGGCATTTCCTTGACGCAAGGCGGGCACCAGGTGGCCCAGAAATTAAGCACCAGCGGCTTTTCGGTATATTCCCGAACGGTATGTGCCTGCCCGGTCATGTCAGGAACGGAAAGGTCAAACAGATTGGCCAAGGCCTCTGCTGACACATCGTCAATTTCAGAAGAGCTGCCGGCCTGCAACGCCATGGCCCTGACAGCTGGCAATAACAGCAGGAAACCGCCTGCCATTTTTAGCATGTTTCTACGTTTCATTGAAATTCCGCTTTTAAAACAATGACTGTTTTTAACACAGATCGCCGTCCGGCTCCATGAGCCAAATCATCTTTTAATCTTTTCAGCGTTTTTTCGGCAAGATTAGCGGCAGAAAACACTTAAAATACCGGCAGGAGAGTTTTATGCATATTCATATTCTAGGTATTTGCGGTACATTCATGGGCGGTCTTGCCCTGATTGCCCGCTCGGCAGGTCACAAAGTGACCGGTTGTGATGCAGGCGTTTATCCGCCCATGAGCACCCAGTTGCAAGAACAGGGCATTGAACTGATCGAAGGTTTCGATGCCAGCCAGACGGAACTGAATCCCGACCTGTTCATCGTCGGGAACGTAATTTCCCGAGGCAATCCGCTCATGGAAGCCATTCTGGAGCAAGGCAAGCCTTATATCTCGGGCCCCCAATGGCTGGGCGACCATGTGCTTCAGTCACAACACGTGCTTTCCGTCGCCGGCACCCATGGCAAAACCACCACCAGCTCCATGCTCGCATGGATTCTTGAACACACCGGCCTGAAACCCAACTTCCTGATTGGCGGCATTGCCCACGATCTGCAGGTATCTGCCCGCTTCAATCCTGAAAACAAGTATTTTGTGATTGAGGCCGATGAATATGACACTGCCTTTTTCGACAAACGCTCGAAATTTGTTCATTACCACTCCCGTACCGCCGTCCTGAACAACCTGGAATTTGACCACGCCGACATTTTCCCCGACCTGGCTGCGATTGAAACCCAATTTCATCACCTGGTGCGTACGGTTCCAGGCTCGGGCCGCATTATTTATCCTGCCCAAGATGAAGCCCTGCAACGGGTACTGGCTCGGGGTTGCTGGTCTGGCACCGACACCTTTGGTCCCGGCGCCCATTGGCAATATGCCAATCATGATGCCGCCGGCACCCGTTTTGACATTATTTACCAGAACCAGGTTGTGGCTCACATCAACTGGCAACACAATGGCATTCATAACATGAACAATGCCCTGGCTGCCATTGCCGCCGCCCATCATATCGGCATTTCCGCAGAACAGTCTGCCCTTGCCTTGAACTGTTTCCAGGGCATCCGCCGGCGCATGGAGCTGCGGGCAAACGTCCATGATATCCATGTGTATGACGATTTTGCCCATCATCCCACCGCCATCGAAACCACGCTGGCAGGCCTGCGTAACCAGGTTGGCCAACAACGCATTCTGGCCGTGCTTGAACCCCGCTCCAACACCATGAAACTGGGTACCATGGCAGCCCGCCTGCCCGAGTCACTGGCGCAAGCCGACCTTGTTTTCTGCTTTGGTGCCAAAGAAGGCAAACATGCCTTGGGCTGGGATCCCAAAACCGTTTTTGCCGGCATGCAGGAACGGGCCAGCGCCCACGAGAATCTTGAGGATTTGACGACTGCAGTCATGCAACAGGCACAACCAGGCGACCATATTCTCATCATGAGCAATGGCGGCTTTGGCGGATTTCACGATAAACTGATTGCCGCCCTGCAACAAAAATTTACCTGATCACTTTGCCGCCTTTTTTCATATGATTCTGTATTTACATGGTTTTCGATCTTCGTCTTTATCGGCCAAATCACAGCTCATGCAACAGGCAATGGCCAGCCGGGGGTTAAGCCATGCCTTCGCTGGCCCGGACCTGCCGGTTTCGCCCAAACAGGCCATTGAACTGGCCCTGGCCACCGCTCGCCAGCTCAGCGAGGGCCAGGACATTCACCAGCTTACCGTGATTGGTTCATCACTGGGCGGATACTATGCAACCTGGCTGGCCAACGAACTTGATTGCAAGGCAGTCCTTGTCAACCCATGTATTTATGCCTCGCGAGACCTGTCCACCCAACTTGGCCCCATGACGTGCTTTCATAGCGATGAACCCTTCGAACTGAAAGCGGCGCATATCAGGGAGCTGGCCAATCTGTTCGTACCGGAAATCAGGCATCCGGAAAAATTTTTCCTGCTGGCCCGCATGGCTGACGAAGTGCTGGACTGGCAGGAAATGCAAAATCGCTATCTTGGCGCAAAACAATTAATTATTCCCGGTGGGGACCACGGTTTTTCAGATTTTGAAAAATATATTCCCCAGGTCCTGGACTTTGCCTTAAACAATTAGGAACAAAACTCAATGTACGTGGTTTTTGAAGACAACGGTCAATTTAAAGCGGAAAAAATCCTGTCTGAAGCCGACACCTCCTTGCAAGTGGAATCGGCCTCCGGGAAAAGAAGCAAAATAAAACGCAACAACACGATTTTCTTTTTCGATAATCAAAATCCAGTCACTTTGCTGGAAGATGCCCAGCAATTGGCCGAAGACATCGACCTTGAATTCCTGTGGGAGTGTGCCCCCCAAGCAGAATTCCAGGTAGAGGAACTGGCACGGGACTACTTCGGACATGAACCCAGCGTGCTGGAAAAAACCGCCCTCTTGCTGCGCCTGCATGGCGCGCCGGTGTATTTTCATCGCAAAGGCAAGGGCCAGTACCGTCCGGCACCCCCTGACATTTTAAAAGCGGCCTTGGCGGCCGTTGAGAAAAAACAAAAACAGGCCGAGCAGCAGGCCGCCTGGATTGAAGCACTCAAGCAAGGCATCGTGCCAGAGGCCTTCAAGCCTGTCATTCACACGTTCCTGGCCAAACCGGATAAAAACACATTTGAATGGAAAGCCTTTAGCCAGGCCTTGGCAGAAACCGGAGAAACCGTTGAACAGCTCTTGCTAAGGCTTCAGGTTTATCCGCACCCGCTGGCCATACATCGTGAGAAATTCCTGGGCCTGAACTTTCCCAAAGGCACACAGTTCAAGGATATTACGCTGCCCGACCTGCCCGATTTACCGCTGGCCGATGTAGAACCTTATTCCGTTGACGATCTGTTCACCACCGAGATAGACGACGCCTTCTCGGTACATCAGGAAAGCGGTAGCGTATATCGGATTGGCATTCATATTGCCGCCCCCGCCCTGATGGTTGAGCGCGATTCGGAACTGGACAAAATGGCCCGCGACCGGATGTCCACCGTCTACATGCCCGGTGACAAGATCCCGATGCAGCCGGAATCCGTCATCAACACGTTTTCGCTGGTTGCGGGCAAGCCCACACCGGCCGTCTCCTTATATATCAGGGCCAATATTGATACCGGTGAAATACTTGCCTCGGAAACCCGGCTTGAAAAGGTCTGCGTGCAGGAAAATCTACGCACCAACCTGATCGACCCCCTGATCACCGTCGAAGCACTGGAAAACGAAAGCCTGCCCATGCCTTACCCCTTCCTGTTCAGGCCTCTGTGGAAATTGGGGCAACACCTGAAAGCGGCACGGGAAGTGATCCGCGGCAAACCCGAAAACAATAACCGGGTTGAATATACCTTTGTGCTGGATGGCCCGGCGGACAATCCCGATTCAGTGATCAACCTGGCACCCCGTCGTCGCGATGCCCCGCTAGACCTGATCGTTGCCGAATACATGCTGCTGGCCAATACCCAATGGGCAGGTTTCCTGAACAACACGGGCCTGCCTGGTATTTTCAGGTCGCAGCAAGCCGGTCGCACGCGCATGTCCACCCACGCCCTGCCCCATGAAACCATTGGCGTGCCCTATTATGCATGGTGCACTTCTCCGCTCAGGCGCTATGTCGACCTGATCAACCAAAGCCAAATCATCGCTGCCGCCCAGCATGGTGTCTCGGCCCGCCTGGTCGCCCCCTTCAAGCCCAAAGATGCCGACCTGTATGCGATTATCGGTGCCTTCGAATCCCAATACACACTGTGGAGCGAATTCCAGAGCCGTCTTGAACGCTTCTGGTGCCTGCGCTGGTTTGAACAGCAGCAAATTACCCGCGTTGAGGCCACGGTATTGCGCGACAACCTGGTACGCTTCAACAATGCCCCCTTTGTGACCGAAATCAATGGCATGCCCGAACTGGAACGCGGCACGATAGTTGAAATCGATTTAATGGGTAACAACCTGCTTGAGCTGACCCTGGATTGCCAGTATGTTGGACAAGTTGAGCAAGCCGAATCCGAACCCCATGCAACAGAGGCCAGCCAGTCATGAACACACCCCTGAATTTCGCCGTCATGGGCAACCCCATCAAGCACAGTTACTCGCCGCGCTTGCACGCTCTGTTTGCCAAGCAGGCCGGCCTGAACATTCACTATGAAAAAATACTGGTACCGCTTGACGGGTTTGAAATCGCCGTAAAAACTTTCTTTGAACAGGGCGGCAAAGGCCTGAACATTACCGTTCCCTTCAAGCTGCAGGCTTATGAACTGGCAAAGGCCAATTTGTCCCCGCGTGCCCGCCTGGCCGGTTCGGTCAATACACTCTGGATGAAAAGTGGTCATTTGCACGGCTGCAATACCGATGGCATCGGTATGGTCAATGATATCCAGCGCCAGGGCATCAGCCTTGAAAATAAAAAAATCCTGTTGCTGGGTGCGGGTGGTGCAGCCCGGGGCGTTATCTTGCCACTGCTTGAAACCGGCTGCCGCCAATTGCTTATTGTTAACCGTACCGCCACCAAAGCCAGCGAACTGGTTCAGCAATGCCTGACGGACCTGCCCCAATACGCAGGTGTCTTGTCAGCCGGTGGTTTTGAGCAAATCCAGGGCCAATGGGATCTCGTGATCAACGCCACGTCCAGCAGCCTGCAGCAAAATGCCCTGCCGCTGCCTACTGGCCTGTTTACCAACAACAGCCTGGCCTACGACATGGTTTACACACCCGAAAACGACACGCCCTTCCTGCAGCAGGCCCGCCAAGATGGCGCTACCCTCACTTCAGATGGTCTGGGGATGCTGGTTTACCAGGGTGCGGAAAGCTTCTTCATCTGGAATCAGGTCCGCATCAATCCGGCTCCGGTTCTAGAAGCCTTGCGCCAAGAACTGCTGGCGGGCTAATGTCTGCACTGCCCTGGCTTCAGTCCCTGCTGGCGGGCTTACGGCAATACCCGCAAACAGTCCGGCAACAATCCGTTGCCAGGACGCTGTTGCAGCTGGCAGGCACCCTGTTGGGCCTGGTGCTTCTTTATCAGCTTTGGTTATTCCTGTGGGTTTGCTGGTATAGCATCTTCAACCCATGGAGCAGCGCCATCATGAACCAGCAGCAAGCAATCCTTGCCAGGCAAAACCCGCCCGTACCGATTCGCCATGAATGGGTGGATTACGCGCAAATCAGCAGCAACCTGAAAAAAGCGGTGATTGCCTCGGAAGATGCCAATTTCGTCGCTCACCAAGGAATTGAATGGGATGCCATCCGGCAAGCCTGGCGCTACAACACAGCCCAAAGCGACAAAGGCAGGAATAAAATCCGTGGTGGCTCTACGATTTCACAGCAGCTGGCAAAAAACCTGTTTTTGTCCAATGACCGCAGTTATCTCAGGAAAGGGCAAGAACTGATTATTACCTTCATGCTAGAAACGGTCATGTCCAAAGAACGCATTCTGGAACTGTACCTGAACCTGGCCGAATGGGGCACCGGCATTTTCGGCGCACAGGCGGCCAGCCAGCATTATTACAAAACCAATGCCAACAAGCTTAGCCAAAAACAGGCGGCCCAACTGGCAGTTCTGTTACCGAATCCCAGGGTCTACGGTGCAAACATCGGCAGCCGCTATGTGCAATCACGTACCCGAACCATACAGGCAAGAATGAAGTCGGCACAAATTCCCGACACGCCATAACCGGTCATTGGCAAAAATTAACGCTTGCTTGCATACAGGATGCACTGGCCACCCATTTAAAAGTTACAATTCAAGCCAGTTGCTTACGATACGAACCCTCAGGATCAAAGCAACTCCTTATAATTTATCCATAATTTTCTTTACCCCTGCTTACATGCATACTGCCCGTCGTTATCTTGCCAGTGAAATATACCGAGCCACTACCGCTGTCCTGCTAGTGTTGCTTGGCCTGTTTACTTTTTTTTCCCTGATCGACGAGCTGGATAAAATCAACGACAATTTTTCCCTGTTGTCCCTGCTCTACCTGGAAGCCCTGCAAATACCTACACGGCTTTATGATTTGCTGCCTATCGGGCTGCTGATCGGGGCAACCATGGCCCTAGCCAGCCTTGCACAACGCAATGAACTGGTTATTTTGCGGGTGTCCGGTGTCAGCAGTGCCAAGCTGCTCCTCATGCTTTGGATTATTTGCATTCCCATCATGGGCGGTGCCCTGGTGTTGTCAGAATTTCTTGCCCCTGCCGCAGAAGTCAAAACCAGCGAGCTGAGCCTTAAACTCCTGGGCAAGGCCAAGGGCGGACGCATGAGCAGTGGTTACTGGTTCCGCGAACCCGATCCCCAGGGCAATGCCCGGGTCATCAATATTGGTGCAATGCAAGACAATGGCAACGTCCAGGATATCCGCATCATCACATATGACAAAACAAGCGGACAATTCCTGCATTTCTCTCAGGCACCAAAAGGTTTTTTCAAGGACAACCTCCTGACCCTGAACGATGTTTCACAAACCCAAAGCACGGTCAAGGCCGAAGAAGCCCTGGCTAATCCCAATGATCCGGTCAAGGCGGTGGCAAAAATTGTGTTTATCCCCTCCTTGACCCTGGAAACCACCCTGACGCCAGACCGCCTTCTGGCCGGCGAATTGCAACCGGAGAAGATGTCTGTGGTTTCCCTGCTTGATTACATTACCTACCTGGATGAAAATAATTTGCAAACCAGCCGGCAATTTGTCGCGTTATGGCGTAAAGGCAGTTATCCTTTCACCTTGCTGGTCATGATGACGATAGCCGCGCCCATCAGTTTCATTCAAACCCGCAGCGGTGGTGTTGGCGCAAAAGTATTCATGGGCATTTTGCTCGGTGTGGGCTTTTTCATGTTCAACCAACTGTCACTCAACCTGGGCATGTTAAACAACCTGCCAGCCTGGACAACCGCGCTGGCGCCCAATATCCTTGGCTTGGCCATCGCTTTGATGGCTTTATACTTTATGGAAGCCAAGCGAACCACCAAAAACCATACAAGCGGAACTGGCAAGAAAAAAACAAAATAACAAGGTTAATTTATGGACAAAAACATTTGGGCTATCGGCGACTTGCAAGGCTGCTGCTCGGCCCTTGATGCACTGCTTGAACACCCCGATATAAAAGAGGACCCCAACTGCGAATTATGGTTTGCCGGCGACCTGACCAACCGCGGACCAGAATCCTTGCGCACGCTAAGGCGCCTGATTGAACTGGGTGACCGGGCCGTATGCATCCTGGGCAACCATGACCTGCATTTGCTGGCCGTTTACGCGGGTATCCGGCGACAAAACAAATCAGACACCATCAACGATATCCTGAACGCCAATGATGCGAGAGACTTGATCAACTGGCTCAGGCACCGGCCGCTGGCCCATTACGACCACGAGCACCTGATGGTGCATGCAGGCGTCATGGCCAAATGGGACCTAGCCACTACCTTGCGATTGGCCAACGAAGCAGCCGAATCCTTGCGCTCACGCGACTGGAAGAAAAACCTGCAATTCATGTACGGCAATGAACCATCGCAATGGAAGGAATCGCTTGAAGGCTCAAAACGCCTACGGGTCATTATCAACGCCTTGACCCGGATCCGCTTATGTACCACAAAAGGCCATATGGATTTTGCCTCCAAAGAAGCGCCTGGCAGCGACAAAGGCCTGATCCCCTGGTTCGAGGTACCTGGTCGCAAAACGGTTGAAGACAACATTATTTTTGGCCATTGGTCCACCCTGGGACTGCTGCTGCGTGAGCACCTGATTGCCCTGGATACCGGCTACGTGTGGGGCGGCAAGTTAAGCGCCATTCGGCTGAGCGACAGAAAGCTGATACAGATTGCTGCTAAAAACTGATTTTGCAATCATCCGCCTACATCATAAAAAAACCACTATTCCGGCTTAACCGGTATAGTGGTTTTTTATTGTTTTACTGCAATGCGTCAGGACAGCTCTTTTTTCAGCTCATGAATGATTGACGTACGAATGGTAGCGGCAATTTCCGTACGGGTAGCCTCTACCGGCTCGCCCGCCTGATTAAGCGGCTCAAGAAAGCGGATATAAACCAGAACATCCCGCGAACTGAGTAAATGCCAAATATTATTGACCAGGGTTTGCTCACCCACAAACGCCATGGCACCACTTCGCTTGCCATGCTGCATGAACACGAGCGCCACCGGCTGAATGGGTACCATCGCCCTAAGCGGTGGTTCGAACAGGCTGGTATGCAAAGAGCGCATGTCCAGCCCATCCGAGGTTGTTCCTTCGGGAAATAAGCCAACGCAAGCATCATGCCGGAAAAGCTCAAGGATTGACTTGCTTACCCGGGAAATGGCATGACGCTGGCCTCGTTCGATGAAGATTGTACCGACCGAGGCCACCAACCAGCCAATCACCGGCCATTTCCTGATTTCACTTTTGGCAATGAACGAGGTGCTACGGCAACAGTTCAGGATGAAAATATCAATCCATGAAACATGGTTGGCCACCCACATAACTGCACCTTTCAGGATGGGCTGCCCTTCAACAATAACCCGCACGCCACAAACCTTCATCAGGCAGCACGACCAGTACCGGATGATGCTGTCGCGCGCTGCCTGTTTAAGTAATGGAAACAACAGGAATGAAGTGCATATCCCAAACGCCAGTAACAGGATCAGTGCGGGAGCCCTAATGCCAAAGCGGATAAAACGAAAAATCAAGCTGACTCCCACACAACCCGTCCACCCACCAATGTCATTTTGACCTTGGCTGGCAATTCATAACCAAAAAATGGGGTATGGCAGCTCTGGCTGAAAATCGATTCACGATTAACCACCCATTCAGCATCAAGATCAACCAGGGCCAGATCGGCAGGCGCACCAATTTCCAAATGACCGCAAGGTGGCAAGGCCGGGGCACCGGACAACAGAATATCCGCAGGTTGGGTAGTGATTTTGGCCAACGCATCCAACAGGGGCGTTTTGGTTTCAATGGCCCATTTATAAACCAGCGAGAACAACAGTTCCACACCGGTTGCGCCCTGCTCTGCCTCGGAAAACGGCAGTAATTTGCCATCGTCATCAACAGGCGTATGGTCGGAACAAATGGCATCAATCGTGCCATCCACCAGGCCCTGACGAATCGCATCACGGTCACGCTGTGAACGAAGTGGTGGATCCAGTCGATAGTTACTGTCAAAGAACCCGATATCCTGGTCAATCAGATGAATCTGGTTGATAGAGACATCACAAGTTACTGGCAAGCCTTCTGCCTTGGCCTTGCGCACCAGATCCAGCCCGGCCGCACTTGAAACTCGGCAAAGGTGCAAACGCACGCCAGTACTTTTTTGCAATTCAAAAAGGACATGCAAGGCAATGGTCTCGGCCTGCACCGGAACGCCAGCCAGACCCGTACGGGAAGCAAACGCGCCACTGGCCGCCACACCACCTTTGGACAACGAGGCATCAAAGGGATACAACCACAAGGTATAGTCGAAAGTTTTGGCATACAGCATGGTTCTGTACAGCACGCCGTAATCAATCAGCGGATGCACCGCCTGGGAGAAAGCCACGCAGCCGGCTTCGGTCAACTCGGCCATTTCAGTAATGATTTCGCCCTTCAAGCCCTGCGTCATGGCACCTAATGGATACAGGTTTGCCTGGTTAAGCTGTTTAGCGCGATGCTTCAACATTTCAACCAGTCCCGGCTCATCAAGAACCGGATCAGTGTCAGGAGGAATGACCAGGCTGGTCACACCGCCTGCCAAAGATGCATTCATCTCGGACTCAAGCGTTGCACGGTGCTCAAAACCCGGCTCACGCAACCTGACAGACAAGTCGATAAGGCCAGGCACTACCGCCAGGCCCTGGGCATCAATCACCCGCTTTGCCTCGAAAGCCGGATCGACCGGGCCAATACCAACCACACGTCCGGAGGCGATTGAAATATCACATATTTGGTCAATGCCGTTTTTGGGATCAAGCAAACGACCGTTTTTAATCAAGATTTTCACTGACTAGCTCCTGCCACAATACTCATAACAGCCATCCGGACTGCAATACCAAAATTCACCTGGTTCAGAATGACCGCCTGATCGCCATCGGCAACAGAGGAATCAATTTCAACCCCGCGGTTCATGGGACCGGGATGCATGACAATCGCATCAGGTTTGGCATAAGCCAGTTTTTCACGTGTCAGGCCATAATGCTTGAAATACTCTTGCGAAGAAGGCAAGAGCGCCCCTTTCATGCGCTCGTTTTGAAGGCGCAGCATGATGATCACATCCACGTCTTTCAGCCCTTGTTCCATGCTGGTAAATACGCGAACCCCCATTTGCTCAAGTCCGCCCGGCAACAGGGTCAGTGGAGCAATTGCACGGATTTCGGCCGCCCCCAGTGTGGTCAGCGCGTGAATATCAGAGCGGGCAACCCGTGAATGCAAGATGTCACCGACAATCGCGACCGTTAGATTGGAGAAGTCTTTCTTGAAATGACGGATCGTGTACATATCAAGCAGACCCTGGGTGGGGTGTGCATGACGGCCATCACCCGCATTAACCACATGAATATGCGGTTCGACATGCTGGGCGATAAGATAAGGCGCACCGCTGGCTTCGTGCCTGACCACAAAAATATCGGCCTGCATGGCCGTCAAATTACTGATGGTGTCCAGCAGGGACTCGCCTTTGGCCGTAGATGAGGCATTGATATTCAGGTTGAATACATCTGCCGACAAGCGCTTTGCCGCAATCTCAAAAGTTGTCCTGGTGCGTGTTGAATTTTCGAAGAAAAGGTTGAAAACACTTTTGCCACGCAACAGCGGCACTTTCTTGACTTCCCGTTCTGCAAGGGGAACAAAGGTTTGTGCCGTATCAAGTATGTGAGTAAGAATATCTTTGGGCAATCCCTCTGTACTCAGTAAATGCGTTAACTCTCCGTGTCGATTAAGCTGAGGATTATGCACCGACGTTTTCCTTTTTTAAATCAATATCAAATAATCTTTGTTCATTTTGTGAAAGTACAAAATTTGTTCCTTTCTCAAGTGGAATCACCCCCCCGCATACATTGGGTGACACCGGCAATTCGCGTCCGCCGCGGTCGATTAATACGGCCAGGGAAATGGAAGACGGTCGCCCGTAATCAAAAAGCTCGTTAATGGCAGCCCTGGTGGTGCGTCCGGTATACAAAATATCATCCACCATGATGATATGTTTGCCATTTACCTCAAAAGGGATGGAGCTGGGCAAAGTTTGTGAATGCAGGCCGATTTTATGAAAATCGTCCCGGTACAGGCTGGTATTGATCACACCGGAAGGATTGCCCAGCTTAAGGTCTTTCTGCAACCTTTCCACCAGCCAGGCCCCCCCCGAATAAATACCAACCAGATGCACCAAATCAGGATCAAGTTTCCCAAGAAGCTCTTCAATGCCCGCTTTCATATTCGCATACAAGTCTTCTGCTCTAGGTAGGGTTAACTCCATTATTTCTTCCTGTAGTTGTCAAAATCATGTTTGTTTATTATTTTACGCCAGCGTATCGAAATAACGTTGCAAAATGATGGATGCGGCCAATGCATCGTCATCATTATTGTTGCCTAAATACGCCTGTGCCTCAAGGCTGGAGCCCCGTTCATCCACCATTTCGACCCTGACAGCAAAACGTCCGTTAAGCTGGTTGGCAAACCGCCGGCTTTGCTGCGAAGCGGGCTGTTCCTGGCCATCAAGCGTAAGTGGCAGACCAACGATGACACAATCGGGCTGCCATTCATTCATTAGTTGGGTAATTTGCTCGAAACGGGCCTGTTTGGTTGCAGGCCTGAGAATACAAAGCGGACGGGCACTTTTGGTCAGGCTATTGCCAATTGCAACGCCAATTTTTTTCAGGCCAAAATCAAAGGCCAGGAAGGTCTGTTCAGGCATGTCCGGCTTCACCGGAAAGGGAAGAGGGCTCTATGCCCAGCAAAGCCAAAGCCGCCACGTAGCGTTCTGCTGGTGCCTTATCAAAAATGACAGACATGTCTGCCTCTACATTGAGCCAGGCATTATCAGCGATTTCCTGTTCCAGTTGCCCGGCATTCCAGCCCGAATAACCCAGCGATATGAACACTTTTTCGGGGCCTTTGCCCTTGGCCACATCTTCAAGGACATCACGGGAAGTTGTCAGGGCCATGTCTCCGAGGACAACACTTGAGCGATAATTACGTACCGGACTATGCAACACAAACCCCCGGTCGGTCTGGACCGGACCACCATAAAAAACCACCCCCTTGGGCTGGTCTTCATTGATTTCAAGCTCCAGCCGTTCGAGCAGGGTTTTCACAGACAGATCAGTAGGCCGGTTTAGCAGCAAACCCAAGGCACCCTGTTCGGAATGCTCGCAAACATAAACCACCCCACCTTCAAAAAGGTTGGCGTTTTGTGAAGGCATGGCCATCAGGAACTGATTGGCCATGCTCATGAAGCCGGGGGCTGGGGACACTGACTGTTCTTCCATGATTGACTCCCTGGATTTTGCCGTTTTGACTGTTTATCAGATTTCCATCATTTCAAAATCTTCCTTGCGGGCACCACACTCGGGACAGACCCAGTTTGGCGGCACATCTTCCCATTTGGTTCCCGGTGCAATACCCTCTTCCGGCAACCCGGCTTCTTCATCATAAACCCAACCACAAATCAAACACATCCATGTGCGCATAAAGATACTTTCCAACAATAAATGAAAATAAAAGCTTAATTTTAGTTTGAAATCATTCCCGAGATTCAATTTATCGAAAATGGCTACAATCCAATAATCTCAATAGTACAGAAACAAAGCCAGATTGTGTCCAATTCCTTACCCGCAACCGTATTATTTTTCAATGTTTTTGACCCTAGCGGACGGTCCGGCCTGCCTGCCGGAGCGATTACCGCAAACCGTCTTGAATGCCACCCGCTTGCCACTATAACGGCACTGGCCGTACAAGATACCGTCGCCATCGAATCAATCCATCCGGTTGACCCGGAGGTATTAAACAATCAGGCGCGATGCCTGCTGGAAGACTGTGCCGTCCAGGCCATCAATGCCAATGGCTTTTGCTCAACGGAAACGGTCAGCATCATTGCCCAAATCGCAGCCGATTACGATACGGCACCTTTGGTGGTTTATCTTGGCAAAACTTTTTTCAACGCGCTTAACGACCCTGACCCCGAAGACATAGAAGACATCATCAATGCCGTCAAGGACTTGTTGCTACCCCAGGCTCACACGGTGGTCCTTGATCACACCTATATCAATCAGTGGGCTGGCGAGGACCACACCAACACACAAGATTTTATCCAAGACATGCTTGGGCAAGGTACCAGGCATTGCCTGTTACTGGGGCAAACCGCCAATGAGCGGCAAACCACCAATACCCTGTATAGCCAAGACAGCTCCCAATTAGTTGCCGCCACCTACCCGAACCGTCACCCTGAAGCTGGAGACATTGTGAGCGCAGCCATTTGCTGTTACCTGGCAAAAGGCCTACCCGTTTTGCAGGCCTCTGAAAAAGCAATACAATATGCTCACTCAATACTTGAACACTGCTACCCATTAGGCATGGGCAAACCTATGCCGAACCAATTTGACCATGACTGAACAACTGCGTTTCCCCCGGGGCCTGTATGGCATTACCCCTGCCTGGGATGACATCGAAAAACTATATAAAGCCATTGAGCAGGCCTGTGAAGGTGGCATGAACGTCCTTCAATGGCGCCGCAAAAACACCCCGTTTGAAATCGCCCTTAAGCAAGCCGCTAGGGTCGCTGACATCTGCAAGCAACACAATACGCTTTTCTTCATTAATGACGACTGGGAGCTGGCGCTGGCGATTAACGCAGACGGCGTTCACCTGGGCCGCGAAGACGCAGCACCGGAGTTTGTACGGCAACAAGCCGCCAGCCACAACCGACAGGCACCGTTGCTGATTGGCGTGTCCTGCTACAATCAACTGGACAAAGCCCAACAGGCCATTGCCCAAGACCTGGACTATGTTGCCTTTGGCGCACTGTTTGACTCACGGGTCAAACCTGAGGCTGAAAAAGCTTCCCTGGATCTTTTTCCGGCTGCCAGGCAATTGTTGCCAAACCGCTCACCACGGCCCGCCCTGGTTGGTATTGGCGGCATCGACATTCATAATGCCAAAAGCGTCATCCAGGCCGGTGCGGACAGCATCTCTGTTATTTCCGGCCTGTTTGAACAAGCCGACATCCGCAATACGGCCAAGGCCCTTTCCAACCTTTTTGAAAACTGAATCTCATGTCACGTAACGAAGAACTCTTTACCCGCGCCGCCAAATCAATTCCTGGCGGTGTCAACTCGCCCGTCCGTGCCTTCCGCTCGGTAGGCGGCACACCGCGATTCATCAGCAAAGCCCGTGATGCTTATATCTGGGATGCCGATGGCAAGCAATATATTGACTACCTGGGTTCATGGGGCCCTGCGATTGTGGGGCATGCCCACCCTGAAGTTGTCAAAGCCGTTCAGGACGCCGCCGTTAATGGCCTTTCTTTCGGTGCTCCCACCGAAGGCGAAACCCTGCTGGCAGAAGCCATTATCAAGCGCCTGCCTTCCATCGAACAAGTCCGTTTGGTCAGTTCCGGCACCGAAGCCACCATGAGCGCCATTCGCCTGGCCCGTGGCGCTACCGGTCGCGCCAAAATCATTAAATTTGAAGGCTGCTACCATGGTCATGCCGACAGCCTGCTGGTGAAAGCCGGTTCTGGCCTGCTCACCTTTGGCAACCCCACGTCAGCTGGCGTACCGCCCGAGTTCGTGACACACACCATTGTGCTTGACTACAACGACCTTGATGCCGTTAGTGAAGCCTTCAAACAGCATGGCGATGACATTGCCTGCATTATCGTTGAGCCCATTGCCGGCAACATGAACCTGATCAAGCCAGCTCCCGGCTTCCTGCAAGGCCTGCGTGAATTGTGCACGCAATACGGTGCCCTGCTGATTTTTGATGAAGTCATGACAGGTTTCCGTGCCGGTCCGCAAGGCGTGCAAGGCTTAAGCGGCGTCACCCCCGACCTGACCACCCTGGCCAAAGTCATTGGCGGTGGCATGCCCGTTGGCGCTTTCGGCGGCCGTGCAGATGTCATGAAACACATTGCACCATTAGGTGCGGTTTACCAGGCAGGTACGCTTTCCGGCAACCCGGTATCCGTTGCCGCCGGCCTGGCCACTTTGGACATCCTGGGTCGCCCCGGCTTTTATGAAAACCTGGCCGCGCAAACCAAAAAACTGGTTGAGGGCTTAAGCGAGCGTGCCAAGGCAGCCGGCGTCACATTCTGCGCCGATTCGGTAGGCGGCATGTTCGGCCTGTATTTCCGCGAAAGCATTCCGACCAGCTTTGCTGAAGTGTCTGACTCCAATATTGATGCTTTCAAGGTATTTTTCCATGCCATGCTGGACCAGGGCGTTCATTTGGCACCGTCTGCGTTTGAGGCGGGCTTTGTATCGGCCAAACACGATGACAGCATCATTGCGCAAACGCTGGAAGCGGCTGAAAAGGCCTTTGCCGCTATTTAATTAGTGGTGAATAGGTTTCAGGTTCTGCCCTGAAACCTCACCCACGGCTTCAAACAAAAATGACCGCATGATTTTATGCGGTCATTTTTGTGTTTCTGCACTTGCTTTTGACGATTTGCCTGACACGTTCAGCCCATATAAAGAGTCGTTAAGCCAAGCAGACTGCTTGATGGTGAGGCAAAAGGTGGCACTAAAAAACCAGGCTACAACTGAAACGATCACCCGATGAAGATGACGCTAAAGAATAAGCAACTCAATCAATCGCAATCACTTCATAATCCGGATAATATTCCATTCCAAGCACCACGGCATAGATCAACTCAGCCACGGACTTATCCCGTTCTTCATCTACCCCGATCCCAATGACTTCCGCAGAAAGATAGGTCAGGTGTTTAGCGAGGGCTTCGGGAGAGGCTCTTTTGCACACCCGCTCTATTATTCCGGCCACATAAGCAGAATATTCGTCCCTGGGGCCATTTGAGCCGGAAAGCCCAATGGGATCCCACTTATAAAACAAAATTTCGTCAACCCGGGTTCGTCGCTTATTGAGCTCATCCCTAGCCTCTTGTTGGCATGCTTGCATGGTTTCGTCTGAAACAGCCATACCCACCGAATCCAGTGGTTGGAAGCCCTGCTGTTTTCGCTTCTCATTGACCTTCTCTATATATTCCGCACTCATGGGACAAATACCGTTTTTCCGGTCTTGGGCATCCGCATAACTGTCACACATATAGTCATATAAAAACAATCCCCTTTCGGGACATAACTTATTGTCACCCAATGGCCAGAGCAGGACTATTTGTCGCAGTGCAGCGCTTTAATGTCACTGGCCAGATTGGTGAATGACATTAAAGTTCTGCTCTGAGGATGTTTGATTTATAAGGAAATTTTGAAATCCCTCTTTTCAAGTGACATTAAAGTTCTGCTCCGGGTTGTCTCCTGAAATTTTTGAAAGTTACATTAAAGTTATGGTCTGAGTTTTAAACCTGATTTTAATAAAAAATGGCCGTATAAAATAATACGGCCATTTTTGCTTCTATACGTTTATATTATTGTGCCATTAAACACGAAATCTCTAAGAGCCCAGACTAAGCATTAAATCGGGATAAAAGGGGCCTTATTTACTGCCAGGGGAAGAAAGTGGTGATTAAGGGCACATAAAATATGATCTTCCTTTCCTGGAAGGATGCTCAAATTCAACTTTTCACATATTCTGCTATCGAGCTGACACCCTATTATTGCTCCTCATTCCCCTCAAACAATCTAAAACCAGTTCAAATCTGCCCGTAGTAGTCCATCTACGAAATGCGGCAGTTAAATCAGTAATTGAAAAATCGCCTCTTGCCACCTTTTTCCAAGACACGTCTGAAGCCAATTTATTTAAGACAACATTCAACAACTCCCTCTGAGGGAGACGTAGTCTACCATTTTTTTCTCTTTTCAATAAAGGCTCAACAACCGCCCATTCATCATCACTTACGGCAGACTGCCCATCTAAATGCAAAGGAATAGTGATATTACGTATGGAAGCAGTTGCTTTCTGAGCTGGGTCTGCCATTGCATGGAAAATAATTTCTTCATTTTTACAAGCAATGCTATCTTCAGCACTTATGCTCACGGAAATTAAAGTTGCTTTAGAAACATAGAACTTATCCCCCGCCTTTTGACCATGAAAAATGATGCGCACTTGCCCTTTTGGAAGTAGCAATCCCAATTTATTTCTCAGGGCATTTTTGTATACCGATTGAGCCATTCCATTTGCCGATTTTGAGATTTGTAACCAATACAACAATTTGGTTTTATTAGGTCCACAATGCCAGTGCTTGCCATGTTGCCTGAGATTATTGTCATCAACCACAACGGTAGGCGGCGACTCTGCATAGTTCACAAAAGAAAGCAAATCAACGCCAACTGGGGTGAATACGGCAGGCAGAACAAATTTGTGGGGCTTAAAAAAGGCTCGCATTAAAACCAGCACCGGTACATAACCAGTTAATCCATTCTCTGTGTTGAAGGTAAAAACCTCATGGCGATTATTGGCCCCCTCTGGTAATTTAATGCCCATCCCATCCTGGTAGTAGTGGGCGGCACACAGCATTAAAGAAGAAAGCTCCCCCTCAAATACCAAACGAGTCATCTTCTTTGCGGCAGGGACGCCTTCTTTTACCAAAGCATCAAGCCCTACATAACTTAACTGTTTCTGCTCATCAATTATTTCAATTGTATGCGGATCATCCGCTGACGTGCCCAAGGCCCAAGTAAAACCCATACAGCTCTCCATGATGGTAATAGAGTTGTATAGGAAAATTTGGGGTGAGTTGAGCCGTTTTTTTTGGAAAGAGTAGATTAGCTTGAGCACATTAAATTCAAAAGCTTTTCAGCCCCCGCGAAAGCTTAAAAGAAAACTAATTTTTAAGTATTAAGGACCTCTACTCATTTAAATCTTCACCAGATCCAAAAAAAAACACCATATATAGTCATTGACATTAAAAAAATAACCATATATAGTGTAAAAAATAAATGCCCTGTTTGTATAAACAGTAAAATCGAATAGGATAAAAAAGAAAGAAATGGACAACCATCAATCTTCTCTAGACTCGGCCCCACAAGTAGTAGAACTATGCCTTATCCAAAGTGATGGACTTGATGATGTGAGTTTTTCAGGGAGACTCCGTGAAACGTGGCCAGGACAAGAACAAGTCCTTATTGTGGCAAACAGCTTTACTGCTCGGGCCCTGATTCAAGGAAATCAAGCTTCTGAGTGGCGTGACATTGGACATGGTGATTTTGGAGAAGAAACGAAAACAGCTGTTAAACCTCTTCTCAGAGAAAAACGACTATTGTGGTCAATCGGATCCACTCTTCCAACAGAGGCACAGGTCATTTTATGTGACGAGTTTTCTACCCCCACTCTTAAGACTATAACCGATTGGCAAAAAAATGCTCAAAAGCTTACTACATCAAAGTTAAAGGGGAGACAAGCCGAAGCATCCTCCGCTACTCGGCAAATAGTTGCAGCTCAAGCTGCATGGCGGTGCCAGTTTCCAGGATGCGGAGTTGACCTGCGAACACACGCATCTACTGGCCGACAAGGAAATTTCAGTTATTTTGCTCATATCGTTGCATCATCACCTGATGGTCCCCGAGGTTCTTTAGAAGAGTCAGCACGCCTTGCTGATGACCCTAGTAATTTCCTGCTCTTATGCGATTCTTGTCATCGACTCATTGACCGTGTCAATCCAACCGAATACCCCACCAAAAAATTACGCGCTATCCGTGATGCCAGTATCGCCGAGGTTTCTCGTTTACTAGACACGCTGCAATACCGGGAGGTGAAGCCATACGCAATACTAGGCAATCTTGGAAATCAAGTGGCATACCTATCGTCAAGGGAGGCGCAAGAAGCTCTTTGGAATAGCAAACTACGTAGTACGAAGGATGAACCAGAAACGCTGTTTCAGCCAGGATCCCACCTCTACAAGGATCAAACCGATATCTATTGGGGCTCGCTTTTTGAGAAGTTACGTCAAGAAATCCCTTTCATACAGCGCTACCTAAATGGAGCAAGCCGTAACGGTGCAGGCAGGGATGAAATTGCTGTTTTTCCTCTGCACCTGACATCCATTTTGATTCTGGCCGGACATATCTTTGGCGATAACGGGGGCATCCACCTCTTCCAACCGCATCGCGATAAGGTCGGCGAGGACTTGGTTACCCGATGGGCATGGCCAACATCGGCACCGATTCCAACACCAGAAAAGTACAAATTGCAAGAACTCAAAAGCGCCCCTGCTGATAGCGAAGAAGCATGCCTTCTGATCTCACTAACCTTCGTAATTGACCCTAATAGGCTACCAGAGCATTGTCACAAGAAAGGTGAGTGGCTCTTACCTACCATGGAAGTATTTGTGGACAAACCCAACCAAAATATCATCTCGCACCCTGAGGACCTACAGCATTTCGGCAAAAAAATTAACGACGCATTACAAATTCTCCAAGATAAATTTAAGGCCAAAAAAATTCATCTTTTCGTTGGAGCTCCCGCAACTGCATCTTTTGTCATTGGCCAAAAAATGCAAGCAAGACACCATGCTCCTTTCATATGCCATGAAGCCACTGGGGGTCCTCAAGCACCATTCCTTCCCTCCATAGAAATCACCTCTTCTCAAGTTACGGCACTTACGCCAACGAGAATCACCTGCTCCCTTCAACCATAAGGAGTTACCTCCAATGATACAAAACCCATCAAAGTTATCAGAACGGATTATCCAGAGTCTGACGGCACACAACTCCACCCAATCATGGGAGGAGTTAATAGGCCGACTCCTAGGTCGATTGGAACTACCGAAAGACGTACGTGCTGACGCTGAAGCCGCTTACGAGCGTCTCGGCCACCAGATTGCCACCAAACTTCAACTTGAGTACACTGACGTTCAGGTATATTCACAAGGGTCCATGCGAACTCTGACTACTATTCGCCCCCGGAGTAATGAAAAATTTGACCTTGACATCGTAGTTGAGCTACCTGATTATCTCTACAAACAAAACCCAGACCCTGAAGTCATGTTCAAGGATTTTGGACAGGCGCTCAAAGGCAACGAATCCGTGACAGGCTCACCTGAGGAAAAACGTCGCTGCTGGCGCCTAAGGTATCCCGGAAAGTCTTTTTACTTTGATGTTACACCAGCGATTCCTGACCCTTTTAGAGTTACAGGGGCGTCACTTCGAGTCAGGGACCCTGATACGCGCTGGTCTCCGACCAACCCAAAAGACTATGCTGAATGGTTCTGTGAACATGCAAATAAGCGTTTCACGTTCCAACGCCTAGCCATTGACGAAATATATAAGGCTGAAGCCCACATAGAGCCTTTACCGAATGAAACAATCGGCCTTGATGATATTTTGCGAAGAGCCATACAGCTTATGAAGCTACACCGCACTAACATTTACTGGAATGCGGACGAGAGACACAAAGAAGTACAACCGATTTCCATCATTATTGTTACCCTTGCCACACGGGCATTTGAGCACCTTTACAATACTCGCCATAATAGTTTCACATCTGCTATTGAGGTCGTCTTGGCCGTTGTAGAAGATATGCCTAACTACATTGTTAAGCGCGATGAAAAATATATCATTGCTAATCCCACGCTACCTACAGAGAACTTCGCAGACAGGTGGAATAGCGATGAAGGCCTTCGTTCCCGAGAATTCAAACAATGGCACAAGCGGCTTGAGGAAGACCTTGAGGCTCTACTGCTCGGTGAGGTTAAATCAGCCGATGAGGATCGAATCAGAAGCGTCTTCGGTAACGATGGTGTAGAAGCATGGAAGGAACGAATTAAGGCTGAAAAAGAAGAAGTCCCGCGAGGTATTCTGAGAGGTCTGCTTGCAGTCGACTCAACCCTAAATCTGAACACTGTAGTGCCCTCTGGATCAAAAGGAACCCTCGGTTGATCTCAAAAGACGCTCTCACTCCTTTCCAAACAGCTATTCAGTCGGTCCATACATGGTTTGAGACTCACGCGGCTGGGCTTGTCCGAAAGCATAGTCATAAACAAAACACGTGGGTACTTTGCTCCTCCTACCCACCATTGGGAAATACCGAGGTACAGTTGCGGCTTCCTCCTAATTTTCCAGCCAAGCCTCCTAGAATTCATGTAAGCAAGGATTTTTTTCTAAAGCTTCCTCACGTCGAGCACGACGGAAGCATCTGCCTACCAGATACTTCTAGTCCAAATGATTATACTGACCCTAAATTAGCCGTTTGCCGAATTATACAAAGCTTTGAAGAACAATGGATTCCGATATGCTCAGATCCTCAACGTGTGCAAGAGGAATTTCAAAAGGAATGTCTTTCCTATTGGAATAATTATTGCGCTACATACAAAAAACCCGCAAGCAAATTACGCTCAACAACCTGGACATACCTTGACCTCAAACCAATCACCAATTACGTGGAAGGAGAGGTGATCGCTTATGTTAAGAAACAACCAGATAGCAGCACCCCGATTACCCGGCAAATCGTCACTTTAAAAAATGGTGATCCTGCATCCATCGCAAACCGCCATGGATGGAACAGAGGAACCCTAATCCAAGGAAAGGCACTATTCGTACCGCTCCCAAAAAATACTCCTTGGACTCCTCAAGTCTGGCCGCAAGATTTCATAGATCTCAAACGCCTCATTTCTCAGCTAACCTCAAACGCAATAGACTTAAGTTCCTGGTTACAGAAGACATCTCCTAGCAAAAAAAATAAAAGAGGCTCTCGTGCCTCGTTCCACCACAGTGCACCTCCTTTTATTATCGTTTTAATACGAGACTCTGTGCCCTTTTGCTACCAAATCACACCTGATCCACTGCAACACCTTATATCAAAGGGTAGTGGTTTTTCGGTAGCTCCTGTGGAATCAACACGGATAGATCCCTCTTGGTGCCTTACACGGGACCATGCGGCTGAACCGTTCCAAAAAAGACAGCAGAAGAAGGTGCTTGTCATTGGCTGCGGATCCCTCGGAAGTCCTATCGTAGAGTTGCTTGCCCGTGCTGGTGTCGGGAACCTCGACATTGTTGACAATGAAAGCTTTGATAGTCCCAATGTCAGTCGACATGTTCTTGGCTTCGCTGCACTTGAGCAATCCAAAGCTGAAGCACTGGCTGCCAGACTTCGTCAAAATATACCGGGAGTTCAAGCCACTGGATACCAAGCAAATGTTGCTGATTGGTTAGCACAGATAGAGAATCATAAAAAATACGACTTGATTGTAGAATGCAGCGGAGAGAGTAACGTGAGGACAATACTTTCTCAATGGCGACCACTCGCCTTCAGCGATACCCCCGTCCTGCACGCATGGCTTGAGCCATTCTGTTCAGCTGCGCATGTAGTACTAACCTTTGCTGATAATCCTTGGCCAGCATCAGACCCTGCAGATGAAAAAATTAATGCCGCAGATTTTTCCAGTTTTAACATCAAGGTAGAGTTACCTGCTTGTGGAGTCGGTTTTCATCCCTATGGGGCAGCTGATGTCAATCAAGCCGCTGCATTCGCTACAGAACGAATCCTAGCGACTCTCGACGACCAATGCACCCAAGCGACAATATGGAGTTGGGTGAGAACTAAAGCCTTCTACGACAATCTCCCGGTTAAAGGGCAAATTCCTTTGCGTAAAATTGTCCCTTTGAATGGTTCCCGCTATGATTCTATTATGCAAACCAGAGACTACAGCTCAATAATGGCTACATCATGATTGAAAATTCACTCCAATATCAAATTGCTCGTGCTCAATGGAAACTAGAGGTCCCTGAACATGTCACCCAATTTCTCGCCCAGCACGTTCAAATATCACGAAAAGGAACGGAGTCCGTGGGCCAGTTGTACTCGAGAAATCTTACGTCCGACACTATAATTGTTGATAAAGCCACACTATTAAAGCCGGCAAGGACTCAACGGACAAGAGTTCAATTTCCCCCCGGTTCAGCGATGGCTGAACGCAAGAATATGTTCACCAAAGGTCTGCATTGCATTGGGTTGTGGCATTCGCATCCAGAACCAATACCAACTCCTTCTCACGAGGACTTAGAGCTCGCATCTGACTATGCGCATGCAGCAAAAAGGCAATTGAGCGGTATCATATTTGCCATTTTGGGGACAGCTCCTTTTCCAACGGGCCTAGCAATCTGGATACACGATGGCCTCATATTACATGAGGCCAATCCATTGAATTTGCTAAGTAGAAATAACATTAATCTGAAAAGCAACAAGGCTGATTAGATATAACCGTATGCGACCAGTAACATTATATTTTCAACTACACCGGCCAACCAACTACTTTATTTTGCTTATTTCCCTCCTAGCCGTAAGGCTTCTCTCCTCAACATCAATCCTTAACTGACACATTTTTGTTTTTAAAAAAACAATCATTAAAATGTGCTTAAGAGGAGAAAAACTTTTTTTAGATGACAGAAGCATCTTTGTTGGCCATTTATGAAGTTGATTCAGTGGAAAAAACAAACCAAGAGTTTGAAGATAATCCTCGCCATAAAAACTCTGTAAATCAACAGAGATCACACGCCTGCTCATAGCAGGGTTTTTGAAGCAATAGGCAGACGTAATCACAAAATAGCTATAGTGCTCAGGCCATTTTTTAATTAACAATTCATTATTCAAAACGGATACTGAAGTACTGGCAATACTTTGTAGTATTTGAGCTGATAGCCCAAAACCACTCACCAAGCAACCCGAGGCTTTGTCAGGGGGTGGGAGTGACCCTTTTTCATAGATACTCACTTCACTTTTATAAAGCAGAGTGCCATGAATATCACAAACCAACACCCCTGGAAGTTGATGAGCTCTACGCCAATACGCAACACCATAACGCTGCAAATTTTCGATATTACACATAGGACAAAAATGCAGCCAAGTCATTGTTTTAATTGTTTTCTTGACAATAGAAAATGCATGCATCGGTTTATTATATGGTTTCAGAAAATCACGCAGTATTTGGTCTTTCTCGATATCGTTCAAAAAAGTTACGGTAAAGGGTAAAAGCGTGTGATATTGAATTAACTCTTCAAGATCCATTCCAAAAGCTTTTGCCAGTGCCTTATCTTGCGTAATGCCTACTGAGGGAGTAAGGCCATAAGTGCTACTCAGCACTTTCATTAACCGCTTATAAGACAAGCCTAACTGCCAGGCCGAGCGGTGAAGAGCACTCCCTACTAACTCATCGCAAAATGGGCGAGATAAATTAAACATCGATTGGAATAATATCCTCAAGCATTGGCGCCATATCTAGGATTCGTAGCTGCTCCATAATTGTAGTACCCGCTGCCGAAGCATGCGCGATAGCCCGCCGATAATCCAAGGGACGTTCATCGAATAAATCTGCTTGTATAGGCTCTATTTTTTTATCGCGTGTCTTACGTATCGGTTTAGGCATAGTCATTTCAGCAACTGCTTCTTTTACACCTTTGGCTAAACTAGCATCAGGATTATTTTGAGCAATTTCTTCAGCAACTTTATGTGATTCTTCAGGATCAAAGCCCATTGCTGTTAAGCCCGTCACCAGTCTTGGCGTAAACGTGCTGTCACTGGCTTTTACGGAAAATAAAGGGGAGGATTGAAGATTGAGTTTTCTATTCGCGTTTTCCAAATGATGCTGAAGGTTGAGCGGTGCAATATCATCAAACCGGCATAAAGCCTCCAAATTATTACTTCTAAGCGCTTCCACCATGGGATGCATCAATTTAAACTGATCCTTAAAAATCTCTACGATGAGATCAGGCACCAGCTTTTCGGTACCATCCAGAATCACCCGAGCCTGGGCAGCGCTAAACAACTTAATCGCCAAGTCAATAATTCCTTGCGAGCATTCATACATATAATGACTAAAAGTAGGATCCAGAGGAACCGGCTTTTTAACCCATTGGTATTGCCATAAAATACTCAGAAAATCATCCCATTCGCTGGGCTCACCAGCTGTGCCGGGATACAACCGATCCCAAGGAGCAAGCCCATGGCCACTAGCTCTGCGAGATTGACGAAAATCCATGCTTAGCACCTTAGCGGCTTTATTAGTGCCGATGAAAAGAATCGGTACTTTCAAGTCATTGCAAGCGGATACTAATTCAGTCATAACCGTTTGCCCGCCTTTTCGGGCGTTATCAAGATTTTGCACCTCATCACAAATCAGTAAGCCAACTAGATGCAGATTCATTACACGTGCCACACTTCGCATCAATGTATCTGCCCCTGGCTTACCCCTCGCGGCATAGTGCTGATAATAATTGGCGTCGGGAATCAGTTCATCAATTTTCTGTAAAATTCCATGCGCCAATCCCTTTATTGATGAGCCATCGCTGGGCATCTCGACATGCAAGTAAGGAATTTGGTATAAATTGAAATCCGGGTGGTAAATGACTTTAGGAATATGGGCGCACCAACGATTTACTGTCGTCGTCTTACCCATCCCGGAAATTCCGATTAAGGAAGTTGAAATCTGCGGTGTACGGGTATTGGCCGTTTGTGCAAAACTTTTCCCCATAGCTTGATTCTTATAAATTGATTGAAAAACTGCCGCATGACCAGCGGTTTTCGGTGCACGACCCACATATCCGGTCCGCATCATCGCATCCAGCGCCTGACCTAGCTCCAGATGATTCTGCATCGGAACCATGAAATTCTGTAAGCTCTCAAGCATCATAATGCGGTCAGAACTAGGCCATTCTCTCTGCTCTGGATCAAAATCAGGCTTCAATGTCAGTGCATCTAGTAAATCCGCCTCACTCATACTGGGTGGAAGCGCCTCAATAAGCGGATTTTGCTTGAATTGGGGAATACGTTGCTCGGTATAACTGGCAATAACAGAATGTGGTAGTAAATTCATATTTCTTCTTTATTAATTATTGATTGTTCATACGCTCTTTGGCTGCCTTAACCATATCACTCATAGAAGGCGCCGAATTATTTGACCGCTGATTTCCTTGAGCAACTTTCAAGTGGTTGCCCCCTGGATCGAAAGTATCCTGTTGCCGTTTTTCAAACTCATTTTTACCACCGTCAATTTTTGCCATATGCTGACGCTCCTGCTTACGCTCTTCTTCCCTGACCGGTTTGATATCCGCTCGACGGGCAGTGCGTGAGACTTTAAGGTTCTGATTTTTAAGTTTTGCTTTGGCCTTGTTAATGATAGGCTGAGTGGTATTTTTCAGATGAATACTATTTTCCAGGCCGCTGTGCTCAGCTTGATATCGAACCTCCGCCTGCAGACTTTCATAATAGGCAACTTCTTCAAAACTAAACCCAGCATACTTTCTGCTTCGGTCTGTTAGCGTGGCGACAATTGGCTCTGACTTTCCATCCAACGGGTGGATGTAAACAGAGTCAACCAATCGAGGATCGTACGAAACCGTTACGGCAAATCGTTTTACACGGGCTCTTTCAAACCACTTCTCAGCAATAGCTTGCGAGCAACTATAATAGCAACCATCAAACTCAATACCTTGGGCGGTCACATAAGCCTTTTTCTTCCTCAACAATGCAAAGCGGACCGTATGTTCTGCAAACCGGCTCAGCACCCCTGCCCGTGAAACAATGCCGTGATTCCAGAGCGAGATGGGAGAAGGACTTACGCCATCATTCAACTCTTTGATGTCAAGCGGATAAGAACCCATTACCCTGCGGTTATGCGCAATAATCACATTTAGCATCAAATGACCGAAATCTTTAACAGTCAAACAAGCATCTTTTTCATAATGCTTGCCACGACGACGAGTTGCATTGGAGGGTGGGTCGTATGCTGGCGCAATCGGGCGAATAGCATTGTGCGCTTGGCGGAATCCTGCTTCAACAACCGGTTTCCAATCCGGACGCCTACCTGGTAAGTTGGTAACAGCCACCTGCAACCCCTCGACAATATTAGTACTTGCGTGGGAAATCATGTCTCCTCGATCAGCTAAAAATTCCATAGGAAATACTTGATGAGCAGGCCAGTCCTGAGGATCGTATTTCACGCCATAACGGGCACAAAGAGCTTGCTTATCCTCTGCAATGCTTAATATGGCTTGCAAAGCACCATTCCAACTCGCGTTTTCAAGCCCAAAATAAAATCCACTAATCAATCGCGACTTTCGATCAATAATGTAATAAAGCGTTGGCTTACCAATGATTTTTGTTGGATCAGTGCTGGAGACCAGATAAATATCAGCGATGGTGGCATCAATCTCGTAATAGTGTCCCACGCCTAGACAGTCCGCCATAATAGTGCCCAATTTTTTTCGATGCAGGAGCTCGTAATCCGAATCGCCCTCACGTTTCCTCTGTCGATCTTCGATATTGTAGTGCTCATACAAAAAGCGCCTGAATTGCCTCAAAGAGGGACGCTCTCCGAGAGGACAAACATGGAACTCACCGTTTCCATCCACAAACCGGTAATACCGGTTTACTACTGAAGCATAGGCGTCAACGACAGAAATTTGTTGATTAGTCAGATACTCTTTTTTAATCACTTGGTGGAAATGATGGCAATCCTGCTCAGACACTTGAAAAATAGTTCGCTGCTGCTTTGGTTTCCTACCCCTACCAACCGTCGCGTATATCTGTTTTTCTTCTCCCTCCACTTCTTTTCCTACCGGTTTAGGACGGCCGGATAAATGGTAATCAGGTAACAAAGCCAATTTTGTCTGCCCTCGTTGCCAATAGCGACGAAGGTCTTTATAAAGCGAATTAATAGAGCATTTATATTCTTTTGCATGCTCTTGAAGACATGCTTTTCTGGAAGAAGGATCAAATAAAGAAAAACCGTATCGATCTAATAATTTTTGTAGCCGCTCCCACAATTTTTCGCATTTTCTCAAACTTGCATCACTAGGATTAAAGGGTGTTGTGGTTGATGGCGTAATTAGCTTGTAGTCTTGAATTTGCGAGTGATACCACTTTTCTGGCCAAGCCAGCTTATCGTCAAGATTAATCACCCACGCGATCCCCGCTTCATTGATATGAAGCAGGCGCATTTGACTGCCATTACACAAAAATATATCGTTCTTAAACAGCATCACGACCTCCCACAACACGTAGCTGTTTAGAAGTCATAATGAAATTATTCAAGGGCTCCTGCGATATATCAGGAGAGGATAAATCAGGGATCAGATCCCGGTTTTGCATGAGCATACGCGCAATACGAATCCCAGTGCCATGCTCCAATCCATAACGGCTATCAAAAGCAGCACAATAACTAGCTAATAACTCTTTTTGATTGCATTGCCCTCCCAACAATTCATTACCCATGCGTCGCTGGAAATCATTGTAAAAATTTGGGTAAGGCTCGAGCTCTTTTGGTTTTAGCTCAGCATCCCGAATCCACTGAATATTAGCAATTTTAGTTTTGGGTAACTGCGAGTGATAAATCAAATGATGTGGACAATTGATTTCTT
>NZ_JBLWIS010000011.1:0-98436 GCF_048381675.1 Advenella sp. RU8
TCATCTTGTGTTAAAAGTAACTAATCAAATGGAGTTGTTTAATGGCAAAGAATAATATTGGTAAGAATAATTTTTCGAAAAAATATCGAGTTGATGATGGCGGAAAATTTCAGCTTAAAGACTGGAATACCGCTCCTGATGAAAAAATCAATGAAAACGATGCCGAAAATGAACTCAAAGAGATGGTAGATCAAATTTCTGATCTTCAAAATGTCTTGTATGCCGATAACAAATGGTCTTTATTGTTGATTTTTCAGGCCATGGATGCTGCTGGCAAAGACTCCACTATTAAAAATATCTTGTCTGGCGTTAATCCACAAGGTTGCGAAGTTTATGCCTTTGGGCGCCCGTCAATCGAAGAGCTTGGCCATGATTTTCTATGGCGCACTATCAAGTGTTTGCCACAACGTGGCAATATTGGTGTTTTCAATCGTTCTTACTATGAAGAAACGCTGGTGGCCAGGGTCCATCCGGAGCTGTTGAAGGCGCAGAGCCTGCCTAATAGCCTGGTTACTGAAAATATCTGGGAAGAGCGCTTTGAGGATATTTGCGCATTTGAAAAACATATGGCGCGAAGTGGTACCAAGATCTTGAAGTTTTTTCTTTATCTTTCTGCGGAAGAGCAAAAAGCCAGGTTTATAGAGCGGATTGATAACCCGAAGAAAAACTGGAAATTTGACAAAAACGATCTTTACGAGCGCAGCTTTTGGAAAAAGTACATGTATGCCTATGAGGAAACGATAAAGCATACGGCATGTGAACATGCGCCGTGGTATGTGATTCCGGCGGACAATAAAGCCTATGCTAGGTTGGCGGTAGCTGATGCGGTGCTTTCTACCCTTAAAGAGCTTGACTTGCAATATCCCACCTTAAGCAATGAAATAATTGTGTCTTTAAAATCTTACAAGGATATTCTTTCTAAGGAAGAACGGGATATTTATAAAATATAGATACAAGGACTTCGTTTATTATTCAACATCTTGTTTGTTGGGAAGATGGCTTGTGTAAATATGATATGTATTAGTGGCATGATTTAAGCGGCTTTGTAGGATTTGCTACTTTTAAACCACAAAAAATAAAAATATTCATTTATAAGTCTTGAAAGACTTGTAATCTTTTTTGTAATGGTGCATAATTTCATTCTTATTTGATCCCCGATAGCTCAGACGGTAGAGCGACGGACTGTTAATCCGCAGGTCACTGGTTCGATCCCAGTTCGGGGAGCCAAATTTTAAAAATCTACTTTATTTATGTGGGTTTTTATTCCAAAAAATAAATTTTTGGAATTTTAAAATTATATTTTTCAGGTTATGCACTTGTAATTTTATAATTTTTGCTGTTATAATAGCTTTCTTATTCCCCGATAGCTCAGACGGTAGAGCGACGGACTGTTAATCCGCAGGTCACTGGTTCGATCCCAGTTCGGGGAGCCAAAATTCAAAAAGCCGGCAATCATTTCAATATGATTGCCGGCTTTTTTCTTGTCTTTTTTTCTATCCCAATCCAGTTCATGGGGCTATAAGCGCCTGACGTTTTTTATTATTCGTTTCATAAATCCTCATCGTCCGGATAGCGCCATGTTTCTATCGAAACTGCCTTTTCTCTTCTGCGCTAAATCACTTCTTCTTCTTCTTCTTCTTCTTCCTTTGGTCGGATTAAAAAATACTTATTGCCTACTCTGCCTGACAATAAATTCGCCATGAGTACGTCCGTTGTTAAATAGAACATCTTTATATAGAGACTTACCCTAGGTTGTATCTTAAAAGAATTGACGCTTAATTTTGATACAGTTATATTTTGTTTGTGCGATTAGTGTAATGTTTGTGCGATAAGCGAACAAAATGATTTTGAGTAAATCGTATTGCTTTAGCATTAAACAAAATATTTACCCTCGGGGGAGATTGAAAGATGACAAGTGAAGTAAATACATATATCCGGTACCAGTTCAATGAATTTGGTATGGGCCTGAATAGAACAGAATTGGAATTACCCAAACCCACTGGAACAGAGGTTCTGGTTCGTGTTAATTATTGTGGTGTATGCCATAGTGATGTGCACATTTATGAAGGCTATTATGGTCTTGGACATGGCAAAAAATTATCGTTGGAGGAAAGGGGGATTAAATTGCCCGTTACTTTAGGGCATGAAATTGTTGGCACGATCGAAGCGGCTGGAGATCAGGCCGGAGATATTCAGGTGGGCCAGCAAATGCTGGTCTATCCATGGATTGGATGTGGCGAGTGCTCGGTTTGTCAAAGAGGTGAAGAAAATCTTTGTACCAAGCCAGCCGCGTTAGGCGTTTTTAAGCCAGGTGGTTATTCTCAATATGTGTTGGTGCCCCATCCGCGATATTTAATGGATTTGGGCAATTTAAACCCTTCCCATGCTTCTTTATTGGCATGTTCCGGCTTAACCACCTTTTCAGCCATTAAAAAAATCGGCGAGGTGCATGATGATGAGGCCGTTGTTGTGATTGGTTGCGGTGGATTAGGGCTGCTTGCCATCAGAACCCTCTCTTTATTAGGCGTAAAAAACATCATTGGTCTTGATTTATCAGAGCAAAAGCGTGAGCTTGCACTGAAAGTCGGTGCTACATCAGTCTTTGACTCTTCTAATGAAAATGTGGCTGAGGCCGTACTGCAGGCAGGCAATTCGAATTGTGTTGCCGTGCTTGATTTTGTTGGTGGTGATGCAACCGTTCAAATGGGACTGAATTTGACCCGTAAGGGCGGCAAGCTGATTATTGTTGGTTTGCATGGCGGTGAATTGACCTACCCCATTCCATACATCATTACAAAAGCCATTTCAATTATTGGTTCTTATACGGGTTCATTGCACGACTTGAAAGAGCTGATTGATTTTGCCAATAACCATGACTTAATCAATTTGCCGATTCAAGTCCGGCCGCTTGATGAAGCCAATGATGCGTTGAATCAGCTGGCCAATGGGCAGGTTGAGGGGCGTCTGGTTTTGGAAAATTCATAGCTAAGCGTTATTTCAAAGACCGGCATAGGTTTGGAAATCAATCCTATGCTTGATGGATATGAAATCAGAGAGCATGAATAATGAATCAAATTGAATTACTTTTAAATAAAATCAATCGAGTGATTACCTTGATTGGTGGAGCAGCAATTGCCTTAATGATGATCCACATTACAGCGGACATCATTGCAAGATTTTTTATTAATAAACCTTTGCCAGGCACAATCACTTTTGTCGCGCATTATTACATGATTATCGCGATCTTTTTGCCGTTGGCTTACACGGAGCAATGCAAAGCAGCCATTTCCGTTGAGTTGATATCGGGCTTTTTTTCGCCAAAAATGAACAAGTTTGTTGATATGTTTGGGAGCCTTTTTGTTTCGGTTACGGCATTTTTAATTATGTATGTCTCCTGGGGGGTTGCCTTAAAAAACCTGGCCTCGAAAACCTCAGTTATGCAAGGTGATTACACGATTCCTACATGGCCAAGTTATTTCATCTTGTGCTTTGGGGCAGGTTTGTTGGGTGTTTATTGCCTGGTTAAGTTTTTCCTTTGCCTGATGAATAAAGAAAATAACCAGATGATTGAGGAGCAAAAATGAGCGATATTGGCATCGGATTTTTAGGGCTTGCCGTTTTATTCATACTATTACTGCTGAAAATGCCCATTGGCTTTACCTTGATAGCCGTTTCGTTTGCGGGTATTTGGGCAGTGGTGGGTGCTGATGTGGCCCTTTCTTCATTGGGTATTATTCCCTATAACTTTGCAGCTAACTGGACACTCAGTTCAGTGCCTTTGTTTTTGTTCTTAGGATTTATTTGTTATCACACCAACCTGACGCAAGGTATGTTCAAGGCGGCCAGGGCCTGGCTGGCAGGGGTGCCTGGCGGTTTAGCAATTGCCTCGATATTTGGTTCCGCAGGTTTTGCTGCTGTGTCAGGTTCATCGATTGCCTGCTCTGCGGCCATGGGCAGGATCGCTATTCCTGAAATGCTACGCTATAAATATGATCCTAGCCTTGCTACCGGTACGGTTGCGGTAGCCGGAACCATAGGTGCCTTGATTCCTCCTTCAATCATTATGATTTTGTATGGAGTCATTGCACAAACCTCTATTTCCCAATTGTTTTTGGGTGGTATTACGGCTGGTCTGGTAACAATAATCAGTTATGTATTGGTCGTTTATGTCAGGGTGAAGCTTGATCCTTCTTTGGCTCAGGATGTCAAAGAAGAAATTTCATTTAAGGATAAAGTGGTTGCCTTAAAAGATACCTGGTCTATTTTTCTGATCATGCTTGGCATTTTTGGTGGTTTGTTTGGCGGGGTATTTACCCCTAATGAAGCAGGTGCTGTTGGTGCGTTTCTGGCTTGCGTGGTGGCAATTTTAAAAAGGGCAATGACCTGGAGCGCTTTTAAGGCAGCAGCTCTGGAGACTTTGGTTACTACCAGTTCGCTATTGATTATTGCAGTAGGGGCTAGCTTGCTGACACGCTTTCTTGTCTTGTCGGGCACAGCTGATTTCATTTCCGATTTTATTATTTCTCTTGAAGCCAGTGATGTGTTGGTAATGTTGGGCATTATCCTCGTTTATCTGGTTCTGGGTATGTTTTTGGAACCTGTTGGCGCCATGTTGCTGACCTTGCCGGTGCTGTTGCCCATTATTGAGACAACATCGTTTAGCTTGATATGGTTTGGTGTGCTACTTACCAAATTATTGGAAATTGGCATGATTACACCTCCAGTTGGCATGAATGTGTTTGTTGTCAAAAGTGTAGTCGGCGATTTAGTGACAACTTCGCAAGTTTTCAAGGGTATTTTGTGGTTTCTGGTGATTGATCTGGTGATGGTGGGATTGTTTTTGATGTTCCCGGAAATCATCCTGTTTTTACCTGAATTATTATCAAATTAAAGAGATTTTTGGAGGCATAAAATGAATAACGATGTAATGGAGTTAATTAAGGACAAATCCTTGATTAATGGCCAGTGGCTTAATGCGATTAGCGGAAAAAAATATGCTGTTTTCAATCCTGCTACCAATGAGCTAATTACTTCTGTCCCAGATATGGGGCAAGCAGATACCAAGTTAGCGATTGAAAAGGCCGAGCAGGCTCAAAAGCTGTGGGCTAAACAAACCGCCAAACAACGTTCTATTATTTTAAAACGTTGGGCTCAATTGGTTGAAACGAATCTTGAGGTGCTGGCTACTATTTTGACCCTTGAGCAAGGCAAAAGCCTGACTGATGCAAAAGGTGAAGTGACATCATCGGTTAACTATATTGATTGGTTTGCCAATGAGGCAATGCGTATTAACGGGGATGTTTTACCACCTAGCGTCGAGGGTAATTTCGAGTTTGTTAAAAAACGTGCGGTAGGTGTTGTGGCGGCTATTACACCCTGGAATTTCCCTAATTCAATGATTGCCAGAAAAGTGGCGCCTGCCTTGGCGGCAGGTTGCGCAGTGGTCATCAAACCTGCTGAAGATACCCCATTGTCAGCACTGGCATTGGCCAAATTGGCAGAACAGGCCGGTATACCTGCAGGTGTACTTAATGTTATTACCGCCAGCTCTGGTCAGGAAGTGGGACAGGAGTTGTGTGCCAATCCTATCGTTAGGAAATTGTCATTTACGGGATCCACCGAGGTTGGCAAGATTCTTAGCCGCCAGTGCGCTGATACCGTCAAAAAATTAAGTCTGGAGCTGGGCGGTAATGCGCCATTCATGGTTTTTGATGATGCGGATTTGGATGCGGCTGTCCAGGGGGCGATTGCCATCAAATTTTATAACTCGGGACAAACATGTATTTGCGCCAACCGTCTGCTGGTGCAGGATGGCATTTATGATGCCTTTATTACCAAACTGCAAGAGGCCTTGGGCAAATTGCGTCTGGGGAATGGTTTGCAGCCAGACTCAACCCATGGCCCTCTGATCAATGAGAAAGCCATTCAAAAAGTAGGTTCAATTGTAAAAAAAGCGTTGGAGCAGGGTGCGCGTCTTATTCAGGGTGGCACCAATCTTCCTGAGATTGGCAAACAGTTTTTCAATTTCACCATTTTGGCTGATGTCACACCGGACATGGATGTTTTTAAAACAGAAATTTTTGGTCCGGTGGCGGCAGTTTATCGCTTTAAATCGGAAGACGAGGCTATCAGTCTGGCTAATAGTACCAATTATGGCCTGGCCGCTTATGCCTACACGGAAGACAGGGGCCGAATTTTCCGTTTAAGCGATCAAATGGAATATGGCATGTTGGGTATCAATACCGCTCGTTTTGTTTCTGAGACCGTACCTTTTGGCGGGGTTAAAGAATCTGGAGTCGGGCGTGAAGGTTCCGTGCATGGCATCGACGAGTTTTTGGAAATGCACTATGTTTGCATTAAAAATTAAGTAATAAAATTTTTTTTTGATTTATAACTAAGGTGGAGCATTTTATGTTTTCAATGAAGAAATTATCTGGTTTAATCGGTGGCGCTCTTGTGGCGGCTTCTTTAGTAATGCCAGCTAAAGCAGATACGTTGCGTTTTGCGGTTGGGTTTCCTTCGGGTGCCCCCATTGAGGCGGCTCAAAAGTATGCTGAAGCAGTAAAAGAGCTAACGAACAATAAGCATCGGGTTCGTATCTTTGAGCTTTCACTGCTTAGTCATGCTGAAATGAATGAGGGCATTAATAAGGGCCTGGCTGATGTCGGTTACCTATTAACCGCTTATAGTCCTTCAGACTATCCATTTTCAAATATGGGTGCTGATATGAGTATGTCGGTTGCCCTAAATGACAAGATTCCCGAGAAAGAGGGGATGGCTTATTCTGGCGCGATGCTTGAGTATATTATGCTTAATTGCCCTGAGTGCCAGGGAGAGTTCAAGAAAAACAATCAGGTTTATACCGGTGTGGTTTCCACGCCCGTGTATACTATGTTTTGTAATGCACCCGTTGACACTGTTGAAGAGTTGAAGGGTAAGCGTATTCGTATTTCAGGTGCACCCTGGGCACGTTGGGCACGCGAGTTCGGTGCTCAGCCGGTAGCCTTGCCAATTGGTGAAGCTTACGAAGCCCTAAGCCAGGGAGTCGTGGATTGTACATTCTTCTCCGCTACCGAGTTGACTAACTTCAACCTGATTGAAGTGGTGAAAAACATAGTGACGGATGTACCTGGCGGCTTGTATGCGGCAGGTGGTGCGGCAACCTTAAATAAAACCAAGTGGGATAAATTTAGTAAAGCTGAAAAAGAAGCTTTGTTAAAAGCAGGCTCTGTAATGACCTCTGAAGTTACTTATCGCTATCAAAAACAAGCGATGAGTGACCTGGAAAAGGCTCGTCAAAAGGGTATTAATGTAATGCAGGCAGATCCTGAGTTGCTTAAAAAATCGCGCGAGTTTATTGCCAAAGATCTGGCTTTTGTTCCCGAGTTTTATGCAAAAGAGTATAAGTTGGACCCTGCTCGCATGAAAGATTTGTCTGGCACAATGTCTTCGCTGGTTGATAAATGGAGTGATATTATTGCTAAGGCTGACATCAAGTCAGCTGAAGATTTGCAAAAGTTATATTGGGATGAGGTCTATTCTAAAGTTAATGTAGAGCAATACGGTAATTAAGTTTAGGCATGATTGATAGGGTGGCATAAGCCACCCTATGTTTTATCTGCATAGGAAAGAGGGTTTTGTTTAAGGTCATAAAAACAGATGATTCCGACAAGGATTTTTTGACAACCTTTGCCAAGGGACTGGAGGTTATTAAGTCATTTAATGATGAAACCCCCTGTTTAACAGTCACCGAGCTTGCGCAAAAGGTGGGCCTTAGCCGGGCTGCGGCAAGACGCTTTTTGCTGACTTTATCTAAGTTGGGTTATTTAAATCAAAACAATGGACAGTTCAGTTTAAGCGCCAAAATTCTTGATCTGGGATATTCATATCTGTCTTCACTAAACTTTATGGAGCGTGTGACGCCCATTATTGAACAAGTTGCCCGTGATTTGAATGAGTCGTGTTCTGTCACTGTTCTTGAGGATAAGGACGTTGTCTATATAGGACGAGCAAGTCGTAGTAGGCTTGTTTCCATTAATCTTCAGATAGGGGCACGCTTGCCTGCGTATGTAACCTCAACGGGTCGTGTTTTTTTGTCGGTTTTAAGCGATGAGCAACTTGAAATTTTTTTCAAAGAAGAGCCTTGTAAAAAATTAACGGAATATACCAAGACTGCAAAGCAAATAATCGCAGAAATCAAGAAAGTTCGATTACAAGGTTATTGTCTTGTGAATCAAGAGCTGGAGTTGGGAATGTGTTCTCTTGCGGTACCTGTGTATAACCGCAACCATCAATTGATTCTGGCATTGATTGTCAGTTGTAATCCTTTGTCGGTATCGCCAGAAGAAATGGTGCAACGTATCTTGCCAGTATTAAAACGTGCCTCGCAAGAGATAACTTTAGTGTTGCCATAATAATTTCTTTGTTAATAAAGGCAGCTTATCAAGCTATGTCATCATATCTTTAAAAATCTTAGTCGGTCATGGATTGCTTGATGGAACAGGCCGTACGGGATGTGGATGTCCATCTTCCGGGATATTTGGTGGCATGTAAATTAAGTGCTTTGGTGGATATGGCCGGCAGTAATAAAATCAGGCTACTGAATTTTATCAACCGAATGAAGCGTGACATGTAGCGACCAGATGTTAAATGTGGTTTGATTTATTGATACAAGTGCTACTAAGTATATTTATTAAGCTGGATCAAGACAAATCATTTTTCATCCCTGAATATTTCCTGTTGTTTTTTTATGATGTCATCGCTTGACTGATTGCTGAGTGTTGCTGGTAGGCTTGTTTCAATTCGAAGCCGTGGTGCAGCGCATGCCAGGGTTTTTGCCAGAAAAGAGTTGTAATGTCAGGCGAGATGCGACAGAATTGTCGTAATGAGGACAAGCGTGGTTTGGGTGTGATGGCTGAATGGCCTGCTAATACTCAAACCTTTTTGAGACTGAATCCTGTCATTGACAGGATTCAGTCTTTTTTTATAAATATTAAATGTCTTAAAACCAGGAAGTGGTGGAAACCGGTTTTTTATCCATTAACTTGATAAAGCCAGCGGTTATGCGGTATATGAACCAGATGTAAGCGGCAATGAAAATAAGCCAGCCAATAAGAATGATCATCAGGATAAACCCAATCATGGCTGCTATCAAACCAGCCCAGAAAGTTCTGATCAGGTAAATCATGTGATCATAATAAACAGTTCCTTTGAAATCATCTTTTTTGACGTAAGCCATCGTGATGGCGACTAAACTAAAAACACCCGTAAACAAGCCAATCAGCATCAAAATATAGATAATAATGGTGTACGTTTTAGGATCGGTGGCCGGGGAAGGGGTTGGAGTGATTTCATTGTTCATGCTGTTGCCTTTAGTTTTGTTTTGGTTTTCTCGTGGAGATATTGCAATTGTGTATAGGTCATAGGTTCATTTTAACAGTGATTTACGGATTGGCTTATAGCAGGTTTTTTCTTTTTTTTAGCATTGCTCAAAATTAGAGCGGTATTAAAAAAACACTTATTATTCAATTGATTGGAATAGCTGTACAATCTTATTTGAAAGTTGTTCACAAGGATTTCAACAATAAAAGTGGATAACATTTTGAAGCTCAAGCAAACTTTTTGAACAGAAGCATCCTTTTGCAGGAGAGATTGTCATGAGAGTACTGCTTTTGATGATTCCCAAAGGTTATGACACGGCAACAAAGTCCGCCATGTCAGATAATGAAGCCTTGGAAGCCATAATGAAATATAACGACCTCTTGTTCAAGGCAGGGATTTTACTGTCTTTTAACGCCCTTCATCCGCCAATCCCCGGAGTCAGGATCAAGTGTAACGGCGGCAAGCAAATTATCCAGCACTCACCTTATGAGGACGTACCCGAAACATTGGGCATGTATTGGATGATTAAGGTAAAGTCTATTGACAAGGCAGTAGAGTGGGCATTGTTGTGTCCCTTGAAGGAAGGGGATGTGATTGAAGTCAGGCGGATTCATCAAACCGATGATTTTTCTGAAGAGGCACGTGCCATTTTTGAAAAGTATCCGGATATTCATGCCAAGATCAAAAAATACGCTCGTAAAAAACCGCTGAATGAAAGAGAGCAGAATTGGGAAGGTGAGGGCGGTGCCATACTGGAAAATTATTAGTCTCAATTAGCGTCTGGCTCTGGGGTGGGTTTTTTGCCATTTTCCAAGCGCTTTCCTGTAATTTTTCAGGGCGTCTTGGTAAAGGTCCAACACACAGGGGTTACAGCCGCTATGGCAACACGCTTCGTTATCGGGGCGTGTGGGAGGAACAGGTTTGGCGGCAGGCTTGTCGGATTTTTTCTATCATCCTTTCCCCAAAAAAAGGCTGCCCAAATGGCAGCCTTTGTATTTGTGAGGGGAGTGCTTATTCAACCATCAAGTGAGACGAGGGCTTGCTGCTGAGTTTCTTGAGTTCCAGGTTCAGGATGCCGTCTTCGTATTTGGCTGTAGAGGTAGACTGGTCAATTTCGCTGCCTAAACGGAAGCTTCGACTGATTGAGCCATAGTAACGCTCACTGTGAATAACTCGCTCGCCTTCTTTCTCTTCGGATTCCTGCTTGACTTCGGCACTGATGCTGAGAGTGTCGCCTTCGATTTTGACTTTAATGTCTTCTTTTTTGACACCAGGCAACTCTGCCTTTACCAGATAGGCATCTTCTTTTTCAGAAATGTCGGTTTTAATGCTGAGTGCTGGGGTATTTTTTGGAAAACCAACGGGTTTAAGGAAAAAACCATTAAACAGATCGTCGAGATTTTCATAACGGGTCAGGTTGTTCATGATATCTATTCACTCCAGTCAAAGCCTTCTTTATGTTATAAAGAGGCAGGTTAGTTTGGAAAATAATTAAATCGAACATAACTGCAACTACTTGATCAGTATATGGGTATTGTGTTTTTAATTTCAAGTCCCGTAGATTTAATTTATGTCCTTGCCTGTTTGATCAAAGAAATTTTCAGTAACCATGCTTATAATCGTTTAACAGTGTCATTAAAAACTCTCGACTGGAGATCTGAATGAAAGGTTTTGTAGATAATATAGAAAAATTGACTGTCGAAAACGAAAATTACCGCAAGGTTTTATATACCGGCAAAAACCTGCAACTGGTTCTGATGACCTTGCAGCCGGGTGATGAAATCGGGCAGGAAGTGCACGATACACACGACCAGTTCTTGCGTATAGAAGAAGGCAAAGGTACCTTGTATCTTGATGGCGCTACGCATCAGGTGGAAGATGATTTTGCCATTATTGTGCCAGCCGGTGCAGTACACAATGTCGTCAATACCGGTACGGTACCTTTAAAACTTTACACTATCTATGGTCCTCCCGAGCATCGTGATGGTGTGTTGCAAGCCACCAAGGCTGATGAAGTTGAAGAACACTTCGATGGCAAAACAACTGAATAATTCGCTTTGCATAGCGTGCTTTATTGCCAGTAATTTGTTTTGAGCGTTTGAAAAAAGACAGAATAAAGCCGAAATGGTTTTCAGGTGAGTTATCAAGTCACCCCGCAACAAGAGGATGCTGTTCCTGTTGGGCGGGGTTTTTAATGCCTGCTCACATAGTGGTGAGATAACCCCGGCAAGGGGGGCGTTTAATTTATGCTTGCTTGTTGTCTTAATACAGGGAGCTTGCCCAAAGCGAAAGCAGGCCGATGGCGGTAAAAAAGGCAATAATAAAACCAATTGTCAGGGCGATGATTTTTCTTTTTGTTTGCATTAATCCACTTACCATTAAAGGTTGAACAGGGTAAAAGCCTAATGATGTCGCTGGCTTTGAGGGCAATTCATATGGGCACTATAAAAGATATTAGTGAGAAATTGCAGGTTTGGACGAACCCGTTTTGCATAAAGTTAATTTAAGGGGAGAAAAAAAAATGCAGCTCAGTTATAATTTCCATTTCATGCTACAGCCCGGTCCAAGGGCTTTTTTACGATGACTAAGTATGTATTCGTTACAGGTGGTGTGGTCTCTTCTTTAGGCAAGGGTATCGCTGCAGCTTCTTTAGCCGCCATTCTGGAATCACGCGGCCTGCGCGTGACAATGTTGAAACTGGATCCCTATATTAACGTAGATCCAGGCACCATGAGCCCTCTTCAGCACGGAGAGGTTTTTGTTACCGAAGATGGTGCGGAAACCGACCTTGACCTTGGCCACTACGAGCGTTTCATTTCCGCTCGCATGCATAAAGCCAACAACTTCACTACTGGTCAAATCTATGAATCGGTATTGCGCAAAGAGCGCCGTGGAGATTATCTGGGTAAAACGGTTCAGGTTATTCCCCATATCACCAATGAAATCCAGGATTTCATTATTCGTGGCGCAAAAAAAGCCTACGACGGTAACGCTGATGTCGCGATTGTAGAAATTGGCGGTACGGTGGGTGATATCGAATCACTGCCATTCCTAGAGGCTGCCCGTCAAATGAGCCTGCGTCTGGGACGTCAGGGAGCGGCTTTCGTGCATCTTACCTTGGTGCCGTTCATCGCCTCTGCCGGCGAACTGAAAACCAAGCCAACCCAGCATTCGGTGCAAAAACTACGGGAAATCGGTATTTATCCCAATGCACTGCTGTGCCGTGCCGACCGTCCTATCCCAGACGATGAACGTGCCAAAATTTCCTTGTTCTCCAATGTGCCTCTAGATGCGGTCATTTCGGTTTGGGATGAAGATTCCATTTATAAAATACCGGCCATGCTGCACAAGCAAAAACTGGATTCCATTGTTTGTGATGCATTAGGCATTAATCCGCCAGCAGCCAACCTGTCCAAATGGGATAATCTGGTTCATTTGCTGGAGCATCCCGAGCATGAAGTGCAGATTGGCATGGTGGGCAAATATGTTGACCTTACCGAGTCCTACAAATCCCTGACCGAAGCCCTTGTTCACGCCGGTATTTATACCAAGTCCAAGGTGGTGATCAACTATATCGATTCCGAAGATATTGAGAAAAACGGTACGGCTTGCCTTGAAAAGTTTGATGCAATCCTGGTGCCAGGTGGTTTTGGTAAACGGGGTACCGAGGGCAAGATCCAGGCCATTAAATATGCCCGTGAAAACGGGGTGCCATATTTGGGCATTTGCCTGGGCATGCAGCTGGCAGTCATTGAATTTGCCCGTAATGTGGCCCAATTAGGGGGTGCCAACAGTACCGAACTGGATCCTTCTACCGCGCATCCTGTTGTTGCCCTGATTACCGAATGGCAAGACCGTGAAGGCAAGCTGGAAACACGCAGTGAAAATTCCGATCTGGGTGGTACCATGCGCAAAGGTTCACAACGTTGTCCCGTCAAGGAAGGCACCCGTGCTTATGAAATTTACGGGCCTGAAGTCAACGAGCGTCATCGTCACCGTTATGAAGTGAACAATGTATATGTTCCTCGTCTTGAAGAGGCTGGCATGGTCATTAGTGCCCGCACGCCCACCGAGAACCTTCCCGAGATCATGGAAATTCCGTCTCACCCCTGGTTCATGGGTGTGCAGTTCCATCCCGAGTTCACTTCAACGCCTCGTGCCGAACACCCCTTGTTTGTCAGCTACATCAAGGCGGCACTGGATATCCAGCGCCAGCGTGCCCAAAAAGGATAAAGCATGAACTTATGCGGATTTGACGTTGGTTTGGATAAGCCGTTTTTCCTGATTGCAGGTCCTTGCGTGATCGAGTCCCGGCAAATGGCCTTTGATACCGCTGGTGCGCTTCAGGAAATTACCAGCCGGTTGAAGATACCTTTTATTTATAAAAGCTCTTTCGACAAGGCCAATCGCAGTTCGGGCAAGTCGTATCGCGGTCCGGGCATGGAAGAAGGCTTGCAAATCCTGGCGGATGTCCGTGATGCCCTTAAGGTGCCCGTGTTAACCGATGTCCATGATGAGTCTCAGGTTGATGATGTGGCCGCGGTGGTGGATGTGTTGCAAACACCTGCTTTCTTGTGTCGACAAACCGATTTCATCCAGGCCTGTGCCGCTACCTTAAAGCCCGTCAATATTAAAAAAGGGCAGTTTCTGGCCCCGGCGGACATGATTCAGGTGGTTGGCAAGGCGCGTGAAGCGGCGATTGCTGCCGGTGGTGATGGTTCCAATATCATGGTTTGCGAGCGTGGTGCGTCATTTGGCTATAATAATCTCGTCTCTGACATGCGCTCACTGGCCATTATGCGGAAAACCGCTTGCCCAGTTGTTTTTGATGCCACGCATTCAGTACAGCTTCCTGGCGGGCAGGGTACTTCTTCAGGTGGTCAGCGTGAGTTTGTGCCCGTGCTGGCGCGTGCCGCAGTTGCTGTCGGTATTTCCGGTCTTTTCATGGAAACTCACCCCAATCCGGAACAAGCCTTGTCTGATGGTCCTAACGCGGTGCCTTTGCAACACATGGAAGCGTTGTTAACGTCTTTACTTGGTATTGATAACATCGTGAAGCAGCAAGGATTCATCGAAGACCGGTTTTAAGCACGGTTAAAGAAGATGATTTGAATATTCCGTTGCGTTAATGAGAATTTCATTGGCGCAACGGTTTTTTTTGTGCATTTGTTTGACACCAAAATAATTTTATATAAAATAGTTTCACGATCAATTAATTTATTTTCAGGTGTTTGCCATCATGTCTGCACAGCCCATTAATGTTGATGATGAAGATTCGGGCACCGGAAGAAGGCTGCCTTTCAGGCAGTCGCTCCTGGCTATTCTTGGTTTGTGTTTTGTGACTATCCTGGTCGGGCTGGATCAATCCATTGTGGGTACAGCGATGCCTACTATTGCAGCGGAATTGAATAGCTTTGATTTATATGCATGGGTGGGAACCTCTTATTTGTTGGCTTCGGTTATTACGGTTCCCATTTTCGGGCGCTTGGGCGATTTTTACGGACGCAAGCCGTTTGTGATTGCATCAATTGTTATTTTTACAACGGCTTCCATTCTTAGTGGCTTGGCAGACAATATGCTGCACCTGATTCTTTCCCGTGCCTTGCAGGGAGTAGGGGGCGGCATGCTGGTGGGAACGGCATTTGCCTGTATTCCTGATTTGTTTCCGGTTGCTGCCGTCAGGTTGAAGTGGCAGGTTTTTTTAAGCTCTTCTTACGGTATTGCCAGTGTAGTTGGCCCATCACTGGGTGGCTTCTTGACCGAATATTACGGTTGGCGTTCCATTTTTTTTGTCAATGTACCCATTAGCCTGTTAGGACTTTGGTTTGTTTGGCAATATTTGCCACTTATCCGGTACCAGCATAAGCAGGCTATCAGGCTTGACTGGATCGGGGCCGTGTTAATTACCCTGGCATTGGGCAGCCTGCAATTATTTGTAGAGCTTTTGGGCAGATATGGCATGGGTTGGGAGGTAGTCACGCTTGGGCTGCTGTTCGTATTGTTTACTTTGTTCCTGATCAAGTGGGAGGCCCATTGTCCTTACGCCCTGATACCGCTTGAGCTTTTTCGTCTAAAAAGCCTGAATGTTTTATTTTTGTTGTCGCTTTTGTTGGGTTTTACCTTGTTCAGCCTGCTTTTTTATATTCCGCTTTTCCTGCAGGGTGGCTTTGCCTTGTCTCCCAACGAGGCAGGGATGTTAATTACACCCTTGGTAGTGTGCGTAACGGTAGGCAGTATTTTAAGTGGGCGGATAGTAACGCGTCTTAGCCGGCCCAATCATATTTTGTACGTTGGTTTTGTATTGGTTTTGGCGTGTATCCTGGGTACGATTTTTTCCAATCGTGGCGGTTCATCAAGCGGTTTTGTGGTTTACATGGTGGCAGGTGGTGTGGGCCTGGGTATGATTATGCCCAATCTAACCATCTTTTCCCAAGAAGTAGCCGGCAAGTCAAACCTGGGCATTGCAACGGCCCTGGTTCAATCCGTCAGGATGATTGGCGGCATGTTGGGTATTGCCATTGTAGGATCTTTGGTCAATTATTTTTATGCAACAGGCATGACACGGCAAACCAGCGGCCAAATTTCCGGTGAGTCATTCCCGGCCTTGTATGATCCGCAATTGCTGGTCAACCCTGCCCAGCAGGCAGACCTGCAAGCCCAGGTACATCAAAGCGGGGGCGGTGATATTCAAGTCTGGATAGAGGCTGGTCGAGACACCTTGATTGCTGCCATTCATTCCGGATTCTGGATTGTCTTTGCATTAACCCTGTTAGCCACCGTTTGGGTATACAGGCTGCCTTTGATAGACCTGAAAGGCAACACAACAGATAAACAGGAAGGAGTATGAATGGCTTTGGAGCTTGAAATGATGCAACGTGTCGGGCGTATTTACCGAACCTGGGTCAGGCTGTTTGAGGCCGAAGTGGGTATCCCGGGGGCACGCTGGAGAATCCTTCTGGTCTTGGGGGATGATCCCGTTTCACAAAAGCAACTGGTGAGCTCGCTTGAGATTGATGCAGCCACCCTGACCCGGCATGTAAAGGCCATGGAAAAAGAGGGATGGGTAAAACGTTCCATGGACCCGGACGATAACCGGGTAACTAATGTGGTGCTTACTAAACAAGGGGCAGACTTCAGGACCCGGACTTGGGCCAAGCGTGATGCGTTTTTGGCAAAAATGACCCTTGATCTGCCGGAAGATGAAATTCATGTGTTGATCGCCACGCTTGATAAAATACAAGCACGTCTTTGTCATGTACAATTTAGCCTGTAGATAAATACCTTTGTAATACTTGAACAGGCAGGAAATTCATAACCATGAGTGCTATTGTAGATATTATCGGCCGTGAAATTTTGGACTCTCGCGGAAACCCGACTGTTGAATGTGATGTTTTATTGGAATCCGGCGCTATGGGGCGTGCAGCGGTTCCTTCTGGAGCATCAACCGGTGAACGTGAGGCCATCGAATTGCGTGACGGCGATAAATCACGTTATTTGGGTAAAGGCGTTTTAAAAGCTGTTGAGAATGTCAATACAGAAATTTCCGAAGCCCTGATTGGCCTGGATGCACAGGAACAAACCTTTATCGACCGTACCTTGATTGACCTTGATGGAACCGAATCCAAAGAGCGTCTAGGTGCCAACGCTCTGCTGGCTGTCAGTATGGCAGTTGCCCGTGCTGCAGCCGATGAGTCCGGCCTCTCTTTGTACCGCTACTTTGGCGGCAGTGGCCCCATGAGCATGCCTGTACCCATGATGAACGTCATCAACGGTGGTGCGCATGCCAATAATACCCTTGATATGCAAGAGTTCATGATTCTGCCAGTCGGAGCCAGCAGCTTCCGTGAAGCCTTGCGTATGGGTGCAGAAGTTTTCCACGCGTTGAAAAAAATTATTCACGACCAGGGCATGTCAACTGCGGTAGGTGATGAAGGTGGTTTTGCACCTAATGTACCCAACCACGAAGCTGCTATTCAGCTTATCCTGAAAGCAATTGCCGATGCAGGTTATGAAGCCGGTACGCAAATTGCCTTGGGCCTTGACTGCGCCAGTTCCGAGTTCTACAAAGATGGTAAATACCATCTGCAAGGTGAAGGCGGTATTTCCCTGACTTCACAAGAGTTTGCCAACCTGTTGGCTTCATGGTGCGATAAATATCCTATCGTGTCCATTGAAGACGGTATGTCTGAAAACGATTGGGAAGGCTGGAAAATCCTGACAGACCTGTTGGGCAAGAAAGTGCAGCTGGTGGGTGATGACCTGTTTGTAACCAACACCAAAATCCTGAAGCAAGGTATTGAAAAGGGTGTGGGTAACTCTATCCTGATTAAAATCAACCAGATTGGTACGCTTACCGAAACTTTTGCTGCCATTGAAATGGCCAAACGTGCCGGTTATACCGCTGTCATTTCACACCGTTCAGGTGAAACCGAAGACTCGACCATTGCTGATATTGCCGTAGCCACCAGTGCCATGCAAATCAAAACCGGTTCGCTGTCCCGTTCCGATCGTATGGCCAAATACAACCAGTTGCTTCGCATCGAAGAAGAACTGGCTGAAGTGGCTCATTACCCTGGTGTAGATGCATTCTATAACCTGCGTAACCGCTAATCGGCTGGTAATTTCATGCGTTTGCTCTTATTGTTGCTCCTGCTGGCATGTATCGCGATACAGTATCCCTTATGGAAGGGTGATTCGGGCTGGTTGCGGGTGGCAGAGTTAAAGCAGCAACTTCAAGAGCAGCATGAAAAAAACAAGGCATTGTTAGCCCGAAACAATGCCATGAAAGCCGAGGTCCAGGATTTGGAGTCAGGCAGTCAGGCCCTTGAAGATCGCGCCCGCATAGAAATGGGCATGATTAATGAGGGTGAGGTCCTGGTGCAAATCCTGGTTCCCAATGAAGCAGTGCCTACGGTTTCCTTGCCTATTGGCAAAAAAACCGAAACAGCCAAACCTGCAGCCACCCCCACACCTTCCGCGCCATAAGCTCCCGGGTATTGTTGCTTTTGCTATGTACAGCAAAGGGTAACGCCACAAGCAGGATCTTTTCCATCGACTGAAATTCCTTCTTCCGGTAACGGTTCGTTTGATGCCGTAGGACTGTTGTTGCCCGTTTCATTGGGGCTTGGTACTTGTTGGTTGTCAGGTATGGTATTTAGTGGATTATCAGGGAGCGTGGTTTCGCTTGGTATGGGGGCATCAATGGGCCTGGTGTTTAGTTCACACCAAAGACCCGAACATGTTGGCATGCCTTGTGTGTGTGAACTGTCAATTCCGTTTCCTGATGCCGGGGTATGGCTGTAAAGTACTTTTCCGTTAGCTTCTACCGGCCACAGAACGGGGTGTGATTGCATGCTGATGGACAGGGTTTGCTTGATGGGTAGAATGCCTTGGCGCATGAGTTGCTTATCGTAATCTTGCTGGTTATCAGCCAGGAGCCTGAATAATTGGCCAAGACCGGGAATCAGTGCCCGGTAAGGGTAGGTGAGTTCTATTTGCAGCGTATTGGCCTGAAAAATATTGTGTCCTGAGAATGTGCCTGTACCCGAACGTTGGTGCTGTTCGTATTGATAGTTGTTGTCGATGGCGGGCAGGCCGGTTTGTTGCGATATTGGCAGGTCTTTGCGTTGGAAATCTATAAAATCTGCCTGGTTTGGGTTTTTTATTACAATGCGCCATGGGGCTAGCCCGGTTTTTTTCTGGATGCTACTGAAATAAGCCAGCATGCGCGCGCTCGGGCTGGTGAAATTGCCGGCAGGCACAAACAGAGGCTGTAAGGCTTTTTCAAAGGCCTGTTCTATATTCTGGGGGTTGGCATGGCTGGTTGCTGCAGCGCGCGCGGCCTCAAATAGGGCAAGGCTGCTTGCCTGACGGGTAATATACCAATATGAGGCTTCTATTGAGCCCATGCCAAGCATTAATAATGGAGCGGCTACCAGTAAAAATTCTACCGAACCAAATCCTTTGTTATTTTTGGTTTGACCATGCTTGGGCAGATGGCTTTTTATCATTGGTGCAAAAAAAGAAAAGAGTAAGCATGACGCTAGTCTGTGCTTACTCTTTCATACTGTAAATTGTGAATTTCACAAATGGATGCTTATATCCAATCAACAGGTTTATTTTTAATGGGTCGATTTATTGCCAGGGATAATAAAGTTGTCTGGATTGATAAAAAGCTTGGCACAGTCTATCGGATCAAAAACATAGGGTTTGCCGCAGAAATCACAGGAAACCTCAATCTTGTCCCGTTCGCTTAGAATGCTGGCCACTTCTTCGCTACCCAGCATTTTCAACATGTTACCAACCCGTTCACGGGTACAGGGACAAAACCAGGAAATCGCCAGCGGCTCATAGGCAATCAGGGTTTCTTCCCAATACAGGCGATGGATCAGGGTGTCTTCATCAATGGAAAGCAGCTCTTCGGTAGTAAGGGTTTCCGCAAACTGGACGGCACGTTCCCAGGTGTCATCGGGGCTTTGCGTGCTTGCCGCTATTCCACCCGAGGAAGGAAGCTGTTGAAGCAGGACCCCACAGGCTTTTTGATCGTTGGCGGCAAGCCATAAACGGGTCTCAAGTTGCTCCGAGTGTTTCATGTAGTGCTCTAGCACTTGTGCCACTGAATGACCTTGCATGGGTACAATCCCCTGATAGGGTTGCATGCCTTCTGCCCGGTTTTGGGGATCAAGGATTACCGAAAACCGGCCATTGCCATTGGCATTAAGCAGGGTTTGCAGGGTGCCATTTTCAGGGCAGATAAACTCTTGGCGCATTTTGACCGTGGCGCGTACGCGAAGCGCTGAGTCGCATTCAACCACTATCAGGCTGATAGGGCCATCACCTTGCAGCTGAAGAATTAATGAGCCTTCAAATTTTATGTTTGAAGTAAGCAGGACAGCCGCTGCACTTAATTCTCCCAATAACTTGCGGATAATAGGGGGATAGTGCTGGTGCGTCAGTGCCTCGGCCCAGGTTTGGGTAAGATTGACTGTTTGAACTCGCGTACTGCGGTCTTCAAACAGGTATTTTTTTAAGGAATCGTTCATGACAGCAAGAAAAATATGACCTGAGACGGATTAATCAAGGCGTTTCAGGTGTTGAGAGTAGCGTTTACCTTGTTCTACGTAGTGACGGGTGCCTGCGTGAACACCGGCAAGGTCTTCATCGGTCAAGGTGCGGGCAATTTTTGCAACGCCAATGACCAGTGAGTTGTCGGGGATCACCTTTCCTTCGGGAACAATGGCGCCCGCCCCGATAATGCAGTTTTTACCGATAACGGCCTTGTTAAGCACGATGGCCTGCATCCCGATTAATGAACCTTCACCAATGGTGCAGCCGTGCAGCATGGCCTGATGGCCTACCGTTACATTTTTGGCAATATAAAGCGGTACACCTTCATCAACGTGCAATACACTGCCTTCCTGTACGTTGCTGTTTTCATCGATGGTAATACTGGCATTATCGGCACGGATGGAAACATTGGCCCAAATGCTGACATTGGCGGCCAGTGTTACATTACCAATCAGGGTGGCATTTTCAAAGATAAATGCAGTGGGATCTATGTTGGGTACCAGATTTTCAAGTTGGTAAATGGCCATCTCGTTTCCTATTAAGAAATTTGTTCACTGACGGGTTTTGTGGCGTCAATAGCGGCACGCCAGATGTAGCCTTCGTTATCCGCATAGCCCATGACACCGGTACTGACCCATTCGCCGAGTTTGGGTGTTTCATGAATTTGTGCGTTTGACCAGTATGAAAGTGCAACAGTGGGGTCGGGGTAGTCGTATTGATCGGTAGTGTGAATGGCAATTTCTCCAACCTGGCCGATGTCAACTTCTTCACCATCTTCGTTAACGATGGCAATGGTGTGGCCTGGATAGGGTTTGCCCATACTACCGTACTGTGATGGCCATTTTTCATGGCTTTCACCAATAATGTAGCCAAAGCCCAAAGGGGCAAAAATACTGTTGATGCTGACTTTGAAGCGTTCGCTGACCCAGTCTCGCAGTGGCTGGGTAACTTCAGTGTCGGGGCAGGTAATGCAACGTATGGCAATCTGGAATTCCAGCAAGGGATCTGGGTGATTCTTGATGCGTTCAAGCTCGTAGCTGGAGACCAGCATATTGGTTATCTGGTAGTGTTCCAGCAAGGTAAACAGGCGCGGAATGGTGCGTCCGCTTGGACAGCCCACAATCGAACGACCAAAGTAAAGCGTAGGCAGCAGGGCATTCAGAAGGCCGTTGGGCGTGCTCCAGTCAAAGGATGTCCAAAGAATATCCTTGCCTTTCGGAAACCAGTTTTGGGAGGCCACAAAACCCGGCAGGGTGCCGATGAGCGCACTGTGATGCAGGATGGTGCCCTTCAGGGGTTTGTTTTCTGACGGGTGCGGGTACAGCAGCAGGGCCGGTGAGTTGGCGGCAACGACAACGGGGGTGAAAGTGCCTGGCTGTCTGGCCAGCAGGGTACGCCAAGGAATGATGCGTTCATCTTCAGTATGAATGCCAATGATTTGCTTGACCGGAGAGTGGTTGTCGATGGCGGACATCATGGGGGCAATGGAATGTTTGTCAACAATGGCCACCCTGGCTTGTGAGTCGTGAATGCGTTCGGCATATTCGGCCGCTGTCAGGGTTGCGGTGAGCGGTACGGCAATGGCACCCACGGTAAGTGCAGCCAACTGGGTAACTGCACTTTCTGCCGAGTGCTGCAGGGCAATCGCAATGCGATCCTGGGGCTGTATGCCCATGCGGATGAAACCATTGGCCAGTTTATTGACTTGTTCTGAGAGCTGGCCGTAAGTCAGCATGGTCAGCTGGCCCACCTGATCTTCGAAATAAATGGCAACTTGACGGGCTTCATGCGGACTGGAGGCCCAGCGATGACAGCAGGCATCCGCAATATTGAAATGTGATGGAACTAACCATTCAAATGATTGATACAGTGAATTATATTGATCTGTCATATGACTGTTTGAGAGGCCTGTATTTTGATGCTGAAGGAAAATAAAAGGGCCATTCCTGACCCACTTTTCCACTATAAGGCTCATTCTAACATTTAATTGCCTGACCCGCCTATATAGATTAAACGGTAGAAGTGGTGCTGTTCAGGCAAAGCGTCAATTCTACAGCGTTTCCTGTTGCTTGCTTTCTGCATTTATATTTGATTATCAGTTCATTTTGCCTGTCTTGTTAAAAGGCTTATTGCAGATTTTTAGGCCAGTCCGCGAAAGCAGAGGGATCTGAAATCGGCATTGTTAAGTTAAATGTTTCTATATCTGTACCATTATTGATGAGTTTTTCCATCTCACCGCTTAGATAGGAGCCGTTTTGTAGTTGAAAGGTAATTTCTTCACCATCACTTGCAAATTTCAGGGAGCCATTAGGCCCCCCCGAAAAGGTACCAACGAGTGCAAATGCTTGCTCATGGGTTGAGGTTATTTTGAGGACGGCTTTGCTGTGAGCCGGTGAATATGCGCCTAAATTCCAGAAACCCACTTCAAACGTGGTCACTACATTGGTGCCCATGAAGGTTTCTGTGATGGACCCTGAGGCGGTCAGTTGAACAGGTGTTATCTCGGCGATGAGCTCTTCGGTACTTGGTTCTTCTTTTTTAGCCTCTTCTTGGCCAGGTTCCTCTGGTATAGGAAAATTAAGGTCAAGCGGTTGCCAAGGGTCAACCAAACTACGGTTTGCATAGCTGACTTGAAGCGCGGCCAAACGTTTATCATCAATTTTACCTTCGGCATAATCTTTATTGATTTGCTCCCATGTTCTATCGTTGCGCCATTTGGTATATTCTACACGCTCAAACCCAGCTTGTTCCTCGGGGGTACGCTGGCGTACAAGGTTGGAAACAGGATCAATGTATTGGTTTTCTTTAAGAGTACGAGTGCGGCCAGTACCGTCCATAAACTCTTTGGGTCTTAGCCAAGGCTTGTTGAGAACGGCTCTGCGTAACTCTTCTTCTCTTAATGCCTGTTCGCGTTTTTCAATTTCAGGTTTGATATTTTCTTCCCAGGCCTTGTTGCCTGCCCATGCACCGAATACCGATCCGCCGGGCACAAAAGAGCCGGCTAGGGCACCGCCGCCCTCAGCGAGCTTTTTGGTCATTTCGCCAGCGACTACACCTGCAGCCCCCGTGCGATCTCCAACGGAAAGATAGCCAGCTCCCTGTGCGGCCACTGAAACAAAATCAAGAATTTCAAGGACTTTACCCAGTTTTGCTAAAAAGGAGCCTTGGGCAGCCGCGCTATCGGCCTGTTTGCCAAGGTCATCGACTTCGGCATTAATTTTGCGTCGTGCATCGTCTAGTGCTGTCTTTACATTGGGATTGGGATTGCTGCCATAACGTTTGTCTAGTCCTGCCAATCCTTCTCGGCCTATTTTTGCTGCCTCTTTTTGTGCTTGTTTCAGGTTGACAGCTTCATTGATGGAGGCATCGTGGATAGTGTCAATAGTACTACCGGCCACAGCCGAAGTCGAAAAATCACCCGCTATGATCAGGCCGTCTTCTACTTGTCTTGTGAGGTTTTCTTCATTCTTTTTAGCCGAACGCCAACGTGGTCCAGATGTCACGCTGGGTTGGAGTGAGGGAGTGGGAAACAAGCTGGTGGGCGGTGGCATGATGCTGGTAGGTGCTTGCATGATGCTGGTTGAAGGGGGAATAACACTGCGCTGCATGCCTTGTGCAGCCACAGAACCGGTGATACATAGCGATAGGCTGAAAGTAAAAAGGATGCGGGTAATCATTTTTTGCCCTTCTTGAGGAAGTTGGAAAACCGGTAGAGATCAAAATCAGTAATTTTGGCTTGCTTGTCATCACCCGTAATGGCTAATACCGCATAGATATCAGGATTGCGCCAAGAAGTATGAAGTGATACTGCACCTTTGTCAGTTTCGACATAAGCAACCGGTTCCAAGGTGCCCCAAAGTGCCGGATCTATGTTTTTGAAGGCATCGACTAAAGCGTTAGGTGGCAGGACTTCGGCCAGTCGGCCCTCTTGGGCAGCAGCCATGACTTCATTCCAGGCAAAACGCATGGCACGTGCCGTACCGGGTTCATCCACCAGTAAGGGCAGAATATCGGTTTGGTGCTCCATCCATTGGAATTGTGCACCTGCAATCATTGCCAAGGATTCATCTTCACCAAAATTAGCTATAGGGCTGTTAGTTTCACCCGCTTCAAAACGGGCAATCGTATTAGTGGTTTTGGCATTTATGGTGCCAACCGCATCAGGCACATAACGTTTTTCATTTATCCAGCCACGTCCTACAGGAAAAGGCGCTTGGGCGCCACGTATAACACTGCCCATAGCAACGCCGATATTGACAATTCTGAACCGTTTGTCTTTAGGACTACGCGACCACGCTGTAAGGAGAACGATATCAGCCCAAGGGTGTTGGAAAAAGACGGTTTCAATGTCATATTCACCGGCTACAAAGTTGATAAGTGAGTGCCTGAAAAAGAGGGACCATGCATCTGTGCTTGTTTGGTTAGGCCAAAGCATCTTCCCCAGTTCTGCAAACTTAAGGTTAGCTTCGGGAGTAGATGCCATGTCAAGGGCAGTAATAAAATTGCCCGAGGCAAAGAACCGGAAGGCTTCTGCTTCAGCCCAGAGTTCACGAGAAAGTTTTGCGTTCTGTGCCTGCGCTATATGCGGGACAATACAAAGTAATATAGCAAGCGTAATCAGTAGTTGGCGTCTGAGCAAGTGCAGGGATCGCATGACAAATTTCCGTTTTTGGTCGTTAAATATCTTGTTATAAGGCTAGTTGTTATAGATTGCGCTTCAAATTGTGCTTATCTTAGCTCTTTCGGCCAGTCTGCAAAAACTGATGGGTTAGACAATGGCAAGGTTAATGTGACGGTTTCAATTTCACTGCCATCGCTTGATAGTCGTTCCACCTCAGCGATGATATGGGTCCCATTTCTTACTTGAAAGGTTTGGATTTCACCTTCATGGGAAAAGCTTAAGGTGCCGTTCGGGCCCCCTGAGAACGTGCCCACCAAGACAACAGTTTCATCATGGCTGGATGTGATTTTAAGAACGGCTTTATTGTGTTCTGGTGAATAATTGCCAAGGTTCCAAAAAGCAAATTCAAGGTTGGTAAGAATCGTATAGCCTTCGATACTTTCAGTCGTTGATCCTGATGCCGTCAGTTGTGTTGGATTAATCCTTGCAATCAGTTCTTCTTGGCTACGCGGCGTTGGCTGTTCGACAAACGACAAGCCTGAAGGTTGCCAAGGGTCAACCAAACTACGGTTTGCGTAGCTGACATGAAGTTCGCTCAGGCGTTCATCATCAATTTTGCCGTCGGCATGATCTTTGTTGATTTGTTCCCAGGTTTTTTTGTTGCGCCATTGGGTGTATTCGGCCCGTTCGAATCCAGCCTGTTCCTCGGGTGTGCGTCTACGTACTAGACCACTACCGCGTTCAACATATTGATCATCTTCAAGATCGCGCACACTACCGGTGCTATCAATAAATTGTTGGTGTTTTAGCCAGGGCTTGTTCAGCTTGGCATGAAGATACTCGGCCTCACGCAAGGCTTGTTCACGTTTTTCAATTTCGGGTTTGATCGCGCGTTCCCATGCTTCATTACCTAACGCTGCACCCCCAATAGATCCGACAACCGGTACGAAAAATGAGCCGGTAATGGCTCCAATACCTTCAGAAGTTTTTTTGGTGATTTCACCCGCCATGACGCCTGCAGCACCCGTGGTGTCACCTTCGGCGAGATAGGCTACCCCTTGTGCTGCGACCGATACAACGTCAAGGATCTTAAGTGCCGTCCCTAGTGTGGACAGAAAACTCGCACCTTTGGCCGCAGTTTCAGCGGGTTTGCGCACTTTGGAAACATTCGTTTCCATCCCGCGCTTGGCGGCACGTACATCAATCTGTTTTCTCTTGGATGGACTGTTTTTATAACGCTCAGCCAGTTTGTCAATGCCTTTTTGTTCTTTTGATATTGTGCCTTCAACGATACCGTTCAGATTTTGAGCGTGCGCCTCTGCAGTATTAGTTAAATGGCCCAACGCAGTATCGACAGGGGCATAGGTTGCGGTATCAACGGTTTTGATAATACCTTTCTCGACCGAACTAAGTGAGCTGCCATTGTCGGTTTGAGTGGTTTTTTGAGACGGCCAGCGCGGCCCGGTTGAGGCAACACTGCCTTGAAGTGACGAAGCAGGAAAGATGCTGGTGGGAGGTGGCATAATGCTGCGTTGCATGCCTTGTGCCCAGACAGAACCCGTGATGCACAGCGAGAGGCCAACAAATGAAAGGAGGCGAGGGGTCATTTGGCACCTTTCTTGATAAAGTCTGAAAACTGGTAAAGGTCAAAATGCGTAATTTCTGCGCGTGTTTCATCTCCACGAATGGCCAATACCGCGTAAATATTGGGATTTCGCCATGAGGCGTGAAGCGATACCGCACCGTCATCGGTTTCCACATAGGCCACCGGCTCAAGAGTGCCCCAGAATAAAGGATTAATCCCCTCAAATGCCTCGATCACTGCATTTGCGGGTAGCACCTCGGCCAGTCGACCTTGCTGGGCGGCTGCCATCACCTCATTCCAGGCCAAACGCATGGTACGTGAGATGCCAGGTTCATCAATGAGCAAGGGTAAGAGATCAGCCTGTTGTTCCATCCATTGCAGGCCAACACCGGCAATCATTCCCCATACTTCCTCTTCGCTGAGTTTTTCCAAGGGATGTTTGGTTTTACCTGACTCAAAATCGGCAATGGCTTTGGTAGTAGCTGCGTTCATGCTACCCACAGCGTTGGGGGCGTAGCTTTTTTCATTCATCCAGCCACGTCCCACCGGAAACGGGACTTTGGCTCCGCGTGCGACGCTGTTCATGATGATGCCAACATCAACAATACGCATGCGTTTGTCTTTTGGATTGCGTGACCAGCCAGTTAACAGTGAAATATCAGCCCAGGGATGCTGGAAAACAATGGTTTCCACTTCATAATTACCTGCGACAAAGTTAATTAAACTGTGGCGAAAAAAAATGGACCAGTTATCTGCATTTGCATCACCCGACCAGAGTAGTTCACCCAGTTCGGCAAACTTGAGATTAGCCTCCGGGGTGGAAGACATTTTGAGTGCATTTATGAAATCACTGGCCGCAAAGAACCGGAATGTTTCTGCTTCCACCAAAAGCTCGGTGTTGAGTTTTTTACTTTGTGCGTGACTAACAGCAGGGGCAAGGTACAGCACCATAGTCAAAACAAGGATCAGGGACCTTAGCATAACATTCAGGGATCGCATGGCAGATCTCCGTTTAGTAGTTATGGTTATTGCTAGCAGGTACGTTCTTGTGAATGCCACGTACCTGAAAGTGTGCTTATTTAAGTTCTTTGGGCCAGTTTGCAAAAGCGGCGGGGTTTGAAATAGGCAAATTGCCCAGTTCGCCTGTCACGTGTGTACCGTTGCGTAGATTGAAAGATTCCGAGCCTTCATCGTGTTGAATTGTTATCGTTCCGTTAGGACCTCCGCTGAATGTGCCAGTCATTACATTGTAGTCGTTGTGTGTCTTGCTTGTAAAATCAACCCGAAGGCTTGCTGCCTTATATTGGGGAACATAATTACCTACATTCCAGAAAGTAAAGGTATATGTTTCTAGTACAGTCAGATCACCAATTTTTCGGGTTTTTGAACCCTTAGCGGTTAGCTTAACAGGAGGAACATCTGCTAATAACGCTTGAAAATCAGGTTGGTCTTCATCTGTTTCCGTTTTGGTTTCTTCATTTGCTTCTTCATCCGTTTCTGTATCGGCTTCGGGATCCCAGACGGAATCGTCATCGTGGCGATCGTAGCGCTCTATAAGATCGAGCAGGTCTTTACCGCTGAGTTTTCCATTCTTATAATCTTCTATCAGTTTTTGCAAGGTATTTTGGTTTTGCCAGTGGACGCGCTGTTGATGTTCGTATTCTTTTTGTTCCTCTGGACTACGCGTGTAAATATCACCGGTTTCTTTGTCCATATATTGGTCTTCTGAAAGGTATTGGATATTGCCATCGCTGTCCATATACTGTTGAGGCGTGTACCAGGGTTTATTTACGTATTTTTTGCGGGTTTGTTCGTCACGGGCGGCTTCTTCTGCTGCCTCAATCTTAGGTTCGACAAATTCTTTATAGGCTGCGTTGCCAGCCATGGCACCAGCGATTGATCCTGCCGGTGTAAAGACAGAACCGGCTAGCGCACCGGCTGTTTCAGCTCCTTTCTTGACCCCCCCTTTGACAGCAGCGCTGGTAGCACCTATGGTGTCACCGGCTGAAAGGTAACCTGCAGTTTCGGCTGCAACTGAAACGACTTCAATGAGGTTAAGCACCGTACCCAGTTTTGACAGGAAGTTGGTTTTTGTCTTGGCCTGGTTAGTTTTTTTAGTGGAATCAGCAGCTTTGGTAGCGAGGGCTTTACTTTTATCCAACGCTGTTTTTGGGGTTACGTAGCCGGGTGTTCTGTTTTTAGTCGCGATGCCTTTAAGATGGCTTGCTAATCGACGGTTGTCTCGATTACTAGTCTTTTCCAGCTTTTCGGCGATTTTCTGCGTGTAAGCTTTGGTTAATTCAACGCTAGGGTCTACAGCAGAGTCGGTGGCATATTCACCTGCTTTAATCAGGGTTTCTTCCGTGGGACTTAATCGGTCACTTGTAGGGCGATTATCTTGCGCTACAACCCAGAAGGGAGCTGGCTTGTCATCTTGACTACGTGCTGTGGGAATGGCGTTGAAATTGCTGGGGGGCGGTACGATAACAGTCGCTGTTTTTTGTGCCATGGCTACGCTTGTGATACACAGCGAGAGACCCAATGTCGTTAAAACTGGATAATTCATTTTGCGTCCTTGTCCAGAAAATCGGAAAACTGGTAAAAATCAAAATGGGTTATTTTTGCTTTTTTATCATCCCCTTTGATTGCTAAGGCCGCATAAGTGTTGGGATTGCGTGAAGATGCAAAGATTGATACTGCATTTCCCTCATTTTCGATATAGGCAACTGGTTCTAAAGAAGCCCACAGTGCCGGATCGATGGCGTTAAGTTTTTTAATGGGAGAGTTGGCTGGTAACACATTGGCTAGTTGTTTCTTGTTGACAGCAGTCATCACGTTGTTCCAGGCAGCGCGCATAGCACTTGCTATGCCGGTTTCATCGGCGAACAATGGCAACAGGCTGGTCTGATACTCCATCCATTGCAGGGCAGAGCCGGCAACCATGGCTTCTGCCTGTTCACTTGTCAGGGAGGCCAGCGGATTGGAGATTTTGCCTATTCCTGCATCGGTGATCTGGTTGGTGGTTTTTGCGTTTATTTCTCCAATGGCAACCGGTGCATACGCTTTTTCACGCATCCATCCGCGACCTATCTGGAACGGAACTTTGGCGCCACGGATAACGCTGCTCATGAGCATGCCAACATCCACAATTCGCAGACGATTATCCTTGGGCGTTCGTGACCAGAGGGTAATCAAGGTAATATCGGCCCAGGGGTTCTGAAAGTAGACAAATTCAATGTCATTGCCAGTCGCGACAAAGTTGACCAGTGAGTGGCGGAAAAAAATCGACCAGTCATCGGCATTGTCCTGATCAAGCCAAAGCAGTTCACCCAATTCGGCAAAGGTAAGATTGGCCTCAGGGGTAGATGAATTTTTCAGGGCTGCCAGGAAATTTTTTGATGCCAGGGACCGGAACGCTTCCGCTTCGGCCCAGAGCTCAAGGTAGAGTTTTTGATCTTGTGTTTGTGCTTGTGCTTGTGCTTGTGCAAGGCGGGGAATAACACATAGCATCAAGGCAACAGCGAGGATCAGGGGCCGAAATAAAAGGGTCAGTGATCGCATGGCAAATTTCCGGTTGTAGTGAATTAAGCGTATTGTTACAAGACGGCATTGCCGGATGCAAGCCAGAAACCTGACAGCCAGCGTTAAACGTTTGTTACGTATACCAGTACTATAAATAAATACTCTGATATACACATTTTAACATTTAAATACGCTTGCCGGTTATGTTAATTAAACGAGTACCGGCCAGACGATCATGCATCATTAAACCGTCACGGTCCAACCAGCTATACACAAAATTCAGGAAGGGCGTCACAATAATGAACATGGTTATCGAGGCCCAGCCCAGGGATTGGGAAAGAAAGTAAATGCCTGCGGCACCCAGCAGGGGAATGGGCCAGCACAGCAGGTACCTTAAAATCAACTGGCCTGTTCCGGGTTTGTTCCCGCTTTTATCGCAAAGCAGAATATTCCAGGTTTTCATGGGAAGCGTCTGCCCTTTGCGCTTCCATGAAGTAATGAAGTAAAGACCAATCACCAAAAACAGCAGGGCTTGCCGGGGGGCATGGTACATCAGGCCGTGACGGCTTTGGGTCAAGGTGTCAAAAATATAGGAAGCGAAAAAAACAAGACCAAACAAAAGTACGCCTTCGTACATCATGCAGGCAAAAATTCGCAGTCTGGCAGGGTAAGTCATTATTATTTGTTCCGATAGCTGTCGCTGACCATTTCAAAGGCAAACAGGCGGCAGTCAAGCGCGCCGTTAAAAAGCGGAATGCGCTGTTTGGGTTTGAGCCTGAGTTTTTTGGGCAGGTCAAGGTCACTGGAAATAATATGCACGTTCCAGTTGGCAAATTCTTTTTTCAGGCAGGAAGACCATTCGCGCCACAGGGTGTCGTCTTCAGGGTCCATGCGTTCGCCATAAGGCGGGTTGGTGATTAGCCAGCCACGTTCGGCCGGAGCCTGGGTGAAGCGGGCATCCTTGACATCAAAGAAAATAGAGGCGTCGGACAGACGGGCCCGGTGCAGGTTGTCTTTGGCCGCTGCAATGGCGTGCGGGTTGATATCAGACCCATATAACGGCGTTTCCAGTCTGGGGGCCATGCGGCTTAGCGCATCTGCTTTCAGGTCTTTCCAGCGACGGTAGTCAAAATTGCGCAGGCGTTCGAAGCCAAACGGGCGTGAAATACCGGGCGGTACGCCCTGGGCAATCCAGGCCGCTTCGATAAGAATGGTGCCACTGCCGCAGAACGGGTCATACAGGGGCATGGAAGGGTCCCAGCCTGAAAGGGCCAGAATGCCCGCTGCCAGGTTTTCCCTGAGTGGGGCTTCACCTTTGTCAAGGCGCCAGCCACGCTTGAACAGGGACTCGCCAGAGGTATCCAGGTAAAGGGTGGCGCTGTCGCTGGACAGGAACAGGTGTACCTTGGCATCGGGGCGGACAGTGTCGATACTGGGACGTTCGCCTTCACGGTCGCGCAGGCGGTCGCAAATGCCGTCTTTGGCCTTCAGGTTACAGAACATGAGGCTTTTCATGGGGCTTTTGATGGCAGAGGTGTCTACCCGTAGCGTGTGTTCAGCACCAAACCATTGCTCCCAAGGCGTGTCATAAGCCAGTTCGTAAATATCATCTTCGGTCATGATGGGAGCATGTGAGACCTGTACCAGAATCCGGGTGGCCAATCGTGAATACAGATTGGCCCGCATGATACCCATCCAGTCGCTGCTAAAGGCACAGCCGGCACGTCCTTTTTCCACGTTTTCAAAGCCCAGGGCGCTGATTTCCTCGAACAGGACGTCTTCAAGCCCTTGGGGGCAGGGAGCAAATACCCGGAATATTTCGGTGTGCTGGTACTGGGTTCTTTGTCTGCGTGGCTCTTTGCGAGGGTTTCTAGACGCTTCGTAGGACGAGTCACCCTTGACCACAGCGGGTTTGCGGGTGTTTTTTTGTGTATCGGGAAATTGCCCGATGGTTTCAGCGCCACGGCTTAAGCGGTCGGCAAGGCTGGGGCGATGCTTGGCATAGCCTGCTGTGCGGGGCAGGGGGCGTGACTGAATCTTGTTTTTGATGGTTTTGTCGGCGCTTGTGCTGGACTCGGCAAAACTGGCCAGGGCAACTTTTCTGGCGCGGGCACCGGTACGCAGGCGCGGTTTTTCAGGCGTGGATTCGGCGTTTTGGTCCTTCTGGGTAGGGGACTTTTTTAGAATAAGCTTTGGGCGAGGGGTTTTGGTGTCTTCAGACATGTATATTGTTTTTTAAAAAGGTTTGATAATGACCAGCGCAACAATGAAAAGTAACAAAAAGACCGGAATCTCGTTAAACCATCGGTAATAAACGTGGGAACGTGTGTTTTTTTGTTGTTCGAATTGCTGGTAAATACGGGCGCAGGTGTAATGATAGCCAAGTACAAAGGCCACCAAAAGCAGTTTGGCGTGCATCCAGCCGTCGGTAAGCCCGATTTTGAACTGTATCATCATCCACAAGCCGAAAATAACGGCGGGGATGGCGAGTTTGTTGGTAAAGCGCAGCAGGCGCGCTGCCATTCCCAACATTGCCTGGTAGGCATCAGGGTTAGTGGTTTGCGCCATGTTCACATAAATGCGGGGCAGGTAAAACAGTCCGGCAAACCAGGAGGTCACAAAAACGATATGCAGGGTTTTAAGCCATAAATACAACATTTTTTTACCTTTATTTGCGAAGTTGGCCGTTACCGTTCAGTACCCATTTGTAGGTGGTCAGCCCTTCAAGGCCTACGGGTCCACGGGCATGCAGCCGGTTGGTGGAAATGCCGATTTCCGCACCCAGGCCATATTCAAAGCCATCGGCGAAAACAGTGGGCAAGTTGACATATACAGAGCTAGAGTCTACCTGTCTTTGGAACTGGGTGGCTTCATGAATGCGTTCGGTAATAATCGATTCGGTATGGCCAGAGCTGTGTCGGGCAATATGCTCGATGGCTTGTTCAAGACTGTCTACCACGCGGATGGCCAGAATCGGCCCCAGGTATTCGGTATCCCAGTCTTCGCTACTGGCCGGCAGTGCGGCGGGAATAATTTGGCAGGTTTTATCGCAGCCGCGTAGTTCAACCTTATGTTCGGCATAGGCTTGTGCCAAGCGGGGAAGCACTTCCCGGGCAATATTGGCATGCACCAGCAGGGTTTCCATCGCACCGCAGATGCCATAGCGGAAAGTTTTGGCATGCAGCGCAACCTGAAAGGCTTTTTCAAGGTCGGCGTGCTGGTCGATGTAAACGTGGCAGTTGCCGTCAAGGTGTTTGATCAGGGGAACACGGGCTTCTTCGCTAAGGCGTTTGATCAGGTTTTTACCGCCTCGTGGAATAATCACGTCTACATATTCGGTCATGGTAATCAGCTTGCCTACCGCAGCCCGGTCGGTAGTGCTGACCACTTGCACAACAGATTCTGGCAGGCCGGCATGTTCAAGGCCTTCGCGAATGATATTGCCCAAAGCCAGGTTTGAATGAAAAGCCTCGCTGCCGCCACGCAAGATGGTGGCATTGCCCGATTTCAGGCAAAGTGCAGCGGCATCAATCGTGACGTTGGGGCGCGACTCATAAATAATGCCAATGACGCCAAGCGGTACCCGCATTTGAGCGATGTTAATGCCATTGGGCAATACGCGGGTGGCGCTTAAGCTGCCTACCGGGTCTGCCATGCCGGCAATTTGGTTCAGTCCGGTCGCCATTAGGTTAAGGGCTTTGTCGGAAAGGGTCAGGCGGTCAAGCAGGGCTGGTTCCAGATGGTTGTTTCGGGCGTTTTCCAGATCTTTGGCGTTTTCAGCCTTTAGATAATCGGCTTTTTCAAGCAGGCGCTGCGCCATGAAGCGCAAAGCCGTTGACTTTTGCTCATCGCTGGCTTGCATGATGAATTTGGATGCTTTGCGGGCCTGCGTGCCAATTTGCTCCATGAGCTCATTTACAGATTGCGTCATTTTTAATAATCAACCTTGTTATTCATAAAATAGCCGGGTTCACGACTTTTAAAGCCAGTCGGGTGATTTCTTCCCAGGCGTCGTCCATACGGCCATTAACGGGGTAGCCTTTGAAAAGGCGATCTATGTCATGGGCATGCTGGATCATGCCCATTAAGTGTTTTAGCGAGAGCCTTTCAAGGGCCTGGCGTATTAATTTATCGCGTGGCGGAAAAATATACAATTGCCTGAAGAGGCCTGCGATATTCTCACCCTGCTGGCGGGCTGTTGCCAGCGTGTAAAGGGTGCGTATTTCCCGGGTCATCACGCCAAGGACTAATGGCAGCGCCTCGCCCTCGGCTTTCAGCCCCTGGATCATCCTGACTGTTCTTTGCCCATTGCCTTCCAGCATTGCATTGGACAGGGCGAAGACATCGTAACGGGCAACATCAAGAATGGCCTGTTCGATGTCTTCTGCCTGGATCTTGCCTTCAGGGTACAGCAGGCCCAGCTTGAGAATTTCCTGGTGGGCGGCAAACAGATTGCCTTCTACCTTGTCGGTAATCCAGGCAAGCGTCGCCTCATCGACAGACTGGTTTTGCCGTTTGAGGCGTTGTTTGATCCAGGCCGGTAAATGCTGTCGATCGATGTTGGCAATATTGATAACCGTGGCGGTTGCCAACAGTTGTTGGGCCCATTTGGATTTTGCCGTGGTTTTGTCCAGTTTGGGCAGGCTGATAACGATAACCGTATCGCTGATTTCACCTTTCTGTACCTGGGCGGCCAGATCAATAAGTGCCGTGGCACCGGTTTTCCCGGGTTTGCCGGTCGGAATGGTGATTTCGAGGATTTTCAGGTCGCCAAACAGGGAGATGCTTTGCGTGCACTCCTGAATGGCATTCCAGTTGCCATTGGCGTCAAGGATAAGGCTGGTGCGTTCGTTATAGCCTTTATCCCTACACGCCTGCCGTATGCTGTCAACGGTTTCATTGCGTAGCAGGAGCTCGTCAGAGCAAACGCAATAAAGTGTATCCAGTGCTGTGGCGGGCTGGATAATATGACTGGCAAACGAATCATGGCTAAAGGTTTGTCCCATACTACTTTGCGGGTACAACAGACTGGGCCGGGTTGTATTCCAGGTAGGTCGTAATGACTTCTTGTGAAGTAATACGACGGATCAGGCGATCGGCAATACTTCTTTCCATGTCTTCATACAGTTGCGCCATTTCTGCCTGTTTGGCTGCGGCGTCATCTTCATCGTAAGGAAGCTGGCGCGTTGCCGAGATTCGGGAAACGGGAATCAGTTCATTGTCACGGCTGTCTGTCATGGAAAAGGTCAGCACCAGGCCAAGCTCGTATTCTTCTACTTTGCCCTGCGCGTCAAGGGAAACTTCACGGCTGGAGCGTTCAAGACTTAGCTGCAATAACTTGGCTTCTGCCCGATCCACATCTTCGGTAATTAAGGTTGCGGGTGCGTTCGCCTGTATCAAGCGCCAGACCCTTGCCCCGAAGGCAGAGTTTTGCGGGATATTGGTATACAGCGTCGTAAAGGGCAACACGGTGGGGCCGCGCATCTTGAAGCCACAGCCGGCAATGAGCAGACACAGGAGAATGCCCGCTGCCAGCAGCAGGTGAATACGTTTGGCAGAGGGGATGTCTAAATGTGCTTGTGTCTGCATGTTTTGCTTATCCTACAACGTTGATCAGCTTGCCAGGAACGATAATGACTCGTTTGGGTGGCCGGCCTTCAAGGAATTTTTCAACTGATTGATGGGCCAGTGCCAGCTTTTCAATGTCTTCTTTGCTGGATCCGTTAGGTACATTAATAGAACCGCGCAGTTTGCCATTGACCTGCAGCATCATCTCGATTTCATCGGCAATAAGGGCTTGCTCGTCGAGTTCGGGCCATGGTGCATCCAGCAGGTCTCCATACGCTTGGGCATAGCCAAGTTCACTCCAGAGATGCCAGGTAATATGGGGAACGACCGGGTACAGCATGCGCAACAGAATGCCAATGACTTCCTTGATGGCAGCATCCGCTTCGGCACTGGCTTCCAGTTTGGCGTCTTCAATCGCATTGAGCAGTTTCATGTTGGCAGAAACCACTGTGTTGTATTGAATGCGCTCATAGTCATAATTGGCTTGCTTGAGCAGGGAGTAAGCGGTGCGACGCAGGTCTTTGACCGCTTTGGGGGCATTGTCCCAGTCAGGTGTTGTAGCGGTTGCGCGCGCAATAATGGCTTTATGGTTGTAGGCCATAGACCAGAGGCGCTTGAGGAAGCGGTGTGAGCCTTCCACGCCGGAGTCGGACCATTCAAGGGTTTGCTCTGGAGGGCTGGTGAACATGACGAACAGGCGGGCGGTATCGGCACCCAGGGTGTCGATAAGGGCCTGTGGATCTACACCGTTGTTTTTGGATTTGGACATGGTGCCAATGCCACCGTAATCCACCGGAGAGTTGTCTTTGATAAGACGTGCGCCAATAATGCTGCCTTTTTCGTTATAGACGTTTTCAACCTCTTCGGGCCAGAAATATTCAATGCCGCCTTTTTCGTTTTTGCGGGAATAGATATGGTTAAGCACCATGCCCTGGCAAAGCAGTTTCTTGAAGGGTTCATCAAACTTGAGCAGGCCCATGTCACGCATGACTTTGGTCCAGAAGCGCGCATACAGCAAATGAAGCACGGCATGTTCGATGCCACCAATGTATTGATCCATTGGCATCCAGTAGTCGTTGCGGGTATCGACCATGGCATTGTTGTTGCCGGGCGAGGTATAGCGCATGAAGTACCAGGAAGAGTCGATGAAGGTATCCATGGTGTCGGTTTCGCGACGGGCCGGCTTGCCGCATTTGGGACAGGAGCAGGACAGGAATGCTTCATGTTTGCTAAGCGGGTTGCCACTGCCATCGGGAATCAGCTCTTCGGGCAATTTTACCGGCAGGTCTTTTTCGGGTACGGGAACCGGGCCGCAATCTGCACAGTGAATGATGGGGATTGGGGTGCCCCAGTAACGCTGGCGTGAAATACCCCAGTCGCGCAAGCGCCAGGTGGTTTGTTTCTCGCCCAGGCCTTTGTCGGACAGCACGCTGGCAACGGCATCAACAGCCTGTTGGTAGTTCAGGCCGTCGAACTGGCCTGAATTGACGACAATGCCGTTTTGTTTGTCGGCGTACCACTCTTGCCATTCTTCGGTAGAGTATGTTTTGTCTTGAACCGCGATGACCTGCTTGATGGGCAAGCGGTATTTGAGGGCAAAAGCGAAGTCTCGTTCATCGTGTGCCGGTACGCCCATGACGGCGCCATCACCGTAGCTCATGAGGACGTAATTGCCCACCCAGATTTCAACCTGTTCATTGGTAATGGGGTGGGTCACAAACAGGCCGGTAGGCATACCTGCTTTTTCGCGGGTTGCCATCTCGACTTCGGTGGTGCCGCCTTGCTTGCATTCTTCAATAAAGGCCGCTAGGGCAGGGTTGGATTGTGCTGCATGGCTTGCCAGTGGATGTTCCGGGGCAACTGCGCAGAAAGTAACGCCCATGATGGTGTCGGGGCGAGTGGTGAAAACGTACATGCGGCCATCCTGGATAAGCTGGCCTTCGTTGTTTTTGATTTCATGGGTAAAGGCAAAACGAACGCCTTCGCTTTTGCCAATCCAGTTTTCCTGCATCAGGCGCACACGTTCGGGCCAGCCGGGCAGGTTGTGCTTGACTTCGTGCAGCAGTTCTTCGGCATAGTCGGTAATGCGCAGGTAGTAACCCGGAATTTCGCGTTTTTCAACCAGGGCACCCGAGCGCCATCCGCGACCGTCAATGACCTGCTCATTGGCGAGTACCGTGTTGTCTACGGGATCCCAGTTAACGGTTTGGGTTTTGCGGTAGGCAATGCCTTTTTCCAGCATTTTCAGGAAAAACCATTGGTTCCACTTGTAGTATTCAGGATCGCAGGCACACATTTCGCGTGACCAGTCAATGGCCAACCCCATTGCCTTCATTTGTTTTTTCATGTACGCAATGTTGTCGTACGTCCATTTGGCAGGGGGGACTTTTGACTTGATGGCAGCATTTTCGGCAGGCATGCCGAAAGCGTCCCAGCCCATGGGCATTAACACGTTGAATCCGCGCATGCGCAGCTGGCGTGCCATCATGTCGTTGATGGTGTAGTTACGGACATGGCCCATATGCAACTTGCCGCTTGGGTAGGGCAACATTGAACAGGCATAAAACTTGGGCTTGTCATTGCCGTTACTGTCTTTGGCGTGCTCTGTTACCAGATAGGCATCTGTGTCTTGCCAGTTGCGTTGAGCGTTTTGTTCTACTTCCAGTGGGGTATATTGTTCCAACATGACTTTTTGCGGTAAAAAATGGGCTTGGGAGGAATCCCGTAAAACGTATTATTATAAGTCTTTACAGATTGAAGTAGGTTGTTTTGTCACTTGGGATTGAATTGAAATATCTGTTCCTTGGCAAGGTTGCATGGATGGAGTTTCCGTGGTTGGAGAATAGTTACTTGAGCAGATCAGGCAACAGTGCCTTGAAAGCGCCTGAAGTACGCCGGCTTGATTTGGTTTTGTTCAGAATTTGTGTTATGTGATATTTGACGGTATTGCTCTTTATGTGCAGGCAGTCGGCAATGTCTTTGTTTGTCATGCCAGTAGCAATGCATCTGCTGATTTCCATTTGCCTGGGAGACAGTACCGGGTATGTGGTGTTCAGATAATGGTTAACCAGATGCTGCCTGATTAAATATCGGGCGGAAAAAACCAGCTGTTTGAGCTGAAACAGTTGTTGTTCAATTTCATGCATGGAAACGGGATGACTGGTTCTGAGCAGGACCAGGGAGCTTTTCCTGCTTCCGGACATATTCTGGTAGGGTAAATCCAGGCCGTATAATCGTGGAAAATCCTGAAAAAGCCTGATGAGGTCTGGGTGATTGGAAAGGTTGTTTTTGTCCCAGGAAAATGTTTTGCACAGGGCGCTTGAGTCGGTGTTTATGTGGCTGAGCGGATTGTTTTTCAGGACAATGCCATCCTGGAGGTTTTTCAGGCATGAATGTGGCAGGTTGCTGGCACACAGGAACCGGGACTCGGTATCGTTAAAGGGAAAGGGCAGGTTTTGAATGTAGACATAATATTCTAAACCGTTATTATGTAATGACTGTTTTAAGAATGTTTGCTGTTCAGTTTTATCCAGAGGATTTAAAACTGATTGAAGCATCAGGTTGGTTATCATTTTTATCTCGCTCACTACTAAATATGTTACGTATTGTTAATTTTTTGTAAATAATAGCTTGCGAGTCAGAATGTGCACGTAATAATGCACGTTTGTTTGATTTATTTCAAAAGATAAATTGAAGTGAAAATCATCAATCAGTCATTTGAAAATAAATGTTCCGTTTTGGAAAAAAATAGCTGGGGGGATAGCGGTGCATTTGATCAAAGCGCTTGTTGTTGGGATGCTGCCTGTTTTATTGACGGCTTGTGGAGGTGTGTTGTATGAAAAAACAGATGTCCATCTGATTCTTCCTTGCTATAAGGATAAAAATACTTGTATGAAGCAAATGACAAACACGTGCATGAAAGAGTTTTCGGGCAAGGTTTTGGAAAATGAGACCCGTGACGAGGATGTGCCGGTGGTTTATGTCCTGTGTCGCCCAGCGCAAAACCAAACCGCCGGTGATGCCAAGGCGGAAAGTTAGCCTTTATACTTGCCCAGGCGTGTTTTAAAGCCAGGGCAGGTGTTGCGAAAGACTATTTGCCTTCAATTTACTTTGAATTTACCCTTAAGTTAGCAAAGTCCAAGTCGAAACTCTTCATCCTGGTTTTTTTGATGGTGAGCCTGAATATGCTCAACGATGCGTGTGGGATCATCTTCTACAACAAACAAATTAATATCGTTGGGTGAAATATAGCCATTGCTTAATAATTGTTTTTTTATCCATTGCAGCAGCCCATCCCAGAACTCGGTCCCTACAAAAATAATGGGGGCGCTATGGGCTTTACCGGTTTGGATTAGGGTAAGTGCTTCGAAGAGTTCGTCAAGTGTGCCAAAACCGCCAGGTAAAATGATGTAACCTGAGCTGTTCATGAAAAATGTGGTTTTCCTTGAAACGAAGTATTTGAAGTAAATGCTATGTGACTGGAATGGATTGTCTACTTGTTCATGTGGCAGCTTGATATTCAAGCCAATACTGGTGCCGCCTGCTTCAAAACAGCCCTTGTTGGCGGCTTCCATGATGCCAGGCCCCCCTCCGGACATGATGTTGAATCCTGCTTGTGCCAGTTTTTGGCTGATTTCAATCGTTTTGCGGTAGTAAGGAGAATCTGTTTTTGTGCGGGCACTTCCGAATATACTTACAGCTGCTGAAATATCTTTTAAATGATTGGCGGCGTCTTGTAACTCAGCGGAAATTTCCCTGATCTGTTCCTGGATGGTCGTTGTTTTTGTTACTGACATGAAAAAAACCTTATTACTTGTTGATGGATCTAGCTATTTGTACCGGGCCTTCCATGCTATGCCTGATTTAAGAAACGCCTTGGGTGAGCCTACCGGTGCAATTTATGGTGTCATCAATATGATGCGCAAAATTAATCAGGATTATCAGGCTGACTACGTGGCCTGCATCTTTGATGCAAAAGGAAAAACATTTCGTGATGATTTGTATCCTGATTATAAAGGGCATCGTCCCCCAATGCCCGACGATCTGGTTTTGCAAATAGAGCCCATCCACCAGGCAATTAGCGCCATGGGTTGGACGGTGATTGCCAAACCCGGGGTCGAGGCGGATGATATTATTGCCACTTTAGCAGAAATTGCCACACAAAATGAAGTCCGTACCATTATTTCCACTGGGGATAAGGATATAGCCCAATTGGTCAACGAGCATGTCAGCATCGTCAATACCATGACTAATGAAACCCTTGATATAGAAGGGGTGAAAAGCAAGTTTGGTGTTTTGCCCGAGCAGATTATTGATTACCTGATGTTGATTGGCGATACGGTGGATAATGTGCCGGGCGTGCCTAAAGTGGGGCCCAAAACGGCAGTCAAGTGGTTGGCTGAATACGGTACTATCGACAAACTGGTTGAAAATGCCGACAAAATCAAAGGGGTGGTCGGGAATAATCTGCGTGAATCCATCCCTAATTTTGAACTGACCCGCCAGCTGATTACGATCAAGCGCGACTGTGAGGTTGATGATTTTTTTACCGGGATGGATGATCTGTCCCTTAAGCCGCAAGATGCCGAAACACTGAAAAAAATCTTTGACCATTTCGGCTTTCGGACCTGGCTGCGTGAGTTGACCGGTGATGTCCAGGCTGTGCCCAAACAGGATGCCCGGGTTGCCCACGAGATTCCTGAAGCGCCAGAAACAGTTGACTACGTAACGGTGGATACTCCCGAATTATTGGAAGACTGCCTGAAGCAGATCCAGGAGGCTGCTTTGGTTGCGCTGGATACCGAAACCACCTCGTTAGACCCGATGATGGCATCGCTGGTTGGGACTTCAATGTCTATTCATCCCGGGCAAGGCTGGTATATTCCGCTTGCACACAAAGGCAATATGTTGGCCCAACAATTAGATAAATCCATGGTGCTTGAAAAACTCAGGCCATGGTTAGAGGACGAGAGCGCGGCCAAAGTACTGCAAAATGCCAAATATGACACGCATGTATTTGCCAACGAAGGGATTAAGCTAAAAGGCATAAAAGATGACACTATGCTGATGGCATATGTGCTTGAATCCCACCGCAGTGTTGGCATGCAAGACCTGGCGCAGCGATATCTGGGCAGAAAAGGGGTGGATTACACCGATTTATGTGGCAAGGGAGCCAAGCAGATTGGTTTCGATGAAGTCGAGATTGAGCAGGCCTCTTTCTATGCCTGCGAAGATACCGATTTTACCTTGCAGTTGGCGGGCTTGATGCGGCCATTGGTGGTGGCCGAGGAAGGGCTTGACCGGATATATCGGCTTGAATTGTGGGTTTCCGAGGTGTTGGCGAAGATTGAGCGTAATGGCGTCAAAATTAACGAAAAAGCCTTGCAGCAACAAAGCCATGAAATTGGAGAGAAGCTGGTTGCGCTTGAAAACAAGGCCTATGAACTGGCCGGTCAGCCTTTTAACCTGAATTCGCCCAAGCAGCTGGCCGAGATTTTGTTTGATCGCATGCAATTGCCGGTTATCCGCAAAACCCCCAAGGGTGCCCCTTCAACCGATGAGGAAGTACTTAGCAAACTGGCCCAGGATTACCCGCTGCCAGCTACCCTGCTTGAGTATCGTGGGCTGGCCAAGCTTAAATCTACGTATACCGACAAACTGCCTAAAATGATTAATCCTAAAACCGGACGGGTACATACCAATTACTCGCAGGCGGCAGTCATTACCGGGCGCCTGGCCTCGTCTGATCCTAACTTGCAGAATATTCCGGTGCGAACCGAAGAAGGGCGCAAGGTCAGGACGGCTTTTGTGCCGGAAAAGGGCGGCGTAATCATGTCTGCCGACTACTCGCAAATCGAGTTGCGAGTCATGGCGCATGTGTCGGATGATGCCAATCTGCAATTGGCTTTTGCCCAAGGCAAGGATATTCACCGGGCAACCGCCTCAGAGGTGTTTGGCACACCTCTGGAAGAAGTGACTGCCGAGCAGCGTCGTGCCGCCAAGGCTATTAACTTTGGCTTGATTTACGGCATGGGGGCATTTGGCTTGGCCAGCAATCTGGGCATTACCCGTGATGCCGCGCAATCTTACATAGACCGTTATTTTGAGCGTTATCCCGGTGTGGCGGCCTACATGACGCTTACCCGCGCCAAGGCAAATGAGCAAGGGTATGTGGAAACCGTATTTGGACGTCGCTTGTGGTTGCCTGAAATCAAGGGAGCCAAAGGTCCGCGCAAGGCGGCTGCCGAAAGGGCGGCAATTAATGCACCGATGCAGGGCACGGCGGCAGACTTGATCAAAATGGCAATGGTGGCCGTGCAGGAATGGATTGAAAATGAAAACCTGAAAACCATGATCATCATGCAGGTGCATGATGAATTGGTGCTTGAAGTGCCACAGGATGAAGTGGATTTGGTCAAATCACGGTTGCCTGAATTGATGTGCAACGTGGCTGAACTGAAAGTGCCACTGGTGGCGGAGGTTGGCATGGGCCCGGATTGGGAGCAGGCTCACTAAAGGCTGGTTTTATGAAACGGCTTTTGGGGCTTTTTCGAGACACCCATGTAAAATAAAAAAACGGTCCGGTTTAATGATATAAACCGGACCGTTTTTTGTGTGGCCTGAACGATGCACCCTCTGCTGGACATTTAACCGGGGTAGGAGCGGTTTGGGCCGTGTTTACTTGACAATACGTGCACGCAAGGCATTGATGCGGTGCTCGATCGGTGGGTGAGTAGAGAATAGGGCAGCCACATTGACTTTGCCACTGATGCCGGAAGCATTCAGTTGCTGGGGCAGTTCACCGGGGGTAAGTCCCCCCAGGCGGGCCAAGGCATGAATCATTGGGTCGGCTGAGCCCATGAGTTGTGCGGCACCGGCATCAGCACGGTATTCACGTTGGCGTGAGAACCAGGCCACAATGATAGAGGCCAGGATGCCAAATGCGATTTCACAGACAATGACGGAAATGTAATAGCCAATACCAACTTCGCGTTCATTTTTCAGGATGACCCGGTCAACCACATAACCCACAACGCGTGACAGGAAGACCACAAAGGTGTTTACCACACCCTGAATCAGCGTCAGGGTAACCATGTCACCGTTGGCTACGTGCGCCACTTCGTGGCCCAGGACAGCAGCGACTTCTTCTTCAGTCATGCTATTAAGCAAACCGGTGGAAACGGCAACCAGGGCATCGTTTTTGAATGCGCCGGTTGCAAAAGCATTGGGTTCGCCTTCATAAATGGCGACTTCAGGATGGCCAATGCCGGCACGGTCAGCCAATTGGTGGACAGTATCAACCAGCCAGGCTTCACGACTGTTGGCCGGGGCGGCTGGGTTAATGACTTGGGCGCCCGTGCTCCATTTGGCCATGGGTTTGCTGATGAGCAGGGAGATGATTGAGCCGGTAAAGCCGACCACTGCTGAAAATGCCAGCAATTGCGTTATGTCCAGGCCTTCGGCGGTAATGAAGCGGTTGATGCCAAGGATATTTAATGTGACACCCAGCACCACCATAACGGCCAGGTTGGTCATAAGAAATAGAAAAATGCGTTTCATAAGGGGTTAAGCCTTTAAATCTAACTGTTTTTGGAAATGGGCTGCATCATAATATAGTTTAAATAAAATGATTAATACAGCGATATTGATTTGTTTAATTATATAGGGTGAATTCCCGATATTTAAAGTGACCTTGGGTATAGAATGATGATTTTCTTATTTCAGAATGTTCCTTTCAGGGTCAGATAGGCTATGCAATCGTTGTGGATGCTGCTGGCGGCATTAATGTTCGCCATTATGGGTACTTGTATCAAGCTGTCTTATGAGATGGGTTCAAGCCTGCCTCTTGTTGTGATAGCCCGCGGGTTGCCCTCCATTGTAGCGATTGTGTTGTGGGCGCTGTTAAGCCACCAGTCCCTGAAGCCGAAAAGCGTTAAATTGCATGTTTTACGTAACCTGTTTGGCGTAACGTCCCTGTGGATGGGGTTTTATGGTTATTCCGTGCTGCCGTTATCAACCAGTGCCAGTCTTAACTATACCTCTCCGCTGTTTATTGCCGGTTTTTTGTTTTTCAGCAACAAGGGCCCGAAAGATTCACTGCGTCTGCTGTCGGTCATTTTGGGTTTTCTGGGTGTATTACTGGTGTTGCGACCTAGCATCACTGAAGACCAGTGGTTTGCTGCCTCACTGGGCCTGATGTCTGGGGCATTTGGGGGTATAGCCATGTTGCAGATCAAAGCGTTGGGGGCAATTGGAGAGCCGATCTGGAGAACCGTTTTCTACTTTTCCCTGATTGTGGTGTTAACCGGTTTTCTTGGCTTGAAGGCGCATGGTTATGGGGAACCCAATTTCACCACCTGGCTGGTACTTTTCGGGGTGGGCGTTAGCGGACTGATCGGACAGCTTGCACTCACCCGTGCCTTTGGTCAGGGTTCTCCGATTCTGACTGCGGCTTTGCAATACAGCACCATTATATTTGCGGCTATACTGGGTATTATTTTCTGGGGAGATATTCCCGACTTATTGGCTTGGGTTGGTATGGCCCTGATTATCCTGGCAGGATTGCTGTCTGCCTGGAGAACCATGCAACTGGCAGAAGCTGCCAGATCCCGGAAAAATATGGCCAATAACTGAATCTGATGATTTTTGAACTATCTGGAGCAAGAAAGTGGAACCGTTGATTTCAGCACTCGGGCTGCAAGATTTACTGAGCGAAGATGAGACCCTGGTCTTGTTGGATGCAAGGCATGATTTGGCCAATCATCAACTGGGCAGGGAGCAATATCTCGAGGGGCATATTCCGGGCGCTATTTTTCTTGATCATGAAATTGATCTGTGCGGACCCAAGACAGGAAAAAATGGGCGGCATCCTTTGCCTGATCGTGAAGACTTTATCAGGTTGCTGGGTAACTTGGGTATTGATCCAACCGCAAATATTGTCGTCTATGATGCCAGGGATGGCATGTTTGCTGCTCATTTGTGGTGGATGTTGCGGTGGGTTGGCTGCACCCGTGTACGGGTGCTCAATGGTGGCTGGAGTGCCTGGGGCCAGATCAGCGGTGATATTGAGCGTGAACAACCTGCGCCACGAGTGCCTGTAAAGTGGGCACTCCATGCCGCTTCGATGCCTGTTGTGGATGCGCTGGACGTGCTGGCCAATCTGAATAATCCTGTTTTTACCCTTATAGATGCCCGTGCCGAAAACCGATTTCGCGGTGAGAATGAAACCATTGATCCCGTTGCTGGTCATATTCCCGGTGCTGTCAACAGGCCCTTTACCCGTAATCTAGATAGTGATGGTTTTTTTCTTCCGGTGGATGAACTTAAATCCGCTTTTGTAGAAGTGCTTGCTAATAAGAAGCCTGAGAATATCGTTCACCAGTGCGGTTCGGGTATTAGTGCCTGTCATAACCTGCTAGCCATGGAGGTGGCCGGTTTGCGCGGTTCTGCGCTTTATCCCGGCTCCTGGAGCGAATGGTGCAGTGATGATTCCCGGCCTGTTGAAATAGGCTAGTTGTTAAAAATACGGTGCAAAAAACAATCCCCTTGAAAGAAATTTTTTCAAGGGGATTGTTGATATTGCACCCGCGATATTGTGTGTCGCAGTCAGTGAGTTAGAGGTTCATGATGCGGTTGTACCATTCATGAAAATGCAGCATGCCATCTTCCATGGGAGACTGGTAAGGTCCCACTTCGCTGGTGTTGCGTTTGTGCAGGGCAAGGCGGCCTGCATCCATGCGCTCGGCAATTTCATCATCTTCAATGGCGGTTTCCATATAGGCAGCCCGCTGGGCCTCGATGAAATCGCGCTCGAACATGACAATTTCTTCAGGATAATAAAACTCGACGATATTGACGGTTTTTTGCGGGCTGACAGGATGCAGTGTGGATAGAACCAGAACATGAGGGTAAAGCTCAATCATGTGGGTCGGGAAATAGGTCACCCATACGGCACCAAAATCGGGTTTTTCGCCCTGGCGGAACTTAAGTAGCTCATTGTGCCATTTTTTGTAAACCTCTGAGCCCGGATTGGCTAGCGCCTGGTGGATGCCCACGTACTGCGCGCTGAACCAGTCAGAAAACTCCCACTTCAGGTCATCGCAGGTGACGAATTTGCCCAGTCCGGGATGAAAGGGGGCAACATGGTAATCCTCAAGATAAACTTCAATGAAAGTTTTCCAGTTATAGTTGCATTCGTGTACTTCTACGTGGTCAAGCACGTAATCCGAGAAATCAAATTCCGGTTTTGCAAAAAGCGGCGCCAGGTCTGAAGCAGGATCACGCGGGCCTTCAAAGAGCAGGCCATGGCAGTTTGAAAGCGGAAATTTTTGCAAGTTCTTGCAGGGGTTCTGGTTAAATTGCGGCGCGCCCAGCAAGGTCCCCTGGTTATCATAAGTCCAGCGGTGCAGAGGGCAAACGATATTGCCGCCGTTTTCCTGCAGATTACCATGATTCTTGACAGCACCGGTGACATTGCCTGCTTCACCCCCCAACATGATTGCCTGACGGTGACGGCAAACGTTAGATAGCAGCTCAGGACCATTTTTATTGCGGACTAGAATGCGTCCGGCCTGTTCCTGCACCAAGGTTCTCCAGTCCCCGGTGTTGGGTATCATTTTTTCGTTGCCAACATAACAGGCAGATTGTTTGAAGATTTGCGCCTGTTCCCGGGCAAAAACATTGTCGTCAAAATAAACATGGACCGGCAATTGGGTTTGTGCCGGTTCGACATGTTTCATGGTTGCGATTTCTGACATTTTGTAGATCCCCCGCGTAAAAAAATAAAGCCGCCTCACCAAGGGTCATGAGCCGGCAGATTGTTGAAATTGAATGTAATGTTAAATTGTACCGAAAATTCAATGCCTTAATATTAAAAAAAATGAGGGAGGTATTAATTTTGCGGTTTGAAAAAGGGGGTGAGATTGAAAAATACGTAAAACTATTAAAATATGGCCCTTGCCAGCCCATGATTTCGTACAATACCTGATTATTTGAACTTTTCTGGAGTACCCCTTGTCAGAATCAACCCAAAAACTGGATGTCCTTGATTTACCAAAGGATTTTGAATCTGCCCTGAAAGAGCTTGAAGAGATTGTGCAGTCAATGGAAAGTGATGTGCTTTCCCTTGAGGCATCTTTGCGGGCGTACGAAAGAGGGGTTGCTTTGGCTCGGGTATGCCAGGAGCGCCTGGATGCTGCCGAGCAGCAGGTACAGGTACTTCAGAATAATTTGTTGCGTCCGGTACAGGTCGAGGTTGAATAAGCAATGAGTACGGGTTCAATGCATTTTCAGGATTGGCTGGCGGCCTGTGTTAATAATGTAGAAGCCGCGCTTGAAAAGGCGCTTCCGGCTACTACCGAGGTGCCTGTTCAATTGCACGAGGCCATGCGTTATGCCACGCTGGGTGGTGGTAAAAGAATTCGTGCCACATTGGTTTACGCTGCGGGCAGGGCTGCATTACAACAAGGCGTTGCCATAGAGTCATTCAATCATGCACTCGACAAGGCGGCGGCGGCAGTCGAGCTGATTCACGCTTATTCCCTGATTCATGACGATTTGCCCTGTATGGATGATGATGTCCTGCGCAGGGGGCAGCCTACAGTACATGTGCGTTTTGGTGAGGCTACGGCCATGCTGGCCGGAGACGCCCTGCAGCCGCTGGCTTTTGCCGAGCTTGCGCAAATGCCTGTGGCGCCTGCTTTGGTGGTACAGGCGGTGCAGGTACTTGGCCGGGTTGCCGGAAGCCTGGGCATGGTGGGTGGTCAGGCCATAGATTTGGCCAGTGTCAATCATACCCTTACCCTGGAGCAGTTGCAGTTCATGCATCGCTTGAAAACAGGCGCGCTTATCGAAGGCAGTGTCCTGTTGGGCGCGATTGTGACCGGAGCGACTTCTGAGGCCAGGCGGGCACTCGAGACCTATGGCTCGGCCATTGGTTTGGCCTTTCAGATTGTTGATGATATTCTTGATGTTACGGTTGATACCGAGGGCTTGGGTAAAACAGCAGGCAAGGATGCCGATGAAAACAAGCCTACTTATGTATCAATCATGGGCCTTGAAGCGTCCCGGGATTTTGCCCGGGAATTATATGAAGTGGCCATTGAGGCCATTAAACCATTAGGTGATTCTGCTGTTCGACTCAAAGAGTTGGCCGATTTCATTATTCACCGCAGTTATTGATGTGAAGCGTATTAATGTCAAATTTTCTAGAAAAGCTCAACTCTCCCGATGATGTCAGAAAATTAAGCCGTTCAGAGTTGGAGCAGGCAGCCAAGGAACTTCGGTCTTTTATTATTCGTTCGGTATCCAAAACCGGCGGGCACCTTTCGTCCAATCTTGGAACGGTAGAGCTTACGCTTGCGCTTCATTATGTGTTCAATACCCCGCATGACCGGATTATCTGGGATGTGGGGCATCAATCTTATCCACATAAAATTCTTACTGGCCGGCGCGAAGGCATGGCGCATTTGCGTCAGGCTGGCGGAATTTCAGGTTTTCCCAAGCGTAGTGAATCAGAATACGATGCTTTTGGCACTGCCCATTCTTCCACGTCCATTTCGGCAGCTTTGGGTATGGCAGTGGCTTCGCGTAATCTGCAAATAGAACGTCAGCACATTGCGGTCATTGGTGATGGCTCGATGACGGCTGGCATGGCATACGAAGCGTTAAATAATGCGGGCGTCACCCCGGGCATTAATCTGCTGGTTATCCTGAACGACAACGACATGTCCATTTCCCCACCGGTCGGGGCGCTTAACAAGTATCTGGCCCGTCTGCTGTCAGGCACCCTCTATCAGGAGGCGCGCAGTGTGGGCAAGGCGGTGCTGGGGCAGTTTCCCTCGCCGGTCATGGAAATGGCCCGCAAGGTTAAAGGCCATGCCAAAGGCATTTTGGGTTCTGCTACCTGGTTTGAGGAGTTCGGCTTTAATTATGTTGGGCCCATCGATGGCCATGACCTGGATGCATTGGTGCCTACCTTGCAAAACCTGCGTCAAATGGGAGGTCTGCAATTCCTGCACGTCATTACCAAGAAAGGGCAGGGATACAAACTGGCCGAGGCGGATCCTATCCTGTATCACGGACCTGGCAAATTTGACCCTGAAGTAGGTATCCAGAAACCGGCCAAGCCTGGAAAACAAACTTTTACCCAGGTTTTCGGGCACTGGTTGTGTGATATGGCTGCACAAGACGAAAAACTGATTGGTATTACCCCCGCCATGCGAGAGGGTAGTGGCATGGTGGAATTTGAAAAACGATTCCCTGCGCGATATTTTGATGTGGGTATTGCCGAACAGCATTCGGTGACTTTTGCCGCCGGTATTGCTTGTGAAGGCCTTAAACCTGTCCTGGCTATTTACTCAACCTTTCTGCAAAGGGGGTATGATCAGCTGATTCATGATGTTGCCCTGCAGAACCTTGACGTGACTTTTGCCCTTGACAGGGCAGGCCTGGTGGGGGCCGATGGCGCCACTCACGCCGGTAACTATGATATTGCTTTTTTACGTTGCATCCCCAATATGGTGGTGGCAGTTCCTTCGGATGAAAATGAGACCCGCTTGTTGCTGAGCACTTGTTACCATCATAAAGGCCCTGCGTCCGTGCGTTATCCCAGAGGATCGGGTGTGGGGGCGAACGTCAGCGATACCCTTGATCCGGTAACGTTAGGCAAGGCAGTGGTGCGTCGCACAGGTACGGGCATGGCTATCCTGGCTTTCGGTCCTTTGCTGCATGCAGCCATGCCGGTGGCGGAAAAATTCAATGCAACGCTGGTTGACATGCGTTTTGTGAAACCAATCGATGAAGAATTGGTTAAACAGCTTGCAGTGACACATGAGGTTTTTGTGACGCTGGAAGAAGGTAGTGTAATGGGGGGCGCAGGTAGCGCCGTTGCTGAACTCATGAGCGCGTTCGGGTTCAGTAAGCCCATTTTGCAGCTTGGCTTGCCTGATCGTTTTATCGATCATGGCGATCAGGCCGCACTCTTGAAGGGCGTGGGTCTGGATTCGGAAGGAATCGAGGCGGCTGTCCGCGCACGTTTTAAATCCGTTTTGAATATTACTTAGGTTTTTAATATATGAATTCCATAATTGGCTCGGACGAGTTAATGCCCGACGTGCAAAGTTCTCAGGACTTGCGTCATATACCAATTGAACGCGTAGGAATCAGACGTGTAAAACATCCCATGCTTGTGCAGGCTGCCGATGGTTCAGTGCAGCCCACTATCGCAGAGTGGACGCTAACTGTATTTTTGCCCGAGCATGAAAAAGGGACCCATATGTCCCGCTTTGTGGCTCTGCTTGAGCGATATCGCTCACAAGCCATGACTATTGCACTTTTCAAAGAAATGGCCCGTGAAATGCTGCCCTTGCTGCATGCTGAAAAAGGTGACCTCACGGTTTCTTTTCCGTATTTTATTAATAAGAGCGCACCGGTCTCGGGTGTCGAAAGCCTGATGGACTATCAGGTTACGTGGTTTGCGGTTGCCCGGGGTGAGGAAGTTGAGTTTGAACTCAATGTGGTTGTGCCGGTAATGAGCTTGTGCCCATGCTCAAAAGCAATTTCCGCTTATGGCGCACACAACCAACGTTCCCATATTACCGTGCAGTTGGTCTCTGATGGCAACTACACCATGGAATCGGTGATCAAGACGGTTGAGCAGCAGGCATCTTGCGAACTGTGGGGCTTGTTAAAACGCCCGGACGAGAAGTATGTAACCGAGCGCTCTTACGATAACCCCAAATTTGTCGAAGACCTGATCCGGGATGTGGCAGCCAATATCCGGAAAATGCCCCAACTCAGGCGATATAAGATCGAAGCCGAAAATTTCGAATCGATTCATAATCATTCGGCATATGCGGTGATAGAAGGTTAATGCTTGTGATTTGTCGCGTGTCTGCGACAAATCACAAAGTGTCCCGGCAAGTATTTAAAAACAAACAGAATTCTTAACGGTTTTTTTGTTTACGTTAGAGAATTGTGTTATATTTGACGGTTTCTTGCTCGACTTATGTTTGTTGCGGGCTTAAAGCCTGGTTTATCCGGGTAATAGGTTACGGCATCAAGACATGAGCGGGCTGTCAGTTGCCATTGTAAAAATGGCAAGATATCCTTAAGGAGTTATTATGCGTCACTACGAAGTAGTGTTTATCGTGCATCCGGACCAAAGCGAACAGGTCCCTGCAATGATCGAACGTTATCAAGCTTTGGTAACAGGCAACAATGGTGTTGTCCACCGTCTTGAGGACTGGGGTCGTCGTCAATTGGCATACCCAATCCAGAAACTGGTTAAAGCCCATTATGTGTGCATGAACATCGAGTGCAACCAGGAAACGCTTGACGAGCTGGAACACTCTTTCCGCTATAACGATGCTGTTTTGCGTAATCTGGTTATCAAAACCAGCAAAGCTCATACAGAAGCCTCTATCATGATGAAATCTGTAGAGCGTGAAGAAGCGCGTAAAGCAACTGCCGAGTCATCAGCAGAGCAAGATAGCGAAGAGTAATCAGCTGGTTATTGCTTGTGAACCAGATTCAATTGCAGGCCAGGGTGCTGGAAGTCAAGCCTTTGCGGCATACCCCGGCAGGCCTACCGGTACTGGATCTTGTACTTCAGCATCAATCGGAAATCATGGAAGCTTCGCATCCACGCATGATTGAGTTAATCATTCATGCCAGGGTACTTGGTGAAACCGCTACGGTTCTATCAGGTGTTGCGATGGGAAGTGAAATACGTGTCAAAGGTTTTTTGGCCCAGGCCCGTAAAAATTCAGGACGTGTCATCCTGCATATACAGAACGTCCAGTTTCCGTCAAAAGGTGTTGTAGCGGTTCATACAACTGTCTGACAAACTTAAAGTTCAGGGCATAAAGCTCTTTTATGAATTAGAGGCGCAGGCCTCACACACGAATAAAGGCAAAAATCATGGCTTTCATGAAAAAAGGCAAGGACAAACGCAGCAAATTTACGCAGCAAAATCCATTGTTCAAACGTCGCAAATTCTGCCGCTTCACAGCAGCAGGCGTTGAAGAAGTCGATTACAAAGATGTCGATACTTTACGTGATTTCATCACTGAAACAGGCAAAATCATTCCTGCCCGTTTAACAGGTACAAAAGCAAACTACCAGCGTCAGCTTGATTCAGCAATCAAGCGTGCCCGTTTTCTGGCTTTGCTTCCATACACTGACAACCACAAATAATTAAGGATTATTAATCATGCAAGTTATTTTGCTAGAAAAAATCGGCAATTTGGGTAACCTGGGTGAGGTTGTTCGTGTACGTGATGGTTACGCACGCAATTTCCTGATCCCTCAGAAAAAAGCCCGCCGCGCTACTGAAGCCGCTTTGCAAGAGTTCGAAGCACGTCGTGCAGAACTGGAAAAAGCACAAGCTGAAAAACTGGCTGCCGCACAGGCTGTTGGTGAAAGACTGAACGGTTACGTATTGACAATCAGCCAGAAAGCTGGTGTTGACGGTCGTCTGTTTGGTTCTGTTACCAACATGGACATTGCCGCTGCCCTGGTTGCTGCTGGCTTTGAAAATGTAGAGAAACAACAAGTTCGCTTGCTGGACGGTGCCCTGAAAGCCGTTGGTGAGTTCGCTGTTCAGGTTCACCTGCATGCAGACGTTAATGCCGACATCACCGTTGTTGTTCAAGGCGATATGGCTTAACAGACAGATTTTTAAAACTGTCAAACTTGTAAAAGCCGGCAATAGCCGGCTTTTTTACGTATATACTTACGTGTTGCAGCGGATAAAATTATCCTTGGCTTTTTGCAATTTCCATTTCTTCTCGCGCAATTGTTGCGCGCCTCATTGAATACGTCCCATATTTAAATCAGCATGAATGTAGTCGACCCTCAAATTGAATCACTTCGCTTGCCCCCCCATTCCATCGAGGCGGAACAGTCGGTCCTGGGTGGTTTGTTACTGGACAATACGGCACTTGAGCATATCTCGGATATTTTGAGTGAAGATGATTTTTATCGTCATGATCATCGTGTCATTTGGCGTCATGTCTGTAAAATCATTAACCTGGACAGGCCAGCGGACGTAGTGACCATTTACGAGTCACTTGAAACGGAAGGCAAGGCGGAAGAAATTGGCGGCCTTGCTTATCTTAATGCCTTGGCACAAAATACGCCTTCTGCGGCCAATATTCGACGTTATGCGGAAATTGTCCGTGAACGGGCCATGTTGCGTAAACTGGTTAGCATTGCCGATGAAATCGCCTCTGAGGCTCTCAATCCGAAAGGCAAGGAAGCGCGCCAGTTGCTTGATGAGGCAGAGGCCAGGATCTTCAAAATTGCCCAGGAAGGGACCCGCAGCGAGAATGATTTCCATGAAATGAGCAAGCTGCTGATTGATGTCGTAGATCGGATAGACGAGCTGGCGCACCGCGACAATGTCTCTGATGTGACGGGGGTGCCAACCGGTTTTGTCGATCTTGACCGGAAAACATCGGGCATGCATCCGGGCGATCTTATTATTGTGGCTGGCCGGCCTTCCATGGGTAAAACCTCGTTCTCCATGAATATCGGCGAGCATGTGGCCATCGACCAAGGTTTGCCGGTTGCCGTGTTTTCCATGGAAATGGGGGCGGTTCAGCTGGCTGCCCGTATGTTGGGTTCGGTCGGGCGACTGGACCAGCAACGCATGCGTACCGGACGCCTGCTGGACGATGACTGGCCAAAAATTACCCATGCCATGCAGCTGATGCAAAATGCGCAGATTTTCATTGATGAAACACCTGGCCTCAACCCGATCGATCTTCGTGCCCGTGCGCGGCGACTTACCCGTAAATGTGGTCAACTTGGCGTGATTATTATCGACTACCTGCAGTTAATGTCAGGTAGCGGCAGTGGTGGTAAAAATGAAAACCGTACCGCCGAGATTTCTGAAATCAGCCGTTCTTTGAAGGGATTGGCGCGTGAGTTGAATTGTCCGGTGATTGCTTTGTCTCAGCTAAACCGCAGTCTTGAACAGCGCACCAACAAACGGCCCATCATGAGTGACTTGCGTGAATCGGGTGCGATTGAACAGGATGCCGACTTGATCCTGTTTATTTACCGTGACGAGGTCTATCATCCGGAAACCCAGGATAAGGGTACGGCTGAAATTATTATTGGCAAACAGCGTAACGGCCCGATCGGTACCGTGAAAATGACCTTTGCGGGTGAAAGCACCAAGTTCCTGAACTATATGGGTTCTGGCGACAGTTTTATTTCAGACTAATCTGTATCGTAGATCTCAGGCTTGCATAAGGCTTCAAATGAAAAACACCCTGCTACCGGAAAGCCGGGGCAGGGTGCTGATAACAATGATCATGCAAGTTAAAGCAAGTTGTCGGGCTGTTAGGTTATTAAAACGGCACAGCCCGGCATATTGCAGGTTTAAATATGCATCATTTCCTATAAAGCATCACTGGCATAATCGGCCAGGCGTGAACGTTCACCTTTTTGCAGGGTAATATGCCCCGAGTGCGTCCACCCCTTGAAGCGATCGACCACATAAGTCAGCCCAGAACTCCCCTCGGTTAGATAGGGAGTATCGATTTGTGCAATATTACCCATGCAAACAATTTTGGTGCCAGGGCCGGCACGGGTGATGAGGGTTTTCATTTGCTTGGGCGTCAGATTTTGCGCTTCATCAATAATGACGAATTTATTCAGGAAGGTGCGGCCGCGCATGAAGTTCAGCGATTTGACCTTGATGTGCGATTTAATGAACTCCTTGCTAGCGCTGCGATCCCAGTCTCCTGCTTCCGCATGAATACCTGAATTCAGGAATTCCAGATTGTCTTCCAGTGCGCCCATCCAGGGTTGCATTTTTTCTTCTTCAGTACCGGGTAAAAAGCCGATATCTTCACCGACTGGAACAGTGACCCGGGTCATGATGATTTCAGTATAACGCTTGGTTTCCAGTACCTGGGTTAGTCCTGAGGCCAGGGCCAGAAGTGTTTTGCCGGTACCGGCCTGGCCCAGAAGAGAGACAAAATCACAATCAGGGTTCATGAGCAGGTTGAGTGCGAAATTCTGTTCACGGTTACGTGCCGTGACGCCCCAGACATTGTTCTTTTTATGGGTGTAGTCACGCAAGGTGGCCAGTACGGCGGTTTTTCCGCTCACTTCCTTGACTTGCGCATATAAGGGGGTGTCGCCTTCAAGATAAACAAATTCATTAATGATGAATTCGGGGCAGAGGGGACCTTTTATTTTGTAGTAGGTAGTGCCTCCTTGCATCCAGGACTCCACGTCTTTACCGTGACGGGCCCAGAAATTGGATGGCAGTTGCATGATGCCGTCATAGAGCAGGTCTGAGTCTTCAAGTGAGTGGTCGTTCAGGTAGTCTTCGGCTTCCATGCCCAGGGCACGTGCCTTCAGGCGCATATTGATGTCTTTGGAAACCAGGATGACCTGGCGGTCAGCATATTGTTTCTGCAGGGACCGGACAACACTTAGGATCATATTGTCGGCCTTGCCAGCAGGCAGGCTGATGCCCAGGTCGCTTTCCATGTTTGAAGTCTGGAACAGCAGCAGGCCAGTTGCATCTTTATTGCCCAGTGCGTTCAGTTGCATGCCATGCAGGATATCAGAGGTTTCTGCGGCAAGGGCGTCCAGCGAGCGGCTGACCTGCCGTGCGTTACGGGCAACTTCGGTCATGCCTTTTTTGTGGTGGTCGAGCTCTTCCAGTGTCATCATGGGCAGGAAAATATCATGCTCCTGAAAACGGAAGAGTGAAGAGGGGTCGTGCAGCAGCACGTTGGTATCAAGCACAAACAGTTTCCGGGTTTCGGTAGCGGTGGTGGTTTTTGTTTGGTTGGTCGTTTTTTTGGTTGCAGCGGTTTTTACTGCAGCGGTTTTCACTGCAGCAGTTTTTGTCGTTGCGGTTTTTGTGGTGGTTTTGGCAACTGTTTGTGCAGGGACTTTTGCTTCCGTTTTTTGGGCTGCGGTTTTGCGGGCTGTTTTGGCGGAAGCGCTGCTTGTGGCTTTGTCCGGTTGAGCAGGGGCTGCCACGGCAGTAGCCTTGACGGCGTTTGCTTTGGGGTGCGAACGTGCTGCCGGGGCGGCTGTTTTTATTTTTGGCGTGGCTATTGTGCCAATATCAATGGTATCGGCGGGTTTCGTTGGCAACTTGGGTAGTGGCATTCGTTATACTCTTGTTCCGGGTTTGCCTGCATGCATTGGCATGCAGTTAATGGGTTGGATTAGTTTGCTGCAATTTCCTTGACGGCCTCAAAAACTTTGTCTGCATGACCTGGGACTTTCAGGCCACGCCACTCCTGTACCAGAACTCCCTGGCTATCAAGCAGGAATGTGCTGCGTTCAATGCCCCTGACCTGTTTGCCATACATGTTCTTCAGTTTCATGACGCCAAACTGTGTGCAGAGCTTTTCTTCGGGATCGGCAATCAGGGGGAAAGGTAATTCATGTTTATTGCTGAAATTGGCATGTGTTTTCAGGGAGTCACGTGATACCCCGATGATTTCCGTATTCAGGGCCTTGAATTGTGCATAACGGTCACGAAAATCCTGTGCTTCTACCGTGCACCCGGGGGTGTTGTCTTTGGGATAAAAGTACAGGACAACATTTTTACCCTTAAGGGTATCCAGGTTGATGGGGCCCTGATGGCTTTCTGCCTCGAAGGCGGGTGTTTTCTCTCCAACTACGGGTAGATCACTCATTCAATCATTTCCTTTTTCTTCATTCTTCATTTAACATCAGTGCAACGGCAACATTGCGCCCTTCAGACATTAACACATTATAAGTGCGGGCAGCGGCCTGTGAGTCCATGCATTCGATGCCAATCCTGGCGCTTAACAGCGGTGCCAGGATTTGTGGGGGAATAAATACCTGTTTTGCTCCGGTTCCAACAAGCAGGATATCAGGTGCGTTGTCGTAGGATGAGGCGGTGGTGCCGTCAAGAAAATCAAGGGCATTGGCCGGCTTGGCAGTAACGCCGGCGGCCAGTTCCAGCAATTGGGTAGTTATATCCGTCACTTTTTTGACCGGCCAGGCAGTAATCGGGCCTTCCGGCTTGAAGCAGATGGCATTTTCGTAGCGTACATCGTTAACATCAATATGATTGTCACCATATCGGGTAACGGTATTTAACGCAGAGCGTTCTTCTTTCTGTAATAGCACTTTTTCTCCTTATGCGTATTAATCATATTCTATCTATATTTCATGTTTGTGATGACTTTGCGGGTCATCCTGTCAATTGAATGCCGATTATGTAATTATCGATCCCAATCCTGCATTAAAATAGAAAAAAGATGTTTTTATACAAATTTTTACCAAACCTGGTAAAACTATTTGATCATGCTGTTTATATGCGCTAGATTAATAGGTTTTATTGCGTTTTATTTATTTCTGTTTAAAAGGTGTTGGCCATGAGGCATTTTCCACGTATAGAGCGACTTCCTCCGTATATTTTCAATATTACCGGAGAGCTGAAGATGGCGGCGCGCCGGCGTGGCGAAGATATTATTGATATGTCCATGGGCAACCCGGACGGCCCCACTCCGGAACATATTGTCAAGAAAATGGTAGAAGCGGCCGAGCGGCCTAATACGCATGGTTATTCTGTTTCCAAGGGTATTCCGCGTTTGCGCAAGGCCATCACCGACTGGTACCTGCATCGTTATCAAATTTCTTTTGACCCCGACAAGGAAGCCATCGTAACTATTGGCTCAAAAGAAGGTCTGGCGCATTTAATGCTGGCCACCCTTGATCGTGGTGATACTGTCCTGGTACCTAATCCCAGCTACCCCATCCATATTTATGGTGCGGTCATTGCCGGTGCCAATATCCGTTCCGTGCCCATGACACCCGGCACCGATTTTTTCGAGGAAATCGAAAAGGCGGTACGCGAGTCCATTCCAAAGCCAAAAATGATGATCCTGGGCTTTCCCAGCAATCCAACTGCGCAATGTGTAGAACTGCCATTTTTCGAGCGTGTGGTCAAACTGGCCAAAGAGCACGACATTATTGTTGTGCATGACCTGGCTTACGCTGACATCACATTCGATGGCTATGTAGCGCCGTCCATCATGCAAGTGCCCGGTGCCAAAGATGTGGCTGTCGAGTTCTTTACCATGAGCAAAAGCTATAACATGGCTGGCTGGCGTATTGGGTTCATGGTGGGCAATGAAGAAATTGTCAACGCACTGGCGCGCATGAAAAGCTACCATGATTATGGTACTTTCACGCCGATCCAGGTTGGTGCCATCGCTGCCCTTGAAGGTCCGCAGGACTGTGTCAAGGAAGTGGTTGCCCAGTACCAGAAACGTCGTGATGTTTTATGCAAAGGTTTGCATGAGGCGGGCTGGATGGTTGAGGTCCCCAAAGCATCCATGTATATTTGGGCCGCGATCCCGGAACCCTACAAACATATGGGCTCCCTGGAGTTTTCCAAAAAAGTGCTGGCCGAAGCCAAGGTGGCGGTTTCTCCTGGCGTCGGTTTTGGCGAGTATGGTGATAATTATGTTCGTTTTGCCCTTATCGAAAATGAGCAGCGCATTCGCCAGGCAATCCGTGGTATCAAGGAAATGTTCAGGAAGGACGGGTATCTCAAATGAATTTAAATCCAATTAGGGTAGGGCTGCTTGGGTTCGGTGTTGTTGGTGGTGGCACTTATTCGGTGTTAACCCGTAACGCGGAAGAAATTGCCCGCCGGGCCGGTCGCGACATCGAGGTTGTGCGCGTGGCAACCCGTACGCCTTCCAAAGCGAAAGCCGTGTTTGGTGAAGCCTTGCCTGTTGATGATGATCTCATAGGCCTGGTTTCCGATCCCAGCATTGATATTGTGGTTGAATTGATCGGTGGTGATACCCTTGCGCGAGAGCTAGTCATGCAGGCCATTGCCAATGGCAAACATGTGGTAACGGCCAACAAGGCTTTGCTGGCCAAGCACGGCAACGAAATTTTTGCCGCAGCCAGCAAGAAGGGTGTCATGGTTGCCTTCGAGGCAGCTGTTGCAGGTGGGGTCCCCATCGTCAAGGCCATTCGTGAAGGCCTTACCGCCAACCGTATCCAGTGGGTGGCTGGCATTATCAATGGCACCACCAACTTTATCCTCAGTGAAATGCGCCAGCGTGGCCTGCCTTTCGAGACCGTTCTGTCAGAAGCACAGCGCCTGGGTTACGCCGAAGCCGATCCAACCTTTGATGTTGAAGGGGTTGATGCAGCGCATAAGCTTACTTTGCTGGCTTCTTTGGCGTTTGGGATTCGCATCCAGTTTGAGAAGGCCTACATCGAAGGTATTACCGCGCTTAAGCAAGAAGACATTACGCATGCCGAGCGCCTTGGTTACCGTATCAAGTTGCTGGGTATTGCCAAACGTCGTCCCAATGGCATCGAGTTGCGGGTACATCCAACCCTGGTGCCTGCCAGTAAATTGATTGCTAATGTGGAAGGCGCCATGAACGCGGTGCTGGTCAAGGGTGATGCGATTGGCGAAACCCTGTACTACGGTGCTGGCGCCGGTGCTGAACCCACCGCATCTGCGGTGGTGGCCGATCTGGTTGATGTAACCCGCATGCATACGTCCGATCCCGAAAACCGGGTGCCGCATCTAGCTTTCCAGCCTGATGCGTTGGCTGATTTTGATATTCTTCCGATTAGCGAAATCAGGACATCTTACTATTTGCGCTTTACGGTTGAAGACCGTCCTGGTGTACTAGCTGATTTAACCCGAATCCTGGCAGACAAGTCCATCTCCATCAACTCCATGGTGCAGGAGCAAAAAGGAGCGGATAGTGCATCTATCATTATCCTGACGCATGAAGCGCGCGAAGGGGATGTGGTTAATGCCATTCGCCAGATTGAAAACCTTGGCTTTGTCCATTCATCTGTAACTCGTATCCGTTTGGAAAATCTATCATGAGATATGTTTCTACCCGTGGTGGGATGGCAGCCCTTCCTTTTTCTGAAATCCTGCTAGAGGGCCTGGCCCGTGATGGCGGTCTTGCCATACCCGAAAGCCTTCCCCAGGTTAGCCGTGAAATGCTGGCCTCCTGGCGCAGCCTTTCATATGCAGACCTGGCTACCCAGGTATTGAAGCTGTTTATTACAGATATTCCCGAAGCGGACTTGTCCAAGCTTACCCATGCGGCTTATAACGGGCAGGTATTTAACAGCGAAGCTATTGTACCGCTTAAGCCGCTTGGCAGTGGCCTGACTTTGGTTGGTCTTTCCGAAGGGCCAACGCTGGCATTCAAGGATATGGCCATGCAGTTTCTGGGGCAGGTGTTTGAATATGTCCTGGCTCGCAAAAATACCACCATCAATATCCTGGGGGCCACTTCGGGCGATACAGGTTCGGCTGCTGAATATGCCTTGCGTGGCAAGAAAGGCGTATCGGTCTTCATGCTGTCCCCTTATGGCCGCATGAGCGATTTTCAGCGTGCGCAAATGTACTCCTTGCAAGATGAAAACATTCACAACCTGTCTGTACATGGCGTGTTTGATGATTGCCAGGACATTGTCAAGGTATTGGCCTCAGACCTCGAGTTCAAGGAAAAATATCATATTGGCGCCGTAAACTCCATTAACTGGGCACGTATTTCAGCCCAGGTGGTTTATTATTTTTGGGCTTGGCTGCGCGCTACCGGCACTGAAGACCAGCAAGTTTCTTTTGCCGTTCCTTCCGGTAACTTCGGCAATATTCTGTCTGGACATATTGCCCGCAGCATGGGTTTGCCAATTCGCCGTCTGGTTTTGGCTACAAATGAAAACAACGTATTGGAAGAGTTCTTCCGTACCGGTGTGTATAAACCCCGTTCTGCCGAACAAACTTTTGCTACTTCCAGCCCGTCCATGGACATTTCCAAAGCCTCCAATTTTGAGCGCTTTGTTTATGATCTGGTTGGACAGGATGCCAGCAAAGTCAAGGGTTTGTGGGAGTCCCTTGAGCGCAATGGTTCATTCGACCTTAGCGAGCTTAAGCCATTGTTTGAAGAAAAGTTCGGTTTTGTCGGAGGGCAAAGTACGCACGCCGATCGCTTGCAAACCATCAAAGCGGTTTATGAGCAGGAAAATGTACTTATCGACCCCCATACCGCTGATGCGGTAAAAGTTGCCCGCCAGTATCAGGAAGAGGGTATTCCGATGCTAGTGCTTGAAACCGCACTGCCTGCCAAGTTTAGTGAAACCATTGAAGAGGCCATTGGCCAGCCGGCACCGGTGCCCGCGCATTTGAAAGGTTTGGCAGATTTGCCACAGAAAGTGACGGTCATGGACTGCAATGTTGAACAAGTGCGTTCCTATATTCAGGCGCACGTACAGTTGTAAGGCATGTTTCAGGGGCACTTCGGTGCCCCTGTTCATATTGGGTTGCGCATGCGTGTATACGTTTTTTAATTAATGACACACTCCCTCCATGATTCTTTTTACCCCAGGTAATTTTCTTGCGGTAGCCACCGGTGCGGCCCTTGGGGCCATTTTGCGCTGGGTGCTTGGGATTGCCTTTAATCAGGCGTCCTGGCCTTGGGGAACCTTGTTGGCTAATTGTCTGGGCGGGTTGTTAATTGGCATGCTGATTGGTTTTTTTTCCATTAACGAGCACACGCCTGTATGGCTAAGGTTGTTTCTGGTTACCGGGTTCTTGGGCGGATTAACTACCTTTTCCACTTTTTCGGCAGAAACCCTGCAGTTTTTTCTCAAAGGGCAATGGTTGTGGGCGGGTGCCTATATAGGTATCAGCCTGACAAGCACTTTGCTACTGACGGTGGCCGGGATGTGGCTGATTCAGCAATTCAAATAAGCATTTATTGGTTTTTCCTATGATGGGCATAGATTTTATCTTATAAGATATATATAATGTGTATCTTATAGAGTGATGATAAAGCCAATAAAAGGTCAATATATGAGTACGCTTATTTCCATTTCCCCGCCTAGCAGCAAGAAAAAACCTGAAACCAGGATGACTGCCTTTCTGTCGTTGGGGTTCAGGCCGTTATATATTGCCGGTGCAGCCTGGGCGCTAATCTCCATTTTACTGTGGGTTTTTACACCGCAATTCTTGCAGGGCAGTTTGAATGGGGTTTGGTGGCATGCCCATGAAATGCTTTGGGCCTTTGTGGGTACCATTGCCGTTGCCTTTTTGCTAACGGCCAGTGCAACCTGGACCGGTTCCAATCCGATTAAAGGCATACCGTTGGCCATCTTAAGCCTTACCTGGCTAATTGCCCGCATTGCTTTTCTTGTGCCAGGCGACAGTATGTTCTTTACGGGCATGTTGTATGAGTTTTCGTTTTATCTGGTGTCGGCAATTTGCCTGTCCAGGGTTATCCTGAAGGCCAAAAGCAAACGAAATTATGTCTTGCCTTGGGCCGTGCTGGGTTTGGGAATTATGGATCTGGTGTTCCTGATTACTTATCATCAGGACAAGTTTGATACATTAATGTCCTTTTTTGAGGTCGGCATTCTGTTCATGGTGCTGATTGCACTGTTAATTGCCCGCCGGGTTGTGCCATTTTTTGCCACCCGTAAAATCCAGGGACTGCAGATTCCCATGCATACCCGTTCTGGTTTGTATCAACTGATTGCCTGTGGGATTGCCATCTTCTTTGGTTTGCTATCCCTGCCCAAAATAATGGCGCTGTTTATTGGTATTGCCGGAGTGATTGCGATTGTTCAGGTTATCCAGTGGAAGCCTGCCAAGGTCTTGGGTGAGCCACTGCTTTGGGTATTGTATCTGGCTTATTTCTTTCTGGGCCTGGGCCTGGTTTTGGGTGCGCTGTATTTTGCGGGCGTCCGTCCTTCCATTATGGTTCGACCAGCCACTTATATCCACGTAATCGGCATGGGTGGTTTTTCTATCATGATTATCGGGATGCTTACCCGCACGGCTTTAGGCCATACCGGTAATCCCTTGAAAGCAAGCCGTTTAATGGTTGCCAGTTATGTATTGGTACTGGTCGCCACAATTAGCCGCCTGGCTGCCCTGTATCCTTCAGTGTATACCCAGCCCCTGTTACATTTGGCTGGCCTTGCCTGGATCCTGGCATTTGCTTTCTACCTTTGGCAGTTTGTTCCCCTGCTGACCCGTCCTCGTGCAGACCAGGCTTTTGATAAAGGTGGCCTGATCAAGCCCATGGAGAAGAAATGAGACTGACGGTCAGAACAGACTACGCTTTCAGGATGCTTTTGTATTTGGCCGTGCATTCTGACAGGCTTTGTACCATCAAGGAAATTGCCGATGCCTATCATATTTCAGAGCCGCACCTGATGAAAATTACCCATCAGTTAGGTCAGCTGGAATGGATTGAAACGATAAGGGGAAAGGGTGGTGGCATGAAGCTGGCTAAAAAACCGGAAGAAATTTGCCTGGCAGAAGTGGTTAAAACCGTCGAACCCGATTTTCATTTGGTGGAATGCTTTAGCAGCGACAACACTTGTAGCATTGGCGCTTACTGCGGCTTGACTGGCATTATGCATGAAGCACTGGATGCATTTATTAGCTGTTTTGCCAAATATACCCTGGCTGATATCCTGAAGTCCGGAATGCCGTCATCTGACGATTCACTGGAAAAAATCGTCAATTTCATGAAGTAAGATGTTTTACCAAAAGCCGGGCAGCTTCTTGCCCGCTTTTGACGGCGCCCTCAAGCACGCCGGGGAAGCCGGTATCTGTCCAGTCGCCTGCCAGATAAATGCCTGGCCAGACAGTTTCGTTAGGCAATCTGTGCAGACCCGGTTCGGCGCTGAAGGTTGCCCGTTTCTCGGTAATCAGTTCCCATCCGGTAATGGCAGGCAATGGCGTGTTGTCAGGGGCCTGCCTTGCAAGCTGCTCAATGACGAGCTGGATAATTTCGTGTTTGTCTGTTGCCAGCCAGTCACTGGCCTGGCTGATAACAATTGTTATTTCGGGGCGGCCGCTGTTTGGGTTGGCCATGAATCGCGAACGCATAAACAGCCATTGTCCAGGGTCTTGCCGTGGGGCTTCTGTTTTCAGCAGATAAAGCGGAAGGGTCAAATCCCAGTTTTTTTCCAGCTCAAGGGTAATCGTCATGATTGGATTAAAGTCGAATTGCCGCAGGGCATCTATGAAATCAGCCTGTTTTTCACTATCTGGCAGGCAGCTTATGATTTTGGCGCATTGATCGGCTGGCGTAGCCAGGATCACGCCCTCAACGTCAACATTATCTATTTGGTAGCCGCGAGCCGTTATTTGCAGTGATTGTATGCTTTTTCCATAGTGAATTTTAATGTCATGGCTTAGTTTTTCTGCCCATAAGGTGCTTAGGTCAACCCGGGGTATCAGGAAATCGGATGCCTGTTTGCCTGCATCGGTACTGTGTTGCAAGACGCTGGCAAACAGTTGCATGCTGGCTTTGCCGGTTGCCGTATTAAGGGTGGCCAGGCAAAGTGGTTCCCAGAACACCTGGCAAAGAAAAGGGGTTTGCTTTTGCTGTTTGAGCCAGTTGGCAACGGTTTGTGACCGGGAGACTTGCCATTTTTGCTTTTTAAGGGTGGCCAGTGCACGGATCAGGCGGAATTTGTCTGGCAATCGCAGGCCTTTGGCGCATAGCAAGGCATGAAGAAAATCAAAGGGGGCTGGCAAAGCGGGCTTGATGCGGATCCTGAAATCCTGTTTCAAGGTTGAAATATCAAGGGCTTGCCTTAGAAAATGCTCTTTTTCATCCAGGCCCAATGTCTTCATGAGCTGAAGGGTCTGGGTATAGGCGCCAATTAGCAGGTGCTGCCCGTTATCAATGATCCTGTCCAGTTTACGGGAATGCACCTTACGGGCACGACCGCCCAGGGTGTGCGATTGTTCAAATACATGAACCTCGATGTTTTTTTGATGCAAGGCATGGGCGGCAGCCAAGCCTGCCCATCCACCACCAATAACGGCTACGCGTTTTTTTTTCAGGGCATTAGGTGGCATTACGCATGTCACGGCTAAATTTCTTGCCACCGCTTACCCATACTTTCCAGGCAATAAAAAATTTCCTGATCGGGGTCAGGCTGATGCGCTGGTCCAGGATGTTCCATTCTTCATGCTCTATTTCTTTGAGTAGGGCGTGGTAAATGGCGGCCATCATGATGCCGGGCCGTTGTGAGCGGCGGTCTTCTTCGGGCAACAGCTCAAAGGCTTCTTTATAAAGCTGACGGGCACGATCGGTTTCAAAGGCCATCAATTTTTTGAAGTTTTCATTGTAATTGCTGTTCATGATATCGGCCGCCTTGACGTCAAAGGCCTGCAGGTCTTCAATCGGCAGATAGATACGTCCTCGACGGGCATCATCGCCTATATCACGGATAATATTGGTCATTTGCAAGGCTAGGCCCAGCTTTTCAGCATATTGCAGGGTTTCGGGCTGGCTAAAACCAAAGACCCGGGCCGACAGCAGGCCAACCGCACTGGCTACATGCCAGCAATATTTTTTCAGTCCTGCCCAGTCCAGGTAGCGGCTTTGGTCAAGATCCATTTCCATGCCATCAATAATGGCCTGGAAATATTCTTGCTCCAGCTTGAAGGGAGTAATATGCGGTGCGAGGGCCTTGCTAACGGGATGTTCCGGTTTGCCTTTGTAAAGATTGGCAATTTCGTTGCGCCACCAGCCCAGCTTGACGCGGGCCAATGATGGGTCAGAACACTCATCGACAACATCATCCACTTCCCGGCAGAAGGCATAAACGGCGGTAATGGCACGTCTGGGTTCAGGTTGCAGATACAGGAATGAATAATAAAAACTGGATCCGCTTTTGTTGGTTTTATCCTGGCAGTATTCGTCTGGTGTCATGGTGTTATGAGTGAGTTAAGGCGCGCCATGCAATAATGGCCCAATCAGGTTTGTTCAATACGGGTCGCTGGTTGAAAACGTCATAGTGGACATTTTCGATTTTTTCCAGGGTGCGCAAGCCACCCTGAATGATCATGCGCATTTCCCAAGCCAGGCGTCCACGCAGGTTCTTGGTCAGCGGTGCGCCGGCAAGCATCATTGTACGGGTAAATTCGATTTGTTCCTGCATTAATCCGATCCACTCAAGGGTTATCTTTTGCCGGGCCTGGCTTTGAACATCGATGTTGCGCTTTTGCAGACTGTCTTGGGGTAAGTAAATCCGGTTTTTGTTCAGGTCAATGGCAATATCCTGCCAGAAATTGACCAGTTGCAAGGCCGTGCAGATGTGGTTGGAAAAAACAATGTTTTCCTCACTGACAGCCTGGTAAATATGCAGCATTAACAGACCTACGGGATTGGCTGAAAACCGGCAGTATGCAATCAGTGCGTCACGATTTGCAAATGGCGTGAAGCGGACATCAGATTCAAAGGCTGTTAGCAAATCCTGAAAGGCGGATATGGGCAAATTGAATTGCTGGATGGTTTTTGCCAGGGGTGTAAACACGTGGTTCAAGGCCGGCGAGCCAAAATCACCATGGTTTGTAGAGGCCTGTTGTATTTTGCCTAATGCATTCCTGTAGGCTTGAAGTTTTTCCAGGCGTACCGACGTTGGCAAGTTTCCTTCATCGGCAATGTCATCCGCGCTTCTTGCAAATGCATAAACCGCATGAATGGCCGGTCTTAACGTTGCCGGGATAAGTATCGAAGCAACCGGAAAGTTTTCGTAATGGTCGACAGACATGCAGGGACTCGTAAAATTAATTGCACAGGGGTGATTATAAGCGGCAGGAGTGATTATAATTTAAGGCTGGTTGCTGTATTTTTAAACTGGAGTAACGCAAATGCCTCGTCCAATCCGTGCAACAATATCTTTGTCGGCACTTTCGCATAATTTACAAGTGGTGCGCAACCATCTTGAGCTAGCCCGCCCGGGCAGTCAGGATAAAACGGGAAAGTCGTTCAAGCCACCCTTTATCTGGGCGGTTATCAAGGCAAATGCATATGGACACGGGCTTGAAAATGGAATCAGGGGATTTGCCGGGGCAGACGGTCTGGCGCTGATTGATCTGAATGACGCGGTTCGTTGCCGCGAGCAGGGCTGGCGAAAAAAAATATTGATGCTTGAAGGTTTTTTTGAACAGGCTGATTTGCCTTTTTTGCGGGCAAATAATATTACTACCAGTGTTCATCATATCGAGCAAATCAGAATGCTTGAGAAAATGCCGGCGGGCAAGCCGCTGGATGTTTTTCTCAAGCTCAATACGGGCATGAACCGTTTGGGCTTCCGTCCCGCGGATTGTGCTGCACGCTTTCGGGATTTGCTGGCCTTGCAAAAGCAGGGAAGGGTTGGCAATATTGGCTTCATGTCGCACTTTTCAAGTGCTGATGGCCAGCCCGGTGCCATCGATGAACCGTTGCGTCTTATGCGTCAGGCTATCGAAGGATTACCGGGTGCGCTTAGCATATGTAATTCTGCCGCTACTCTGCGGTATCCGTCCCTGGCTTTCAATGAGCGGGAAAACTGGGTGAGGCCGGGTATTTGCCTGTATGGTGCTTCGCCTTTTGATACCCCCACCGAAACGGCGACTGCGTTCGGTTTGCTGCCAGCCATGTCTTTAAGGGCAAAATTGCTTGCCGTGCAGCGCATTGCAAAGGGTGAGTCGGTCGGGTATGGCGCCACCTATAGGGCAACAAAAAATTCCCGTGTTGGCGTAGTGGCCTGCGGGTATGCCGATGGCTACCCAAGGCATGCGCCAACAGGTACGCCGGTCATGATCAATGGTGTGCGCACGCGTGTGATTGGCCGGGTGTCCATGGATATGCTAACGGTAGACCTTGATCCCGTCCCCGAGGCACGCGAAGGTGACTGGGTGGGTTTGTGGGGGCAAAATGGCCCGCACATAGACGAGGTGGCCAGTCATGCCGGCACCATTTCCTATGAGCTCATGTGTGCACTGGCAAAACGGGTACCTGTCGATATAGAAGAATAGAATTTTACTGAATCTATGTAAAATAAACCGGAATGTAAATATAAGGAAAACCGGATGAAGAACAAATGTGTCCTGGTAACAGGGGCAACCAAAGGTATCGGTTGGGCAATTTCAAGGCGCCTGAGTGATGCGGGTGCCCATGTGATTGGTTTGGCCCGTCATGTGGATGAAATAGATTTCCCGGGTTTTTTATATCAATGTGATTTGAATGATGCCGGCCAGACTGAAGAGGTCTTGCGCATGATTCGTGAAAAATACCCGGTTGATGCGATTGTCAATAATGTAGGCGTGGTCTTGCCTGAAGCCTTAGGAGAGATTTCACTGGCTTCGTTTTATCAGGTTTATGACCTTAATGTCCGTGCTGCCGTTCAGGTGGTGCAGGCTTTTTCCGAAGCCATGAAGCAACGCCAGGAAGGGAGTATTATCAATATTGCCAGCATCGCCAGTCATGGTGCGGCAGGTAAAACCAGCTATGCGGCAGCCAAAGCGGCCCTGGTGGCCTGTACCAAGACCTGGGCGTTGGAATTGGCCGACTATGGCATTACCGTCAACGCCATTTCACCAGGTCCGGTAGAAACGCAGTTGTTGCGTGAAAACTATCCTGTCGGTAGCGAAAAGGAAAAGCAGTTGCTTGCCGGTATTCCCCTGAAGCGATTGGCGCGCCCTGAAGAAATTGCAGCGGCAGTGCAATTCCTGCTGTCCCATGAGGCTGGCTTTATTACCGGGCAGGTCCTGCAAATTGATGGTGGTAAAAGTCTTCAAAGATAAAGGCGTTTTGCCTGTTGCAAGCAAGTAGTTAGCTAAACCAGAAAGTAGAAAGGGAAAAAACAAGGTAATGGCAAAAGCAAAAACAGTGTATGTCTGCCAGGAGTGCGGTGGAATTAGCAATAAATGGCAGGGCAAGTGTACGCACTGTGGTGCCTGGAATACCTTGCAGGAAACGGTGGAGCAGCCCGCACCTTTGGCAGGTACCAACCGGTTTTCTCACCTGGCGTCTTCGGCACCAATACGGGTCTTGGCCGATATTGAAGTGCGCGAAACGCCCCGGCAACCGACCGGGCTGGCAGAGTTTGACCGGGTATTGGGTGGTGGCCTGGTGCCGGGGGCGGTCGTCTTGATTGGCGGAGACCCGGGAATAGGAAAATCCACGTTGTTGTTGCAGGCATTGGCCATGTTGTCACAGGCAGTGCCAGTGCTGTATGTAACCGGTGAAGAGTCTGCCGAACAGGTGGCGTTAAGGGCGCAACGTCTTGATCTTGATACCGCCAATGTCAAGTTGCTGGCGGAAATCCAGCTGGAAACCATCCAGCGGGCCTTGCAGGAAGAAAAACCGCAAGTGGCCGTGATCGACTCCATCCAGACACTGTTTTCAGGCGCCCTAAGCGCCGCGCCCGGTTCAGTTTCTCAGGTGCGTGAATGTGCCGCACAGCTTACCCGTATAGCCAAGCAAACCGGGGTTTCGATTGTCATGATCGGACATGTAACCAAGGACGGTACGCTGGCCGGTCCCCGGGTACTTGAGCATATTGTGGATACGGTTTTGTATTTTGAAGGCGAACATCATTCCTCGTATCGCCTGATACGGGCTTTCAAAAACCGCTTTGGTGCGGTCAATGAATTGGGCGTCTTCGCCATGACCGATAAAGGACTAAAGGGAGTCAGCAATCCTTCAGCCCTGTTTCTTTCCCAGCATGCAGCCAATGTGCCTGGGACATGTGTGATGGCAACCCAGGAAGGCAGCCGTCCCTTGCTGGTTGAAATTCAGGCCTTGGTGGATACTGCGCATGTTCCAAATCCGCGCCGTTTGTCACTGGGGCTGGATGGTGGCAGGCTGGCCATGCTGCTGGCTGTGCTGAACCGGCATGCCCAGGTGGCAACATTCGACCAGGATGTTTTTGTCAATGCGGTGGGTGGAGTGCGGATTACGGAAACCGCCTCCGACCTAGCTGTGTTGCTGGCGATTATTTCCTCTTTAAGAAACAAGCCATTGCCGCAAGGGTTGCTGGTTTTTGGTGAGGTAGGTCTGGCAGGCGAGGTGCGTCCCGCCACCCGTGGGCAGGAGCGGCTTAAGGAAGCGGCCAAGCTGGGCTTCAGTACTGCGCTGATACCTAAACACAATGCACCCAAGCAGGCCATAGAAGGGCTTGAAATCTGGCCGGTTTCCCGTCTGGAAGAAGTATTGCAATATATAAAATAAAATCGGACAAAGGAGTCGCGGGTGGATGGGTTGGCGAGTATCCCCTTGTATTTGCTGCTGGGGGCAAGTATTGGATTTGTAGGTGCAATGGTGGGCATCGGAGGCGGGCTGATTGCCATTCCGATTCTGGTGCTTTTGTTTGATATGCCCCAGCAACTGGCCCAGGGAACCGGTTTGGTCATGATTGTCAGCAATGTGTTGTTGTCGGTCAGAAGTTACAACCAGAGTGCCAGGATTGATTTCAAGAGTGTGGGGATTGCCGTCGTCGTGAATATGCTTGTGACGAATTTGGCGGCCATCATGGCCCAGGACATTGATTCTGTTCTGTTGCGTCGTTTGTTTTCGGTTTTTCTGGCCCTGATCGCCTTGTTGTATTTGTGGCAGACACTTCCCGGAAGAGTTAAAAAACAAAAAACGGTCCACGCCAGTCCAGCTTCAAAACTGAAACTGTCTACCTCAATCTGGCTGGGGCTGGGCTCGGGCCTGATTGGTGGTATTTTTGGTGTGGGTGGTTCCTTGATTATCGTGCCTGTCATGACCATGTATTATGGATTCAGGCAAACGGCTGCCCAGGGCATGGCTTTGGCCATGATTGTGCCGGGCAGTTGTGTCGCGTTGGGCACTTATGCCTGGAGTGGCAACACAAATTGGCTAATAGGGTTAAGTATGGCCATCGGTGGCATGTTTGTGGTGAGGTATGGGGTCATGTTGGCTTACCGTCTGCCCGAGGTTCACCTGAAAAGAATTTTTTCACTGGTTCTATTTTTAACCGTGGCATTGTTAATGACAAAATGATTGATCGAGAATAATGGCAATGATAAGTATGTTAAATGGGCGGCTGGCCTGGGTATCCTTCAAGCGCGACTGGAAGTCCGGTGAGCTCAAGCTGCTGTTTCTTGCGCTGATTATCGCCATTGTTGCTGTCAGTAGCGTAGGTTTTCTGTCGGACAGGGTCTCCCGGGCCCTTGAACGTGATACCGGACAAATGCTGGCTGCAGATCTGTTGCTTGAGTCTGATGAGCCGGTTCAGCAGGCATTGGCTGATCGGGCCAAAAAAGATGGTTTGTCAGTGGCGCAAACCTGGCAATTTCCTTCTATGGTGGCGGCGGCTGACAAAACCCGGCTGGCTTCGGTCAAGGCCGTGAGCGAGGCTTATCCTTTACGGGGTGCTCTCAAGCTCAAGGCAGGGCATGATGCAACCGTTGAAAGTGTGCAGGCAGCGCCTGAAGCCGGGACGGTTTGGGCAGATGCGCAATTATTGCTTCAACTTGAAGTGTTGCCAGGCCAGACTGTCCAGCTGGGCAATAAAACCTTCAGGGTTGAAAAAATTATTGAAAGCGAACCCGACAAGGGCTTGCAGTTTGTGAATATTGCTCCGCGCCTCATGTTGAATGCGGCTGATCTGGAGGCTACTGGCCTGATTGCACCGGGCAGCCGGGTTAAATATGCACTGCTGCTGGCGGGTGATGGCAATGCAGTGGCCAATTACCGTCAGTGGCTGGAAACGGCGATTGACAAGGGGCAGCAGATACGTGGTACGGAATCGGTGCGTCCAGAGGTACGGCAGTCGCTTGACCGGGCGCAGCAGTTTTTTGCTTTGGTCGCCCTGCTAACCGTCTTGATTGCCTGCGTGGCTATTGCCCTGGGTTCGCGCCGTTTTACCAAACGGCACCAGGATGGGGTTGCCGTCATGCGAACCATTGGCGCATCGGGTAGTCAGGTGCGGCAAATGCTGTTGATGGAGTTTTTATTGGTGGCCGTATGTGCTTCCCTGGTTGGAAGTATCATGGGTTATTTGTTCCATTATTTCCTGCTTTATTTCCTGATGCCATTGTTGCAAACCGAGTTGCCAGCAGCATCTGCGCTACCGGCTTTCCAGGCGGCGATTGTCGGGATTGTTTTGTTAATCGGTTTTTCGCTTCCGCCGTTGTTACAACTCAGCAAGGTGCCACCGCTCAAGGTCATACGCCAGGATTTGCAGTTGCTGTCTACCGGTAAAACAACGGCGTATTTGTTGGGTGGGCTGGTGTTTATGGCCCTGCTCTGGTGGTTTGCCAAAAGTTTCATGCTGGCCCTGATTGTCGGGGCGGGTTTTTTGGGGGCCTTGGGGGCTTTTGCCTTGTTGGCCTGGTGCCTGGTTGGTCTGGTTGGCGTGTTGCGCAAGCGCCTGATGCATAAACCGGTATTGCGCTTTGCGCTGGCTGGCATGGTTAGCCGCAAGCAAATGACAATCGTCCAGATATGTTCGCTGGCTTTGGGGTTGATGATTATTCTTTTGCTGGGACTAATTCGTACTGATTTGCTGGATGGTTGGCGCAACACCTTGCCCGAGAGTGCACCCAATCGTTTCCTGATTAATATCCAGGCCGATCAGCGTGAGCCGGTACAGGCATTTTTTGAACGTGAAGGTTTGCCAAGGCCTGAGCTTGAGCCCATGGTGCGTGGCCGTCTGGTACAAATCAATGGCAAGGAAATATCGCCTGCCGACTACACCGAGGAAAGAACCCGCCGTCTGGTGCAGCGGGAATTTAACCTGTCTTACCTTGATAAGCTGCCGCAAAGCAATACGATTAGCCAGGGAAAATGGCTGGATCAGGCAATGCCCGAGGTGTCCTTTGAGCAGGAACTGGCCGAGACACTGGGGCTTAAACTGAATGACCGCCTGGCTTTTGATGTGGCAGGACAATTGGTCGAAGCCAAAATCACCAGCCTTAGAACGGTGAAGTGGGATTCAATGCAGGTTAATTTCTTTGCCATTATGTCTGCTTCATTGCTAGAGAACCAGCCTTCGACCTGGATTACGGCTTTTCATCTGCCCGAAAACCTACCCCTGTTTACCCAGGAGCTGGTTAGCCGGTTTCCCAATATAACGGTCTTTGATGTCTCCGGTATATTGGCCCAGCTAGAGTCGGTACTTTCGCAAGTAAGCCTGGCGGTGCAGCTCTTGTTTGCCTTTACTTTTCTGGCTGGTGTGGTTGTACTGATTGCCGCCTTTTTGTCCACTTATGACGAACGTATTTATGAAGCGGCGGTTTTGCGTTCGCTGGGGGCAACTTCAGCACAGCTTGACCAGGCGCAGCGGCTGGAATTGTTGATAATTGGTTTGTTTGCCGGTTTGTTGGCGGCCACGGCGGCCGTGCTGGTTGCCGGCTTGCTGGCGTATTATATTTTTGACTTTACCATTAGCCTAAGCTTCTGGCCGTGGTTGGTAGGGGCAGCAGTTGGGGTTGCCGCTTCCTCATTAGGGGGTAAAATGGCGCTGAAAGGTGTTAAAACAACACCCCCTTTGCAAGTTTTACGGAGTATGGATTAAATGATACGAGTGCAACCTATGGTAGAGCCACTGGACCGTACCGTCAGTTTTTATGATCAGATTGGCGGTGAGCAGGGGCTTAAAGAACTGGTTGACCGGTTTTATGACCTGATGGATCTGGAGTCCGATTTCAAGGAACTGCGTGACACGCATGGCGAGTCGCTGGACAATGCCCGGGAAAAACTGTTTTTGTTTCTGAGCGGTTATTTGGGTGGACCTGACCGTTATATTTCACAGTTTGGTCATCCGCGTCTTAAAGCAAGGCATATGCCTTTTTCAATCGGATCGGTTGAACGTGACCAGTGGGTGATTTGCATGGGCCGGGCAATGATGGATCAAAATATTCCCGAACCCATCATGGATCGCATGCTGCAGTCATTTTATGGCGTGGCAGACTGGATGAGAAACCGGGATGACTGACAGGACAGCCCAGGCGGTGCGGGTTAATGCGGGCAGCAACGGCATGCTTTATGATCCCGCTTTTTCCATTACGCCAGCCCTACGGGTATTTGAGCCTGCATTTTATGCCGAACGGGCCCGGCCGGTCAGTGCTGGTGGGCGCAATGCGGCCTGGTTTGTGCAAGACCAATGGGGTTGTGGAGTTTTGCGCCAGTATCGCCGTGGCGGGCTGGTGGCCCGCTTCAATAAATCGCATTATGTGTGGAACGGGGCTGAAAATACCCGTTCCTTTGCTGAGTTCAGGCTTTTGCAATATATGCATGCCCGGGGTTTGCCTGTGCCCAGGGTGGTTGCAGCCGGCTATAACCGGTCTTTGTGTTTTTACAGGGCGGCCTTAATTACTGAAACATTGCCCGATACCAAGCCTTTGGCCAGTGTATTGAAAGACCTGTCGGACACGGTTCATATCACTGCCTTGGCAGAGGCCTGTGCGCGTAGCATTTATCTTATGCACAGGGCAAATGTCTGGCATGCCGATTTAAATGCGTTCAATCTTCTTGTCGATGCCAGCAACAAGGTATGGCTGATTGATTTTGACAAGGGGCGGCAACTTGTCATGACAGCTTCATTATGTAACGATAACTTGAATCGTCTGAAACGTTCCCTTGAAAAAGTATTGCAACAGCAAGGTTTGGTATTTTGGGAACACTTGAGCCGGTTTTATGCAAAAAACCAATAAAAAAAATCATTTTTTTATTAAATGATTTATGATTCTCTTTTTTTTAACTGTTTGGAGTCGAGTGCGACATGAAAATGCAATTCGTTCGTAAATTGGCCGTTGCTGCATTGACTTTGTCTGTTTCAGGCGTTGCCCTGGCAGCAGAGGAAAAAGTGCTGAACGTTTACAACTGGGCCGAGTACACGGCTCCTGACACAATTCCCGGTTTTGAAAAACAAACGGGCATCAAGGTTCGTTATGATACTTTTGACACCAATGATATCCTGCAGGCAAAACTGTTAACCGGCAATTCCGGCTATGATGTGGTGGTGCCTTCAACCCACTATGCGGCACGCCAGATTCAAGGTGGCCTGTTCCAGAAACTGGATAAATCAAAAATACCCAATTGGAAAAACCTTGATCCGGCCATTATGGACTTGGTGGCACAGGTTGACCCGGGTAATGAGTATCTGGTTCCATGGGGCTACGGCACCAATGGCTTGGGCTACAACGTAACCAAGGCCAAAGAAATCCTGGGTGAAAATGCCGATTTGGCCAACTGGGAAAATCTGTTCAATCCCGAAATTGCGCAGAAATTCCAGTCTTGCGGCATTTCCATTCTTGACGAAGCTGCCCAGGTATTTCCTGCCGTATTGCATTACATGGGCAAAGATCCCAATAGTGACAAGCCCGAAGATTATCGTGCCGCTCTTGAGGTCCTGAAAAAAATCCGTCCTTATATCCGTCAGTTCAGTTCATCCGGTTTTATCGATGAACTGGCTTCGGGTGATTTGTGCATGGTGTATGGCTTTTCGGGTGATGTCATGATTGCGTCCAGCCGTGCCAAGGAAGCCGGCAAGGCCTTCAATATTGATTATTTCATCCCGCAGGGTGGGGCACCGGCATGGTTTGACACCATGGCCATTCCCAAAGATGCGCCACATCCTGAAAATGCGATGGCCTTCATCAATTACATCGAAACGCCTGAAGTGCATGCCGCGATTACCAATAAAATGTTTTATCCCAATGCCAATAAAGAGGCACGTAATTTCGTCAACAAGGATATTGCCAGCAATCCGATGATTTATCCTGGTGAAGAGGTGGCTAAAACATTGTTTGTCATCAAGTCCCAGCCGATGAATATTGCCCGTTTGCAAACACGCTTGTGGGCTGAACTCAAGTCGGGTAAATAATCATGTCAGAAGTGCGTCTTCCTGCATCAGTAGACAATATCGACGAGTTCGTTAAGTTGGTTGATGTTGTCAAGATTTTTGGCGATACCGTCGCCGTCAAGTCGGTCAATCTGTCCGTGCGGCGTAATGAAATTTTTGCGCTCCTGGGCAGTTCCGGCTGCGGCAAATCCACCCTGTTAAGGATGCTGGCCGGGTTTGAACAACCCACGTCAGGCCAAATCCTGCTGGATGGGGTGGATATTGCCGGTATTGCGCCCTATAAACGTCCCGTCAATATGATGTTTCAATCGTATGCGCTGTTCCCGCACATGACGGTTGAAGATAATGTGGCGTTTGGCCTGAAGCAGGAAGGTATTGCGCGCAATGAAATCCATGACCGGGTTTTTGCCGCGCTCGACCTGGTGCAAATGGGGGCTTATTCAAGACGTAAACCTGGCCAGCTTTCTGGTGGCCAGCAGCAAAGGGTGGCTTTGGCCCGTAGTTTGGTCAAGCGCCCCAAATTGCTGTTGCTTGATGAACCCATGTCAGCCCTGGATAAGCAAATTCGCCAGAAGACCCAGATTGAACTGGTGAAAATCCTTGATCAGGTAGGTGTAACCTGCATAATGGTTACGCATGACCAGGAAGAGGCCATGACCATGGCCAACCGTCTGGCTGTCATGACTGATGGGCAAATCGTACAATGTGGCACGCCACATGATGTTTATACCTTCCCTAATTCGCAGTTTGTGGCAAGTTTTATTGGCTCCACCAATATCTTTACCGGTGAGATCGTGGTGGATGAACCTGATCACGTCTTGATTGAAAGCGATGAACTGATGCGGCCCATGTACGTTAACCATGGTGTTAGCGAGCCTCTGGGCATGGAGGTTTATGTTTCCATTCGTCCAGAACAGATCAGGGTATTACGTGATCAGCCCGAAGATGAAACCAATGTGGGGCATGGCATGGTCACCCACCTGGCCTGGATGGGCAGTTACGCCCTGTACCAGATCCGCCTTGATTCGGGCAAGGTCATTGAAGCCAGCGTGCCCAGTATCAAGCTCACACAGGAAGATGCGCCCGGGATTGATGACGAGGTTTATGTTACCTGGGGACCAGACAGCGGTACGGTATTGCCATCATGAAGATAGCACCGTTTAAGAAGTCATTGCCATCACAACATGTCATGGCCATCTTGCCGCCATATTTATGGCTGGTAATTTGCCTGTTGGTGCCTTTTTTCATTGTCTTGAAGATCAGTTTTGCCGAATCCACTTTTGGCATTCCTCCGTATTCATCTTTAATTGAAATCAAAGAAGGCGTCATCAGGCTGGCCTTTCATCTGGAAGGCTATATCCTGCTGCTGACCGACAGCATTTTTGTGGGGGCCTATCTGAATTCCCTGAAAATGGCTGCCGTAACCACCATTTGCTGTATTTTGATTGGCTATCCGATGGCCTACCATATTGCGCGTTCATCTCCTAAAACACGCAATTTGCTGATGCTGGCGGTCATTTTGCCTTTTTGGACATCCCTGCTTTTGCGGGTCTATGCCTGGGTAGGTATTTTGCGTAATGAGGGATTGCTCAACAACTTCCTGTTATGGACGGGGATTATTGATACGCCGCTTGAAATCTACCGTACCGATATTGCGGTATATATTGGCCTGGTTTATTCTTATCTGCCATTTTTTATCCTGCCTTTGTATACCAACCTGATCAAACTCGACCAACGCTTGCTGGATGCAGCCTATGATTTGGGCGCCAAGCCGTGGCAGGCATTCCTGAAAATTACCTTGCCACTCTCCAAGCCTGGCATCATCGCAGGTGCGATGCTGGTTTTTATCCCATCGGTAGGGGAATACGTCATCCCGGAATTGTTGGGTGGAACAAATACATATATGATTGGGCGTGTCATGTGGGATCAGTATTTTACCGATGCCAACTGGCCGGTGGCGGCAGCGGTGGCGATAGCGATGATCTTGCTGTTGTTGGTGCCCTTGGCACTGTTCCAGTACAACCAGTCCAAAGAAACTGACGCCAAATGAGGAAGTAATGGGTAAACAAAGTATTTTCTTCAAATGGTTTTTTCTTGGAATCGGTTTCCTTTTTCTGTATGTTCCGATTCTTAGCCTGATCGTTTTTTCTTTCAATGATTCTGCGTTGTCGTCGTCCTGGTCGGGCTTTTCCTTGCGCTGGTATAAAAGCCTGTTTGAAGACCAGGCATTGCTTAACGCTGCTTGGTTATCCCTGAAAATTGCCGTGCTGACTGCCACGGCTGCTGTATTCATTGGCACCTGGGCCGGTTATGTGCTGGTTCGAAAGGGGCATTTCAAGGGAATAGGGCTTTATATTGGCATGCTCAATGCACCCTTGGTTATTCCTGATGTGATTCTGGGTATTTCTCTTTTGCTCATGATTGTCGAGATCAGGAATATCACCGGATTTCCGGCCAGCAATGGGATTTTTACCATTTGGCTGGGGCATGTGACGCTTTGTGTCGCCTATGTGTCGGTGGTCATCGCTTCACGGGTTCGTGAACTTGACCGCTCGCTTGAAGAGGCGGCACTTGATTTGGGGGCTACGCCTTTAAAAGTGTTTTTTTCTATCACTCTCCCATTGATCGCCCCGGCCTTGGTTGCCGCCTGGTTGCTGGCGTTTACACTGTCGCTTGATGACGTGGTTATTGCCTCGTTTTTGAATGGACCAGGATTTACAACCTTACCCATCGAGGTGTTTTCGCGTGTCAGGTTGGGTATCAAGCCAGAGGTTAATGCCCTGGCAACATTATTTATAGTACTGGTAGGCGTGTTTGTGATTGTTGCCAACCGCCTTCAAACAGGAACCACAAAAAATGAAAACAATATCGATTTACGGCCTTAAGAATTGCAGTACCTGCACAAAGGCCATCAAATGGTTGCAGGCTCATGATTATGAGGTTGAATTTATCGATTACCGTGCCAATCCGATTGATGCAGATCGTTTGCTGCAATGGGCGTCCTTGGTGGGTGGCTGGGAAAAGCTGATCAACCGTGCCTCCATGACATGGCGTAATTTGCCAGATGAAAGAAAAAGCCCGGCTTCTGACGAACAATGGCTAGCCATTGCCGCAGAATTTCCCTCTGCCATTAAAAGGCCTATTGCGGTTAGACAGGATGGCCAAGTCTTCCTTGGCTTTTCTGAAAAAAATTATGCGCTGCAGTTTAAGTAAATAAAGGTTGAAGAATATGTTAAGTCAGAATGAGTTGAAACAGCAGGTGGCCAAGGCTGCAGTTGAGTATATCCGCCCGTTCCTGGGGTCGGGCGTGGTAGTGGGTGTGGGCACCGGATCAACGGCAGATTTGTTTATTGATCACTTGGCTGGTTTCAAGGATCAGTTCAAGGCTGCTGCGGCAAGCTCTGAACGCAGTGCGCAACGCCTGGCCGGCTTTGGTATTCCTGTGCTGGATCTGAATGAAGTGCAAGGCATGCCTGTTTATGTCGATGGTGCTGATGAAATTAACGCGCGCCTGCAAATGATCAAGGGTGGAGGCGGTGCCCTGACCCGTGAGAAAATCGTGGCTTCGGTAGCCGAACGTTTCGTGTGTATAGCCGATGAATCCAAAGTGGTAGACCGGCTGGGTAAATTTGCCATTCCTCTTGAAGTCATTCCCATGGCAGTAAATGCCGTTGCCCGTAAAATGCAGGCATTGGGAGGTATCCCTGTCTTGCGTGAGGGGTTCATTACCGACAACGGCAATCCGATTCTGGATGTAGCCGGATTCAGTCTTGATGATGCGGCTGACATGGAGGCGATTATGAATAATGTGCCTGGTGTTGTAACATGTGGTTTATTTGCCATTTCTCCTGCAAGCGTTGCATTGATTGCCACTCAGCAGGGAATCAGGACAATGAAGGCTTAATGTCATGTTTTTGTCATAAAACCTTCTTAAAATAATTTCATTCTTTTTAAACAGGTGCAGGTATGGTTGAACATACAAATAAACGTTTTGAGGCAGATCTCGAAGATATTCGTTCACGCTTTTTACGAATGGGCGGATTGGTAGAGTCCATGATCGCCGATGGCATCGATGTTCTGGCTACCGGCAATACCGTGGTAATGGAACGCATTTTCGAGCGTGAAAGGGAAGTCAACCAGCTTGAAGTGGAGATTGACCAGTCCATTACCCAAGTCATGGCACTTAACCAGCCAACCGCTGTCGACTTGCGTTTGCTTATGTCCGTCTCCAAAATGTTGACAGATATGGAACGGTCTGGTGATGAGGCTGAGAAAATCGCCAAAATGGCGCGTCGTCTTCATGAAAACAACCAGCGTTATGAGCCCGTGATTGAGTTGCGTCATATGGCAGCAAGCGTAATTTCCATGTTGAACCGTGCGCTTGATGCCTTTGCCCGCAGAGATGCCATTCTGGCCGCAGAAGTGGTGCGCAGCGACAAGTTGGTCGACAAAGAGTGGAAAGGTAATTTACGTGAACTGATCAGCTACATGATTGAGGATCCACGTACTATTTCAGGCAGTATTGATTTGCTGTTTATTGCCCGTTCATTAGAGCGTATTGGCGATCACGCCAAAAACATGGCGGAACGGGTGATTTATCTGGTCCAGGGTGAGGACGTCCGACATAAGGGCGTCAAGAACGCAGAGTTGCAGGCACGTGGCGGTACAGAAGTGTTACAGGCAGACCAGCAAGATAAAGCTTCAGAGAAATCTGATGACTAGAATGCCAGTGATGAGTAAGTAATTCTCGTCTTGCATATGAAAACAGCCTCTTGAGAGGCTGTTTTTTTTGATTAGCACAAGTAGGGCATCAGTTTGATGGTGGAACGTAGCCTTGCGCTTCAACGTTGGCATCTTCAAACAGATAGCTTTCCATTTGTTGCTGTAAATATTTGCGGGCGCGGGCATCAGCCAGGTTCAGGCGGTTTTCATTGACTATACGGGTCTGGATATCAGTCCATGCTACCCATGCTTCCTTGGAAATGGATTGCCAGATTTTAACCCCCAGTTCACCAGGATACGGAGGATAGTCCAGGCCTTCTGCTTCTTTTTTAAGTTTTACACATTGAATAAGACGTGCCATTTCGCTACCTCATTAAAGTTTCTTGATAAAAATTAGACTGTTTCTGGAGCGATTGTAATTCATTTGCTTTTCAGTGGGCAAATCGTTGATGGTTCCCTGGACAAAACCGCGTTTGACAAACCAGTGCGAGGTTCTTGTGGTCAGCACGAAAAGGCGTTTTACGCCCAGTGCCCGAGCCTTGTTTTCTGCGTGTCTCAGCAGGATTTCACCTTCACCGCTTCCTTGCCAGTCAGGGTTCACGATCAGGCAGGCCATTTCGGCCATTTTTGATTCAGGATAAGGAATTAAAGAAACGCATCCATAAATAATGCCATCGTGCTCAAGGACAGTAAATTTTTCCACATCGCGTTCTATTACGTTGCGGCCGCGCGGAACCAGGGTGCCATCGGCTTCCAGGGGTTCAATCAGGCTGACAATTGCGCCAATATCGTCTACCGTGGCAGGGCGCAGGTCATCCAGTGTGTCTTCCACTACCATGGTGCCCACGCCATCATGGGTGAAGTATTCAAGCAATATGCTGCCATCAAGCTCGAAGGGAATCAGGTGAGCCCGCTTGACCCCACGCTTCACGGCAGTCGAGGCATGTTTCAGGAAAGAGGCCGTGTCTTCATCCAGATGGCCTTGCCGGATCAGGTTATCAGCATCCTCGCGTGCAATTTCCGTGATGACGTTATCCTGAAGGTCTTTCAGGACGCTGTTCTTGGTCATGAAAATCAGTTTGTCGGCACTCAGGGCAACGGCGGTGCTGGTGGCCAGGTCTTCCATCGCCAGATTGAAGGCTTCTCCGGTTGGGGAAAATCCAATCGGAGACATCAGCAGGACTGCGCCATGAGAGATGATTTTTTTCATGGCATCAAGGTCAAATTTACGCACCTTGCCTGAATGTTTGTAGTCGACCCCATCAATGACACCAACGGGTTGAGCGGTGACAAAGTTGCCGGAAATAATGTGGATGTGGGCATTGGACATGGGGGTATTGGGCAAACCCTGGCTGAAGGCGGCTTCAATATCCAGACGAATTTCACCGGCTGCCTCTTTGGCGCATTCCAGGGCTTCGGGGCTGGTGGGTTCAATGCCTCTGCCAAACTGGTAACTGAAGCCTTTCAGGCGCAATTGTTCATTGACCTGGGGGCGCGATCCATGCACTAATACGAGGTGAACGCCCAGGGCGGTCAGCAGTGATAAATCCTGAATCAAGGAATTCAGGGCGCCAGCCTGAACCAGATCTCCACCAAAACCCACGACAAATGTTTTTCCACGCAAGGTATGTACATAAGGAGCCACTTCCCGAAACCATCGGACGAATTGTGCCGGGGCATATTCAGGGGCGTCTAGGGCGGAATAGGTTTCGGGTTCGTTTGTGCTCATGGTGTTAAGTTACAATCCTGTGTGGCTAAAAATGAAAAATGGCCCAGCTTTGATAATAAAAAGTCAAGGCAAAATTATAATGTCGGATAGACTTAAAGATAGATTATTTATGCATAAAAATGTTGTTTCGAATCACAGTGGCGAAAAACAAATCCCAAACGGGCAGGTGCCCGTGCGTTTGCCGCCTTCCATCAGCTACCCCGAGGATCTTCCTGTCAGTGCGAAAAGGGCGGAAATAGCCAAGGCGCTGCAAGCTAATCAGGTCGTTATCGTATGCGGTGAAACCGGTTCGGGTAAAACAACCCAGTTGCCGAAAATCTGTCTTGAACTGGGGCGTGGCCTGAAAGGCATGATTGGTCATACCCAGCCGCGCAGGCTGGCAGCCACTTCTGTGGCCAAACGCATTGCCCAGGAACTGAATACGCCCTTAGGTGAATGGGTAGGGTACCAGATTCGTTTTAGCGACAAAACCGGTCCCGGTGCCGCCATCAAGCTAATGACCGATGGTATTTTATTGGCGGAGTCGCAGCGCGATCCTTTGCTGCGTCGTTACGACACGATCATTATCGATGAGGCGCATGAGCGCAGCCTGAATATTGATTTTCTGCTTGGTTTTTTAAAGCAGTTGCTGCCCCGGCGCAAGGACCTGAAGCTGATCATTACCTCAGCGACGATTGATGCGGATCGTTTTGCCACGCACTTTGCCGGTCATAACGGCAAAAAAGCACCAGTTATTGAAGTCTCTGGCCGTTTGTATCCGGTAGAAGTACGTTACCGTCCTATCCGTTTTTTTGATGATGAAGAAAATCTTGGTACCCAAACTGAATCCAGTCGCCTGGAGCGGGATGAAGAAAAAGACCTGATTGATGGCATTGTTGATGCGGTTGATGAGTGTGCACAGCATGGCCCGGGTGATATATTGGTTTTCTTGCCCGGAGAAAGGGAAATCCGCGAGGCTGCCGAATCCCTGCGCAAGCATCATCCTTCCGGCACCATGGTGTTGCCCTTGTTTGCCCGCATGTCACAGGCTGACCAGGAACGCATTTTTCATCCTTCGACCAACCAGCGCCGCGTCATTCTGGCGACCAACGTGGCCGAAACTTCGCTGACGGTGCCGGGTATCCGTTTTGTGATTGATAGCGGCCTGGCCAGGGTCAAGCGCTATTCCTGGCGTAATAAGGTCGAACAGTTGCAGATTGAACCCATCAGCCAGGCCTCGGCTAACCAGCGTGCCGGGCGCTGTGGCCGTATCGGGCCAGGGGTGTGCATTCGCCTGTATGATGAAGATGATTTCAAGCTGAGGACGCCTTTTACTGATCCGGAAATCCTGCGTTCATCCTTGGCTTCGGTCATTTTGCGCATGAAAGCATTGCGTCTTGACGAAATTGAGCAATTCCCTTTTGTGGATATGCCAAGTGGTAAAGCCATTGCCGATGGATATCATCTTTTGCAGGAGCTGGGGGCGATTGATGAAACCAATAAACTGACGCCCGTTGGCCGTAGCCTGGCCAGTTTGCCGGTTGACCCGCGGCTTGCCCGCATGATATTGGCCGCCAAGGAACACCAATGCTTGGACGAAATGCTGGTTATTGCCTCGGCGCTATCCATTCAGGACCCCAGAGAGCGCCCGTTTAATGCTAAAGAGGCCAGCGATCAGGCGCATGCCAAATTCAAGGATGAAAAATCCGAATTCATATCTTACCTGAAACTCTGGAGCTGGTATAACGATGCAGTCGCTCATAAGGTTTCACAAAGAAAACTGGTTGAAAAGCTCAGGACTTCTTTTCTGTCACCCTTGCGTTTGCGTGAGTGGCACGATGTCCATACCCAGTTGCATAGCCTGGTGCGTGAGCAGGGTTGGCGGTTAAATCAAACAGAAGCCACCTATGAGCAAATTCACAAGGCGCTGCTTACCGGCTTGCTGGGCAATCTGGGTTTCAAAAGCGATGAAGCCCCGCATTTTATGGGGGCGCGTGAAATACGATTTTTTATTCATCCGGGTTCTTCGCTGGTGAAAAAAGCGGGCAAGTGGATTGTCGCCGCAGAGCTGGTTGAGACCTCACGGCTATTTGCGCGATGTATTGCCAAAATTGATCCGCGCTGGATAGAATCAATTGGCAGCCATTTGCTGAAAAAACAATGGTCGGACCCTGCCTGGAATGCAAAGCTGGGGCAGGTGCAGGCTAATGAACGGGCGAGTTTGTACGGCTTGCAAATTTATCATGGACGCAAGGTGCATTACGGCCGGATAGCCCCGGCTGAGTCACGTGAGATCTTTATTCGTGACGCTTTGGTAGCTGGTGATATCGATTCAAAATTGCCATTCATCGTGCGTAACAACCGTTTGATCAGGGAAATTGAAAAGCTTGAGCATAAAGCACGCAGGCCAGATATCCTGGTGGATGATGGGCTGATTTTTGCCTTTTATGACAAGCTGATTCCTGAACATATTTATCAGGTCGCTACGCTTGAAAGCTGGTACAAAGAGTTGCCCGCCGCCAGCCAGGAAGCACTGGTCCTGAACCGTGATGACCTGATGCGCCATGAGGCAACCGGGGTTACCACCGATGTGTTCCCTAAAAAATTCGTCTGGGATGGTATCGAGCTGGCCCTGGACTATCATTTTGAGCCGGGCTCACCTCGTGACGGGGTGACCATGACGATTCCCGTTTATGCCCTCAACCAGATTGATGCGACTCGTTGCCAGTGGCTGGTGCCGGGCATGCTCAAGGAAAAGGTACATTTGTTGCTCAAGTCACTGCCACAAAAGCTGCGCCGTCATTGTGTGCCATTGCCCGATTACGCCAGTGGTTTCCACCAACGCTGGTTTGACCGTCTTGCCAATCCGGGCATGGCCCTGACGACAGCCATTGCGGAAGATATTTGGGCAGAGTGCAAGGTTCGGGTAAAAGAAGAAGATTTCAAGATCGAAACATTGCCGGTGCATTTGTTCATGAACTTTAAGGTTATTGATGAACATGGAAGAATGCTGTCGGCCGGGCGTAACCTGAACCAGTTAAAGGCCGAGCATGGCATGCAGGCACAGGAAACCTTCCAGCGCCTGGCCAGCAAAGACCGCGAGGTTGCCCAGGTACTGGCTTCTGAAAACATCATCGAATGGAGTTTTGGGCAATTGCCCGAGTTGCTGGAGATCAAGAAGAAAAACCAGTCATTCATTGGTTATCCGGCTTTGGTGGATAACGGCGTGTCTTGCGACCTGGACGTGTTCGATGATCCTGAAGCGGCTCGCCAGAAACATCAAGCAGGGCTGTTGCGGCTTTTTCGTATTGCCCTGAAAGACCAGCTCAAATTTCTCAGCAAGAATATCACTGATTTGACACGCATGAGCATGATTTACATGCCCCTGGGCTCACAGGAAGATTTGCGTGACCAGATCGTGGATTGCGCCTTGATGCAGGCTTGCCTGACCAGTCCTTTGCCAGAAGATGCCAATGCTTTTGAGCAAAGGAGGCAGGATGCCAAGGGGCGCTTGGGCTTGTTGATCCAGGAAATTGCCCGTCTTGCCGGCACGATTCTTGCCGAGTGGGCGACGGTGCAAAAAAAGCTTCCGCAAATCAAATCCCACAAGCAGGCTTATGAAGATATTACCGGTAACTTAAGCCTTTTGATGAGCAAGGATTTCCTGAAGAAAAACCCTTATGCGCATTTAGTGCATTTTCCCCGCTACCTTAAGGCCTGTTCGGCAAGAATGGACAAATTGCGCAGTGATCCTGCCCGGGATGCCCGCATGATGGCGGATATGGCTCCCTTGCTGTTGAATTACCAGCGGATGCGAAGCGCTCTTAAGGGGGCTCCCGATGAACGCCTTGATGACTTTCAGTGGTTATTGCAAGAGCTGCGCGTAGCTCTTTTTGCCCAGGAACTCAGAACCCCCATGCCTGTCTCGGTCAAGCGCTTGCAAAAAGCATGGGAAACCATTATTCGTTGATACAATTCTGTCCATGACTTCAGAAAATACTCTCCCGTTATTTGTTCATTTGCGTGCCCACTCCGAATTTTCGGTGGTGGATGGCATTGCCCGTCTTGATGACCTGATTGGTCAGGCCGTCAAGTTCGGTCAGCCGGCCCTGGCGGTTACCGATTTATGCAATATTTTTGGTTTCGTCAAACTCTATAAAGGTGCGCGTGGCAAGGGGATCAAACCGATTGCCGGCAGCGATGTGTGGCTCACCAATGAGCAGGATCGAGAAAAACCGTTCCGCTGCCTGCTGCTGGTTAAAAACCACCAGGGTTACAATAATTTGTGTGAATTGCTGTCCCAGGCCTGGATTAAAAACCAATACAAGGGCAGGGCAGAAATAAAAAAAGAATGGCTCAAGGAAATGGGCGATGGGCTGATCCTGCTTTCGGGCGGGCGCCAGGGTGATATTGGTCAGGCGCTTGAGGTCGGTAACCAGGAACTGGCCCAATCTTTGGCTATGGAATGGGCCGGGCTGTTTCCGGAAGCTTTTTATATTGAGCTGCAGCGGGCTGGTTTCGAGGCCGATGAGGCTTATGTGCAGGATGCAGTCAAGCTGGCTTCGGCCTGCAATTTGCCAGTAGTGGCAACCCATCCCATTCAGTTTCTAAAAAAAGAAGACTATCGGGTGCATGAAGCCAGGGTATGTATTGCTGATGGAGAGTTGCTGGGTAATCCGAAACGGGTCAGGCGCTTTACCGAAGAGCAGTATATGCCGAGCTCTGAAGAAATGGCACGAAAGTTCCAGGATATTCCAACCGCGATTGAAAATGCGGTTGAAATTGCCAAGCGTTGTAACTTGACTTTGGTACTGGGCAAGCCACAATTGCCTATCTTCCCAACCCCTGAAGGCGTATCCCTTGATGATTATTTGAGTCAGCTGGCTGAAGAGGGACTGGCCAAGCGGATGGTCATGTTGTATCCCGATGAGGCGGAAAGGGAAAAGAAATACCCTGCTTATCTTGAGCGTCTTCAGTGGGAATGTAAAACGATTATCCAGATGGGATTCCCGGGTTATTTCCTGATTGTTCAGGACTTCATTAATTGGGGGAAAAACAATGGCGTTCCGGTGGGGCCAGGCCGCGGTTCGGGTGCGGGCTCGCTGGTGGCCTATTCATTGGGAATTACCGACCTTGATCCGATTCGTTACGATTTGCTGTTCGAACGATTCCTTAACCCAGAGCGGGTTTCCATGCCCGACTTCGATATTGACTTTTGCCAGGACAATCGTGAAAAAGTCATCGAATATGTCAAGGACAAGTATGGCCGCGATGCGGTTAGCCAGATCGCCACTTTCGGTACGCTGGGCGCCAAAGCCGTAGTCCGCGATGTGGGGCGGGTACTTGAGCTGCCTTATTCCTTGTGTGATGGCCTGTCCAAACTGATTCCGTTTAACCCGGCCAATCCGTGGTCTCTTGAAAAAACCCTGGCTGAAGAGCCCGAATTCAAGCGCCGTTACGAAACCGATGAAGAAGTCAAAGCCTTGGTTGATCTGGCTAGGCCCCTTGAAGGCTTGACGCGAAACATCGGCATGCATGCGGGTGGGGTGCTGATTGCACCCGGAAAATTGACGGATTTTTGCCCGCTTTACTGCCAGCCTGGACATGATAGCAGTGTGGTTTCGCAGTATGACAAGGGGGATGTCGAGGATGTCGGTCTGGTCAAGTTTGACTTTTTGGGCCTGCGCAACCTGACCATTCTGGATTGGGCTGTACGTTATGTGCGCCGTTTCAACGAAAGCAAACGAGATTTCGATGTGATGGCGCTGCCGCTGGATGATCCGGAAGCATACCGGATTCTTTGCGAAGGCAATACCACCGCGGTATTTCAGCTGGAATCGCGGGGTATGAAAGAGCTGCTGAAGAAACTGCTGCCCAATACTTTTGAAGACATTATTGCGATGCTTGCCTTGTATCGTCCCGGACCACTCGAGTCAGGCATGGTGGATGACTTCGTCAACCGTAAACACGGCCGGGCAACGGTAGATTATTTCCATCCCGATCTTGAATCAACCTTAAGCAGTACCTATGGCGTGATTGTGTATCAGGAACAGGTGATGCTGATCTCGCAGATTATTGGTGGTTACAGTCTGGGGGGCGCCGACTTGCTGCGCCGGGCGATGGGCAAGAAAAAGCCTGAGGAAATGGCCAAGCATCGGGAATTGTTTGAAAAAGGGGCTGTTGAAAAGGGATATGACGGTGAATTGGCGGTAACGCTGTTTGACTTGATGGAAAAGTTTGCCGGCTATGGTTTCAACAAGAGTCACTCTGCCGCCTATGCCTTGATTGCTTACCAGACTGCCTGGCTGAAGGCCTATCATCCGGCTGAATTCATTTCAGCTACCATATCAGCGGATATGGATGATACCGATAAGGTGCAGATTTTCTGGCGTGATGCCGTTGATAATGGCCTGACTGTTTTGCCGCCAGATATCAACCAATCGGTTTTCCGCTTTGAGCCCGTTATTGATGAATATGTCGCAAAAGGAGAGCCACCCAGAACCATTCGTTATGGTTTGGGCGCTGTCAAGGGCACAGGCCAAGGCGCAGTAGAGGAAATTCTGCGTGCCCGGGATGAGGGTGGAGCTTTTGTGGATTTATATGATTTTTGCAAACGGGTAGACCGGCATACTGTCAACCGGCGCACCATGGAAGCACTGATTCGCGCAGGTGCATTTGATATGATTGACTCCAATCGCTCGGCCTTGCTGGGGGCGCTGTCACACGCGATTGATGCGGCAGACCAGGCCGAAAAAAGTGCGAATCAGGTGTCATTGTTTGGTGATGATTCCAGCACGATCGTCCAGCTTGAAATGGGCAAGGTCAAGCCCTGGTCTTTGCATGCCCAGTTAATTGAAGAGAAAAACGCCTTGGGCTTTTTCTTCAGCCATCATTTGTTTGAAGTCTGGCGTGATGAAGTACGTCGCTTTATTCCGGGTACCCTGGCCAAATTGCAAGAATCGCGTGACCTGCAATGGATTGCAGGCGTCCTGATTGGCATCCGCAGCTTTACCCTTAAGCAGGAAACCAAGTCCGGAGAAAATCGGCTTTATTTCCTTTTGATTGATGACGGTACGGCCCAGATTGAGGTCCTTTGTCCAGCTTCGGTTTACGAGATTCATCGGCATCGCCTCAAGACCGACCAGTTGTTGATTGCCCAAGTCAAAATCAAGACCAATAAATTCACCGGTGTATTGCGTATTTCGGTAGAAAACCTGTATGACTTGCAGTTGGCCCGTGAGGAAAAAGCCAGAAGCCTGCAAATCAGCCTGAATAAGGAAGTTAGTGTGAAGTCGCTGAAGGCTTTGCTGAACCCTTATCGGGCAGAGCCTGAAAACGGCGTGCCGGGCGTAAGGGTTCAGCTGAACCTGCAATCGCCCAAAGGGTTTCGTTGTGAAGTGGTCTTGGGTGAAGATTGGCGTGTACGCATGGCGGATACCCTGTTTGAAAAAATTGAAGCCACTAGGCATTATGGTGAGTTTGAGGTGATTTACGAATGAGTGATAAAAAATCGGTCACGGATCAGCCGTTAAGAATTCTGCATTCAGAGGCAGCCGTTTCATTTGGTGGACAAGAACATCGCATTCTCAAGGAAATGCTGGCCATGCGTGAGCGGGGGCATCATATTGAATTGGCTTGTCGTCCTGAGGCCCAATTGGTAGAGCGTATGCGGGCGTTGGGTTTTACCGTACATACGGTGCCCATGGGCGGGTTGGGCAATTTTGTCAGGGGTGTCATGAAATTCAGGAAAATCCTGAAGCAGGGAAAATTTGACGTGTTGAATACCCATAGCCGCAAAGATACCCTGATAGCGGCGTTGGGAGGCAGGCTGGCTGGCACGCCTCTTATTGTCAGAACCCGGCATCTGGCTGCACCTATCGGCTCGTTATTGTCTTATAGCTGGTTGCCGCATCGCATCTCGACGGTTAGCAATCATGTCAAAAGCATGGTTTTGGCCAAAGGGGTTCCTGAATATAAAGTAAGAACCATTTATTCTCCGGTTGCCACCCCGGCGCCTGTCGTGCAATCTACCTTGCGCCAGGAGTTGAACTTGCCCTCAACAGCGGTTGTCGTGATTTGTGTTGCTGTCATGCGCCAGAAAAAAGGCCATTTGTTTCTAATCAATACCATGTTGCCGTTATTTGAAAAGTATCCTGATTTGCATCTGGTATTGGTAGGGGCAGGCTCACCCACGTATGAGCAGGTAGCGGCTTTTATCAAGGAAAAAAAGGTTGAAGACCGGGTGCATATGATGGGATATCGTAAAGATGTGCCCAATCTTTTGGCTGGCAGTGATATTTTTGCCTTGGCCACAGAGCAAGAGGCCTCGGGAACCGTTTACGTTGAAGCCCAAATGAGCGGTTTGCCGGTTATTGGGACCGATGTTGGAGGTGTTTCTGAAATGTTCAAGGATGGAGAAACCGGGATCCTGGTGCCCAGTAAAGACAGCCAGGCTCTTGGCAATGCCTTGGAACGCTTGATTGCTGATCCGGGGTTAAGGGAAAGAATGAGCAAGGCAGCGCACCAGTGGCTTTATGACGAGGGCGGTTTTTCAACTGAAAAACTGGCCCTTGATACTGAGATGGCTTACCGCATTTGGCTGGCCGAACGCCAAGGGGATATCGGCCGTTATACCCAGCCACGCAGCCAGTAAATAATGAGTCCCAGGTATTCCTTGATGATTGATCGGCTGCCATGCAGGGCCCGGGCATTGGGAAGGAATAGAATGAAATCGGGGTTGTCGGGAATGATTATTTGAGGTGGATTGGGTGCTGGTGTTACTTCCAGGTCGAGCCGGTCAAAGACAGCCATGGATCTGGGGGTATGAAGGGCAGAAGTGACCAGGATGATCGATTTTATCTCGTTGCGGATTAATTCATTGGCCGTAAACTCAGCATTTTCATAAGTGGTTTTGCTATTGTTTTCAAGCATGATGGCAGATTTTGGCACACCTTTTGCCATCAGTTTTTCTGCCATGCCTTTGGCTTCGCTAACTTCTCCGGCAAGCGCTCCGCCTGAAACAATGATTTTAGGGGCTTTTTGGGCATGATACAGTTCGCTGGCCGTATCAACCCGGGAATGGGTTGAAGGATTCTCGCTGAGTTCCTCAAACCAGCTTTCTCTGTTGTTGGCCGTGTTTCCGCCCAGAACAACAATTGCCTGGGCAGTAGGAATCGAGTCCAGGCTTCGGTGGGGGTAACGATTTTCAAGCAAGCCGCCCAAAACTATTGAGGTAACCGGCAATGACCAGATAAAGACCCAAGATAGCCCGCTAAAACACAGGAATATCCCTGTTCTTCTTCGTTTCAAGACAACTAGCACTGCACCTGAAACAACTAAAAAAACACATAAATTCAGTGGGATTATTAATGAAATAAGGTAGCTTTTCATGCTTGTTCAAGACGGGTTGAGTATTGAAGTGCTTAGCGTGATGACCGGGTCAAGTTCAGGCCAATTGTCCATGCTGCCACAGATATGGGCAGTAGGGGACCAAGGGCCGGTACGTTTTGGATCGGTAACACCAATTAGGGTAATCTGGGGTGTTCTGGTTAATGACGCAAGATGGGAAACCCCCGAGTCATTGCACACAACCAGGGCGGCTTGGCCGATTAAGGCAACAAACATACCAAGGCCAACAGCCGGCAGGCATAGGGCATCAGGGGCGTTCCTGAATGCGGCTTCCCGTTCATTGGGAGGGGGGCACATGACAACTGTATATCCCAGAGCCTGTATTTTTCGGGTGTATTCAGCAAATTTTGGCCAGACCTTATCTTTACCTTTGTGTTTGCCTGTGGCCGTTGGGGCAATTAGGATGAATTTGCCTGGATAGAGTCGATGCTCTTTGAGCAGGAGCCAGGCTTTTTGTGTGTCAGTGGGATTCAGTGGCAAAGTCAGCGTGGTTTCGGGATGGGGGGCTGATTTGAAATGCCATTTTTGCAAGGCGCTATGGGTCAGATGGTACCATGACTCAACAGCGTGCAGGTTTTTGGACGGCTTGTCAAAGGGCCATTTCAATAGCAGCGAGCGTCCATCGTCTTTATAACCGGCTGAAGGCAGGCCTGCCAGCCTGAAGGTCAATGCACTGGTCAGTGAGTCGGGTAATAAAAGTCCCACCGATTTGCCTTTTGCCGGATTGTTTTTTTTATGTGCCCTTATAATAACCCTGTCTTTGTTCCATTGGCCGCTCAGGCTCAGGAACTGAATGCCAATAATGCCTTTGAGCAGGTTTTCAGCCCAGGGTTTTGCGCATACAATGACTTCACAGCCGGTGTTCACGATGGCGTACAGGCTGGGCAAACTCATGCAGACATCGCCTATCCAGTTTGGCAGTCGTACGTAAATTCTAGATATATTTTTCATTTGACGGATTTTATCCTGATTGTCATAAAACATAAACTTTTCTGCATGTTTATGTTGAAACCGTTAAAATCCCAAGCTTGACAGGTTAACAAGAGAGTATTCCTTGAGGTTATTCGAGCAAATGCATCGGGAAGGTACCCATGCAGTAAATCCAGAACTATGGAGAAAAATATACAAACGGGTGGGTGTGTATTGGAAAGCACTTGCCGTTGCCATGGTGTTTGTGGCCTTTGGCGCGGCAACCCAGCCTGCCATGGCGTACATAATGAAGCCTTTGCTGGACGAGGGCTTTACAGGTGCGAAATCGTATTTTATCTGGTTTATGCCGCTTGCGATCGTCAGTCTTTTCTTGGTACGCGGAATTTGTAACTTTCTTAGCAGTTACCTGCTGGCCTGGATTGCCAACAATGTATTGCTTGGCATGCGTCGTGATATGTATGACCGCCTGCTTACTTTACCCGATACCGAATTTCAGAAAGGTGATTCCGGCCGGTTGATGAACCGTTTTACGATTGATGCGGGCGATGTGACCGATTACGCAACCGAGGTATTCACCATTATTGTGCGTGAGGCTTTCGTTGTTCTGGCCTTGTTGGGGATGTTGTTGTATTTGTCCTGGCAACTTAGCCTGATTATTTTCCTGATTCTGCCCCTTTCGATTATGGTTGCGGGGTATTTCACCAAACGCTTGCGCCGTATTAACCGTCAAACCATTAATATAAATGCACAACTCACGCATGTGGTCAAAGAGGGTATAGAGGGGCAGCGGGTCGTCAAGTTATTTAATGGCTATGAATACGAGCAGTCCCGGTTTTCAGTCGTGAATGCAGCTTTAAGGAAGTTTGCCATGAGAAAAGCGTCAGCCGACGCTGCCATGACACCACTCACTCAGTTATGCATTTCATTTGCTGTGGCTGCCGTGATTGCAACCGCTTTGTATCAGGGCAATGCTGGAACCTTGACCGTGGGTGCCTTTGTTGCTTTTGTTACTGCCTTGGCACAAATTTTTGATCCCATCAAACGCCTGACCAATGTGGCTTCAAAAGCACAAAAAATGCTGATTGCCGCTGAAAGTGTTTTCTCGCTGATTGATGGTGCGAAAGAAGAAGATCAAGGCCAGCATGAGCTGAGAATCAATAAGGATGCCGTGATTGAGTTCAAGGATGTCTGTTTTCGTTTTCCTGATGCTCCCCGGGATACCTTGTCCAATATTTCACTCAATGTCAAATCGGGTGAAACCATTGCCATTGTGGGACGTTCCGGAAGTGGTAAAACCACCCTGGCAAACATGCTTCCCCGTTTTATCGTACCCAGCTCTGGACAAATCACCATCAATGGCCATGATCTTAATGACATTACCCTGACAAGTTTGCGGGCCAATTTATCGTTGGTTGGCCAGAATGTGGTGCTCTTTGATGGTTCCATTGCGCAAAACGTAGCCTATGGCTCTCACCGCGATGCGACTGAGTCAGAAATCAAAGAGGCACTCAGGGCGGCCAATTTGCTTGAATTTGTCGATTCGCTGCCTGCCGGGTTGCAAACGTACATTGGTGAAAATGGTGCATGGCTTTCCGGTGGCCAAAGGCAACGTCTGGCAATTGCCAGGGCGTTAATTAAAAATGCCCCCATTCTTATTCTTGATGAGGCCACTTCTGCATTGGATAACGAGTCTGAGCGCCAGGTGCAGGCTTCGCTTGATTTGTTGATGGAAGGCCGGACAACTTTTGTGATTGCCCATCGTTTGTCAACAGTACAAAATGCAGATTGCATTATCGTGCTTGATCAAGGGCGGATCATAGAGTCAGGAAATCATGACAAGCTCTTGAAAAACGGTGGACTGTACGCAACTTTATATCAAATGCAGTTTCGTGAAGATTAATTCAAAATAATTGTTTTACACTTTTGCGCGATACCAGCACAAATTTATATTTTTTTACGGTAGATAAATGACAGAAAAAGCACAACATGAAATTTCTTCATGGGGTTATGAACACCCCTCGGTAAAGGGTCCTAATGCCCTTATGTTTTTTACCTGGGACTTGTCCAAAACCATTGAAAATGCTTTCAAAAATGCAACAGAAGACACGCTTGATTATTATCTGGCGGAAGCTCAAAAATCCATAGATGAACTTTTGCAAAAATATATTGATATTGAAGCAGATCCGGATACATTTGATGGACAAAGCATTGTTTTGCGCCTGGAAACCAATGAGAGCTCAACAACTCCCTTGATTGCATTGCAAACTTCGCCACACCTTGAAGACAGGATCATCAAAATGCAATCCCGGGTCAAGCCCGGGCACAGTTAAGCGGTTTACATCAGGACAATATCATACATTTCCTGCGTGTATGTATTGTCCACCTCAAGGGTAATGGGTTTGCCTATAAAGTCCCCCAGAGTGGCCAGGTAATGGCTTTCTTCTTCCAGAAACAGGTCAATAATGCTTTGTGAGGCAATCAGGCGGAACTCTTTGGGGTTGAATTGTTTTGCTTCGCGCAGGATTTCCCTGAGAATGTTGTAGCAAACCGTGCGGGGCGTTTGTACCGAACCCTTGGCTTCGCAGGTGGGGCAGGGCTCACATAACTGATGTGCCAAAGAGTCGCGGGTGCGTTTGCGTGTCATTTCAACCAACCCCAGTTGGGAAAAACCATTCAATGTTGTTTTAGTGCGGTCTTTGTCTAGTGCTTTCTGCAGCTCGGCTAAAATGGCGTCCTGGTGCTCTTTATTATCCATATCAATAAAGTCGATAATAATGATGCCACCCAGGTTGCGCAGGCGCAACTGGCGTGCAATGGCCACTGCCGCTTCAAGGTTAGTCTTGAAAATAGTGTCATTGAAGTTTCGCCCGCCAATGAAACCACCCGTGTTCACATCAATGCTTGTCAGGGCCTCGGTCTGGTCTATGATCAGGTAGCCGCCTGATTTCAGGTTAACGCGGCGTGAAAGCGCGCCGTTGATTTCCTCATCAACGTGTGCGGTTTCAAACAGGGGGCGTTCACCGGCATAATGCTTTATTTTGCTAATGATGGAAGGTGTGTAAATGGATGCCCATTCCAGCATGGCCTGTGTGGTGCTGCGGGAATCAATCTCAATGGATCTTGTCTCGGGCGTCACCATATCACGCAGTACCCGCTGGGCTAGCGTCAGGTCTTCATAAAGAAGGGCTGGGGCCGATTTTTTCTGTGCCGCCTCCTTGATCATTGACCAACGCAAGTTCAGGTATTCCTGATCTTTTTTGATTTCCTCATCAGTGGCGCCTTCAGCTTGGGTCCTGACAATAAAGCCACCTTTTTCATTAGGATTCATCAGGGCAATAACCCGTTCTTTCAGGCTGTTTCGTTCTTCTTCCGATTCGATTTTTTGTGAAATGCCAATATGTTGTTCATGGGGTAGGTATACCAGCATGCGGCCTGCAATGCTGATCTGGTTAGACAGGCGTGCGCCTTTGGTGCCCAATGGATCTTTAATGACCTGCACCATTAAGGTTTGTCCTTCAAAGAGCAGCTTTTCTATTTGGGTGTAGGCAATCCCGGTATTGCGTAAAGAGCGGTTCTCACGAAGATCGGCAATATGGATGAAAGCGGCTTTATCCAGACCGATATCAATAAAGGCACTTTGCATCCCGGGCAAAACCCGTACCACCTTACCTAAATAAATATTACCAACTTTGCCTCTTTGGCTGGTGCGCTCTATATGTATTTCCTGGGCTGCACCCAGTTCTATTAAGGCGACGCGTGTTTCAAAAGGCGTGACGTTGATTAATATTTGTTCGCTCATGCTTGTTTTCTCATGGTCTGGCGTATTATTGGAGTTCTCATTAGAGGTGATATATTCTATATGAGCTTATCATGAGAACATGCCCAAGTTGAAGTATGTTAAAAACTAACATTCAGAATACGGTGTAACCCATAAAGAAAGGATTTTGCGGTGAATGACTCACAAGATTCAAGTTATATTTCCAATCATATTCGCAAACGCATCGAACTGGCTGGTGCCCGCTATTATGCCAATGACAATATTTCGGAGTTTATCAACCCTGGCGAACTCGACCTCTTACAGCAGGAAGTTCAGGAAAAGTTAAAAGAAGTACTGAAAAGCTTGGTTATTGACACGGAAAGAGACCATAACACCAATGAAACGGCGAAGCGCGTCGCTAAAATGTTTATCAAGGAAGTGTTTGCTGGTCGTTATCATCCCATGCCTGCAACGACTGAGTTTCCCAATGTGGAAAAATTGAATGAATTGATCATTGTCGGCCCCATTCAGGTCCGTAGTGCCTGCTCCCATCATTTATGCCCTATTATGGGTAAGGTATGGGTAGGTATCATGCCTAATGAAAAATCAAATTTAATTGGTTTGTCCAAATATGCCCGTCTTATTGCCTGGGTTATGGAGCGGCCACAAATACAGGAAGAGGCAATCACGCAAATTGCCGATTTATTGGTCAAGAAAATGCAGCCTGATGGTCTGGCGGTTGTCATGGAGGCGGATCACTTCTGCATGCAGTGGCGTGGTGTGAAAGATATGGGGTCAAAAATGATCAACAGTGTTATGCGAGGCTCATTCTTGAGAGATTCTGACTTAAGAAAAGAGTTTTTATCACTGATGAACAACAACCGTAAAAGCTAGTTGGATCGCACTTCCTTATATAGCAAGTGCTTGTTGAAAAAGAAGAGGGCAACAGTTGTATTGACTGCTTGCCCTTTTTGTTGGCTGGCTTTGTTCTAGGTTGTTGTTGTTGTTGTTGTTGTTGTTGTTGTTGTTGCTGTTGTTGTCCAGTGGGGTGTATTGTTTTGGTAGAGGTGATTACGTTGTAATTTGGCACGCGGTGTTTGCCTGCCTAAATTGTTGACTGAGTCCTGGGTTGCAAAGAAATTTATTGATTCGATTTCCATAAAGCAGCTGGGGATATATTAAGGAAATGTCCTTAAATCCTTGTGATGTAAAAACACTACAAACTTTGTTTTTATATATATTCAATCTAATCAATAAGATAGGTTTTTTGTGGTTTTTTCGTAAAGATAAAAACCACAAAAGTTTGCGGAAAATGAAATCATCATGCTATAGTTCATTCTTTCGCAGCAACAGCACTAGGGTTTACCCTTAAATGCCAAGCAGCGAAAAACGAAACGAAGTCAGTGTGTTAATCTAAGCTTTGATTAGGCAGTGTCAACGTGGGGCAGGTAGATCTGGTGCAGTTAGCTGGATGGTTTAAAAAGAACGGTTTTAAAAATACTTTAAAATAGTTGTTGACAAACAAAACT